>CAYRCD010000024.1:0-34235 GCA_964422735.1 uncultured Dehalococcoidia bacterium | reverse complement strand
GGACAACGCTCGCCACCTACGTATTACCGCGGCTGCTGGCACGTAGTTAGCCGTGGCTTATTCGCAGGGTACCGTCACTATCGTCCCCTGCAAAAGGGCTTTACAACCCGAAGGCCTTCATCGCCCACGCGGCGTTGCTGGGTCACGCTTTCGCGCATTCCCAAGATTCCTAGCTGCTGCCTCCCGTAGGAGTCGGGGCCGTATCTCAGTCCCCGTGTGGCTGACCGTCCTCTCAGACCAGCTACCGATCGTCGCCTTGGTAGGCCGTTACCCCACCAACTAGCTAATCGGACGCAAGCCCCTCCAGAAGCGACCGAAGCCTTTGATGGCAGGCCCGAGGGCCCAACATCACATGCGGAATTAGCTCGCCTTTCGGCGGGTTATTCCCCACTTCCGGGCAGGTTGCTTACGTGTTACTCACCCGTCCGCCACTCCCCGACCGAAGTCGGGGCGTTCGACTTGCATGCCTGAAGCACGCCGCCAGCGTTTATCCTGAGCCAGGATCAAACTCTCCGTAAGATCCCATGAACTCGTTTCCGAGTCCGGTTTACCGTTGTTAACGGGTTACCCGTTGCTTCCTTCCACTATTCAGTTGTCAAGGTGCGCCGGCCTGCTTTTGGGCCGTCGGCCATCGTAACACGCCCACCCGCGCCCGTCAAAACCACCGGCGCGGGACATCTGAACGTGTTAAGGAGCCGAGGTGCAACCTTGATGATAGCCCTCGCTGGCATCGCCGTCAACACAAAGGGGCTTGTGGCAGAATAGGCCCCAAGCGGTCGATCTCGAGACGAAGTGACGACCGGCCTCGGCCGCCAGGGTGACCGCGACCGACGGGAGGCTCGCGTGGGTGAATGCCTTGCAGCCGGGCGCGCTGATCCTGAGAGCCGAGCGCTGACAGCAAAGAGAAGGCTCCGGACATCTCTGTCGGAGCCTTCACAGTACCGGCGGCGGCCTATTTTCCACAGAGGCTTGCGCCCCAAGTATCGTCGGCGCTGCGGCGTTTCACTTCCGTGTTCGGGATGGGAACGGGTGGGGCCACCGCGCTCTGGCCACCGGCCCGGTCAGTATATCAGAGGAGAATTGGAGTTTGGAATATGGAACCTGGGGGGTGGCCGGCTGGAGCCCCCAGCGAAGATCGATCATGCGGCCACGAATTCTGCCGAAGATGCTTATGTGAGATCGGCAGGACCGGCAACTCGGGCGGCCGTATCCTCGGCGCTGAATGTCGGCGCCCGCGCGCGCGACATCCGCGCGCTCCACTACGACGAGGACCGGCCGGGGCGTCCGTTTTCGCTCATCCTGGGCGGCGCGGCGGTCACGATCGTCTCGTTGTTCGTCCTGGGCTTTGTCGCCTATCACACGTTCTATGCGCACACCGTGTCGCAGAACAGCGGCATCTTCTGGTTGGGCCTGGCGTTTTTCCCCTACGCGGGCGGCGTCTTTCTGTTCTGCTACGGCTACGAGCTTTGCGATGCGGCCAGGGCCCTGCGGCTTACCCTGATCGTCCTCGTGGTCTCAGCGGCGGCGCTGGTGGCCTTCGCGGTCGTCCTCGGCGTTCTGTCGAAGTCGAAGGGCGCCGCCGCGGCCGTGTCGGAGTCGTCTGGACACTCCGGCAGCGCCATCGGCGGGGGGTTGCCGCACGCAATCTTCAGCGTGGTCGATGACTACGCCGGTGGCTCGCGGGCCGCGGCGGACGAGGCGCCGTCGGACCTGTTCGCAATCACTTGCGAGCGCTGCCATCACCAGTACATGCCGGTGCCACCGAAGGCGGTCTGCCCTTCATGCGGCTGGGCGGCCGTCACCGTCGCCTAGGTGTAGGAATTGGACTTCAGAGTCTGGCTTCTGGGGCGGCGTGCCGGGCGACGCGTGGCGGTGAGAACCTGAGGTCTCGAGCCACTTCTTTCGGAGTCCAGAGTCCAGTCACCAGCTCCCCTCATACCTCAAAGGTGGCGCCCTCGGCGCCGAGAACGACCTCGAACTTGGGCCGGAAGCGTTTGATACCGGTCGCGAGCGCCTGGTCGAGCAAGTCGTCAGAGTGCCAGGGATCGTGGTGGAAGGTGACTAGCTTACGGACGCCGGCCAGTGCCGCGAATGCCAGGGTGTGGGGTATGGTGCTGTGGCCCCAACCCACGTGGTCGTCGTACTCCTCTTCCAGATACTGGGCGTCGTGAATGAGAAGGTCACAGTCGCGGGCGAGGCCCAGGCCCGAGATCCAGTCCGGCGGACCGGGGAATTCACGGGCGCCGAGCGCGGGCTCGTGATCGGGTATGTAGGTGAGGGCGGACCGTCCGTCGGTCAGGCGATAGCCGACGGTGGGTCCGGGATGGCAGATGAGCTGGGCAGAGATTTCGACCGCGCCGATCTGGAAAGAATCGAGCGGGAGGTCGTGGAGGACAAGGTCGGAAGGAAGCTCCCGGATCGGCACGGGGAAGAGCGGGGGCGAGAGGTAGCGGGCGAGCCGCGCGCGCAGGCCGAGCGTCGTTGACACGGGACCCCAGATGTGCACCTCGCGGTGAGCCTCGAACAGGGGCGCGAAGAAGCCGAGCCCCTGGATGTGATCGACGTGTAGGTGCGAGAGCAGGATGTCGATCCGCTGGCGCTGGCCCTGGAGGCGCACGCCGAGCTCGCGGATGCCGGTGCCGGCGTCGAGGATTATGGCAGCGCCCTCGACCTCGACCTCGACGCAGGCGGTGTTGCCGCCGTAGCGGACGGTCTCCTGTCCGGGACTGGGCAGGGAGCCCCGCGTCCCCCAGAGGGTTACCAGCATACCGGTGCAGAGCAAAGAACACAGAGCAAAGAGCAAAAGGGTAAATCGAACGGTATCGACAGAGCGAATCTCGCTTCGTGGCTCTCTGCTCGTTGCTCCTCGCTCTCTGCGCTCATCTACTCCAGCTCCCAGAAGATGGCGATGGCGCCCAGGTGGCGGCCGCGCTGGCCTTCGAGGGGGAAGGCCGTGACGGCGATCCGGCGCTGGACGCCGTCGTGGGCGCGGATGCGCATGCTGCGGTGGGCGGGCTGATGCTGGGTTAGAGCGATGACCAGGGGCTGAGATTCGGGCGGGAGGGGCTGGCCTTCTTCGTCGACCGGGTCCCAGCTCGTAGCCCACTCCTCCATGGACATCTCACCCGTCTCCTCGTACCGGCGGCCGAGGATGGCCTCCGCGGGCTCGTTGTAATAGAGGAGGGTGCCGCCGGGATCGACCACAAAGATGGGCATCGCCAGATAGCTGGCGAGCTGCCTCGTAAGGATTATCTCAATCTCTTTTTGCGGCACTTGTCTTTGCGCGTGACATTCCCGAATTGCCGTAACTATTAATGGCGCGGACGGGCGTGTCAAGTGACGCGTGTTACACGCGGCCGCTTTGCTGAAAGTATTCCTGGTTGAAGGTCGCGCAGCTCACACAGCCGTATCATCGGTCCGTGGCTGGCGGGATTCGAGGCTTGAACGTCCGGTGATAGGCTAGCGTTGTCCGGCCGGGGTCGCGCCCAGCTCACGCGCGAAAAAGTCGCGGACGGCGTCCGCAAGGGGGCGTTCCTGCCCCCACCAGAAGTGATCGGCGCCGGGGACGATTACGGCCTCGGCCCTTCCCGGAAGGCCAGAGGCCAACACGCGAATGGCCTCCGCGGGGCTGATCTGGTCGGCGTCGCCGGACACGAAGAGGACGGCGTTCGCGTATTTCACGAGCCCAACATCATCGCCGCGGGCCATCGCGGGCGGCATGGCAACGAGCGCCACCGCGGGCAACGAATCGTCCGCGACCGCCGCCGCTACGCCCGCACCGAAAGAGTAGCCCGCAAGTGCGACCGCGTTCACCCCTGGCAGGGAGCGCGCGTGCGCGAGTACGGTGCGGACGTCTTCCCGCTCTCCGCGGCCACCGTCGAACTCGCCCTCGCTGCCGCCGACGCCCCGGAAGTTGAATGCCAGAGCGCCGAGGCCGGCTTCGATTAGGCCGCGTACGATAACGCTGACGACGAGGTTATGCATGTCGCCGCCATATTGGGGGTGGGGGTGGCAGACCACGACAACGGCGGTCGCTCCTACGTCTGCGGGCGAATACAGCAGGCCTTCCAGGCTGGGCTCGCCGGGGATGACCAGGGCTTGCTCTGTGACCATGACTGGAAGGATAAGGCAAGCGTGGCTGGACACGAGGAGATGGGCTCGTCTTGACAGGCGGCGGCTAGCGGCTATTATCGCCGCGAAGCTCGGGCGAGGGGGTCCGCAGAGTCGCCCGCGACCGGCGAGGGGAGAACAGCTGAAATTCGCGCTGCTCCACGAGTTCCAACTCCCCAAGCCGATCGACGATCAGTCAACGGAGGCGCGCTATGAATGACGCTGTCCTTTATGAAGACGAAGACGGTGTCGCCACAATCACCCTGAATCGCCCCGAGCGCCTCAACGCCATGAACGCGGAGCTCCTGCAGGGCACGCTTGAGGCGCTGGAGCGCGCCGGGGCGGACGAGTCGGTCCGCGTCGTGATCCTGACCGGGGCCGGCCGCGGCTTCTGCTCCGGCGGCGACCTCGGCGCGCGCGGCACCCTCGGCGACGGCCCCCCGAGCTCGCGCATCCGGGTCTTGAGGACGTACGAGCGCTCGTCCCAGCTGCTGCGGGAGATGCCCAAAGTCACCGTCGCCGCCGTGAACGGCCCCTGCGCGGGTGCCGGCTTGTCCTGGGCCTGCGCGGCCGACCTCCGCTACGCCGCCGCCTCCGCCCGCTTCATCACCGCTTTCCTTAACGCGGGCCTGTCCGGCGACTTCGGCGGCACCTGGACGCTGCCCAGAATCGTCGGTCGCGCCAAGGCGCGGGAGATGTACTTGCTTTCCGAAGCCGTGTCCGCTCAGGAGGCCGAGAGACTGGGCCTGGTTTCGAAGACGCTGCCCGACGACGAGTTCATGCCCTACGTCCGCACGATCGCCCGCAAGCTCGCCGATTCCGCGCCGGTCACGCTGCGATACATCAAGCAGAATCTCAACGACGCCGACCATCTCTCGTTTTCGGCCCTGCTCGACGCTGAGGCGGTGCGGCATGTGACTTCGGGCACCACGGAGGACGCGCGCGAGGCAGGCCTGGCCTTCATGGAGAAGCGAACACCCACTTTCAAGGGCCGCTGACGCCCCGCCGGGAGTGAAATATGCAGCAGTTGCGCCTGCGCCAGATCTGCCTGGTGGCGAACGACCTCGAGAAGGCGGAATCTGACCTGACCGAGGTCTTCGGTCTCGCGGTATGTCACCGCGATCCCGGAGTTCAGACTTTTGGCCTGAACAACTTCCTCCTGCCGGTTGGCAACAGCTTCATCGAGGTGGTGGCGCCCTTCCGGGAGGACACGGCCGCCGGGCGCTATCTGGAGCGCCGCGATGGCGACGGCGGTTATATGGTGATCATGCAATGCGGCGACGTCATAGCTACGCGCAAGCGAGTCACTGACCTCGGTATACGCCTGGTACTGGATGATGTCGCCCGCGGACGCAGCGAGAGCATCGGCATACAGCTCCATCCCCGGGACGTTCGCGGAGCGATTGCGGAGCTGCGTTGGAACGCCGGCGACGACAACCCCGCTGGACCATGGTCGCCCGCGGGCGCCAACTGGCAGGCTGCTCGGCAGACCGGCGTCGTCAGGGGATTGGCGGCAGCGGAGATACAGACAGAGGACCCGCAAGCACTGGCGGAGCGCTGGAGCCAGGTCCTCGACCGCCCGGTCTCCACGAACAGCGCCGCCAATCCCCAGATCGCGCTCGATGACGCCGTCCTCCGCTTCGTCCCCGTCGCCGACGGCCGCGGGGAGGGCCTCGGCGGGCTCGACCTCGAGGTAGGGGACAGGGCGCGATTGCTGACTTCGGCCGAAAAGCTGGGCTGTCGCGTCTCAGACGACCTCGTGATGGTGTGCGGTGTCCGCTTCCGGCTGGTGTGAGCGCCTCTTAACAAGCCGGGGGTGAAATATGATGCCCCTGCCAATACCCGCCCATGCCTCGAACGTCAGCCAGGAGGCGCACGCATGAAATTCGGACTGTTCTACGAGCTGCAACTGCCCAAGCCCCTGAACAACGACCAGTGGGACGAGGGCGATGAGGGCCGCATCATCCACGAGGCGCTGGACCAGATCGAGTTCGCCGACAAGCTCGGCTTCGATTACGTCTTCGAGGTCGAGCATCACTTCCTCGAAGAGTACTCGCACTCGTCGGCGCCGGAGGTCGTGCTCGCGGCGGCGTCGCAGCGCACGAAGAACATCCGCCTCGGTCACGGAATCGTCCACATGCCACCGCGCGTGAACCCGCCGGCGCGCGTCGCGGAGCGCATCGCGACGCTGGACCTGGTCTCGAACGGGCGCGTCGAGTTCGGCACGGGCGAGGGCGCCTCGGACATGGAGCTGGGGGGCTTCGGGACGCCACGCGAGCTGAAGAAGGAAGCCTGGGAGGAGGCCCTGCGCGAGTGCCTGCGCATGATGACCTCGGTGCCCTATCCCGGGTACGAGGGCGTGCACTTCGGCATGCCGGAGCGCAACATCATCCCCAAGCCGCGGCAGAAGCCGCACCCGCCGGTGTGGGTGGCGGCGTCGCGGCGTGAGACCTTCCTGGTCGCGGGCCGGCTCGGCATCGCGCCGCTGGGGTTCGGCTTCGAGACGCCGGACGAGGCGGACGAGCGCATCGCCCGCTACTACGAGCTCATCCGCGAGTGCCGAAACCCGATCGGCGCGGCGATGAATCCGGCGGTCGCGACCGTCGGGAACCTGATGTGCGCGAAGACGGACGCAGAGGCAGTCGCGAAGGGCATGTCGGGCGCGCAGTTCTTCGGCTTCTCCCTCGGCCGCGGTACGCCGCCCAACCCGCCACGCCATCCCGGCCACGACCATCTCTATCGCGAGTTCCGCGAGCGCTACGACGCGGCCCAGTCGGCGGCGGAGCGCGACGCCGCCACCGCGCAGGAGCCGTCGGATGAGTCCGCGCGCGCCCTCTACCGGGCCGGCCGCCGCGGCGGCTTCATGGGCTCGCCCGCGTTCATCCGCGAGAACCTGCGCCAGTACGAAGAGGCGCACCTGGACGCGCTGATCTTCATCGCCCAGTGCGGCGACCGCAAGCACGAGGACATCATGGAGTCCCTGGAGCTGTTCGCGAAGGAGGTCATGCCGGAGTTCAAGGAGCGCCACGTTAAACAGCAGAAGTGGCGCGAGCAGCAGCTGGACGGGGTGAAGTTTCCGATCAACTCCAGTATTTGACCAGCCTGGGACATTACGAAGCCAACCAAATCGAGAGGCTCGTCATGGCAAAGCCGAGTGATATCCGCGATTCGGCCCACCGGGCGGCGATCGAAGAGGCCGACCGCCTCCTGGCCGACGGCAGGTACGCCGAGAGCGTGCGCAAGTCGGCCGAGACCTACGTGGCGCTTGTCGAGAAGCGGCCGGACCTGCTCATGCCGCTCGGCGGGCGGCGGGCGTCGGTCTGGCCCCAGCTCGGCATACGCCTCGTTGTCGAGGAGGGCCGCCAGCCGAGCCTGGTTTACGACAAGGAGCGCTTCTCGCTCTCCGAGGCGGCGACATTCCTCGAGTTCGCGATGGACCAGGTGCTGAGGGGCGAAGCCGGAGCCTGAGCCCGCAATCACGCAATCGCGGGACGCTCTAGTACAACACCTGCTCGCGCTCTAAGGCCTCGATCTGTGCGTTCCCCAGTCCGAGGACGTCGCGCAGGACGGCGCGGCTGTCGGCGCCAAGGTCGGCGGCGGGCGTGACTCGCGGGTCCGCCGCGCCCTCGATGCGCCAGGGGACGCCGGGCAAGCGCAGGATAGCCCCGTCCGCTCCGGCGCACTCGCGGAAGAAGGCGCGGTGGTTGAGATGGGGGTCGGCCAGGGCCTGATGCGCCGTGAAGCTGGGGCCCGCGGGGACGTGGGGCTGCAGGCGCTCGCTGGCCTCGGCGGGCGTGAGCGTGGCGGTCCAGGCTGAGATCAGGGCGTCGAGGGCGTCTTCGTTGGCGCGGCGGGCCTCGAGGGTCGCGAAGCGCGGGTCGGTCGCGAGGCTGGGCAGGCCCGTGATCCGGCACAACGCCCGCCATTCGTCCTCAGACGTGACGGCGATCGCGACCCAGGCGTCGTCGCCGCGACAACGGTAGACGTTGTGGGGCGCGTGACGGCGGTCGCGGTTGCCGTTGGGAGCGAGGACGCGGCCGTTCATCGCGAACTCCATGATCGACTCCGGCAATAGAGTGCACATGGCCTCGGCCATCGCCAGGTCGACGTACATGCCCTCGCCGGTGCGAGCGCGATGGCGCAGGGCAGAGAGGATGATGAACGTCTGGAGCATGCCGGTGAGGGGGTCGTTCCAGGCGCCGCCGATCAGGGGCCGGCCTCCCGGGTAGCCGGTCTGGGCGCTCCAGCCCGTGAAGCACTGGAGCAGGGTGCCGTAGGCCACGTGGTCGCGGTCCGGCCCCGTGTGACCGAGGCCGGAGCCGGACATCATGATGATGTCCGGCCGGACCGCTTTCAGGGCCTCGTAGCCGAGGCCGAGGCGCTCGATCACGCCGGTGGCGTAGTTCTCGACGACGACGTCGGAGCGCGCGGCGAGCGCCCGTGCGATCTCGAGGCCGCGCGGCGTGCTCAGGTTGAGGGCCAGGGAGCGCTTGGACTGGTTGAGGAAGACGTGGTTGCCGCCGGCGCGGCTGGGGTCGGGGCGGCGCCGGCTCTCGACCTTGATCACGTGGGCGCCCATCACCCCCAGCAGGCGCGTGCAGGTGGGGCCGGCGATGATCCAGGAGAAGTCGAGCACGCGCAGGCCGGCCAGGGGGAGGCGGGCGGGATCGGAATTCGCCTCTCGTTGGGGCGTCGCCCCGTGGCTCCGCTCAGGCTGAATGCCGGACCTGGGGAAGTATGGCGGCGCCCGACCGAAGACCTCGGCGTTGTGTTCGCCCAGCCGCGGGGCCGGTCTTTCGAGCCGCAACTCGCCGGTGGAGAGCTTGAAGGGGAAGCCGGCGTAAGGCAGGCGGCCGGCCACCGGGTGGTCGAGGTACTGGAAGAAGCCGCGGGCGCGGAACTGCTCCGAGTCGAGGAGGTCGGCGGCGGTGTTGACGGGGAAGGCGGGAACGTGGGCCGCCTGGCAGCGGCGGTAAAGGTCCTGCTTCTGCTGCTGACGGGTCCAGGCCATGAGCCGGGGCTCGAGCCGGCTCCAGTTCTGGCGGCGGGCCGCGCGGGTGGCGAAACGCTCCTCCATGGCCCAGCCAGGGCGGCCCATGAGCTCGAGCCAGGCCTGCCACTGGTGGTCCTCGCGCGGTGAGATCGAGATGAAGCCGTCAGAGGTCGGCAGGATGGCGACGACCGCGCCCATCGTCGTCTCCTGCCGCTGGCGCGAGCGCGGGGGCGTGCCCGCGCCGGCCTCGGCGTAGGCTGCCTGGGGCATCATCGCCATCGCCTCCCAGCCGGACACGTCGACCAGCGCCCCCTGGCCGGTGTCGTCGCGCAGCGCCAGCGCCAGCATCGTCGCGGTAGCGGCGCTGAGGCCGGCCACGAACTCGGCCTGATTGCCGCCGGCCCGCAGAGGCGGCTCCTTCTCGATGTCCTGGACGGCCCCGGGCACTATCGGCGCATAACCGCTCATGTGGAAGAGCACGAGGTCGCTGCCCTTGAAGTCGCGATAGGGCCCCGTGCGGCCGAAGGGGGAGATCGCCGTGATCACGAGCGCCGGGTTGCGGCGGCGCAGGTCAACGAAGTCGAGGCCGAACGCCGGCATCGATCCCGCTCCAATCCCCCCTCCCTCATGAAGAGTAGGCCCGGGCCCGTCGGGATCCCCGCCCTCAGCCATCGGCGCCACTCCAATCCCCTCTCCCTCATGAAGAGTAGGCCCGGGCCCCTCGGGATCCCCGCCCTCAGCCATCGGCGCCACTCCAATCCCCTCTCCCTCATGAAGAGTAGGCCCGGGCCCCTCGGGATCGCCGCCCTCAGCCATCGGCGCCACTCCAATCCCCTCTCCCTCAGGGAGAGGGTTAGGGTGAGGGTTCGCGATTACGACGTCGGCCGTGTCGATCAGGCTCAGAAGACGCTCGCGCTCGTCCGGTCGCTCCGCGTCAACGGTCACGCCACGCTTGCCGGTATTGAGAGCGAGGAAGAGGCCGCTCTTCTCCGGATGCGGCACGTCGCCGGGAAAGGGACCGGCGCGGCGGGCCTCGTCGCCTCCCGGCGGCTCGACCTTGATCACGTCCGCGCCGAGGTCGGCGAGGAGCCGGGCGCAATAGGGCCCGGCGATGCCCTCGCTGACTTCCACGACCTTCAGGCCATGCAGGAGGCCATTCCCTGAGGTCAGGTCATTCACCTTCTATCCACATTGACCTTGCGTCTCGATCATTTGTGGCCAGGGACGTTGTCACTGATTGACACAGATTCTCGCAGATTGGAGTTCGCGTGCTGACCGCTGACCGCTGAGCGACCTACCGCCCCTTGAAGTCCGCCGGGCGCTTCTCGGCGAAGGCCTTGCGGCCTTCCTCGCGGTCCTCGCTGAGCCCGGCGAACTGCTGGGCGACGGCCTGATAGTCGAAGGTGGTGTCGAGGTCCTTCCACCAGCCCTTGTAGATCGCGGCCTTGGAGAGGCCGATGGAGCGCGTGGGGCCGCGGGCGAGGCGTTCGGCCAGCTCCATGGTCGCGGACTCGAGGTCCTCGTCCTTGACGACGCGGTTGACGAGGCCGAGGCGCTCGGCCCGCGCCGCATCAATCGAATCGCCGGTGAAGGCCATCTCCAGGGCGATGCCGAGGGGCACAGCGTAGTGGAGCTGGTTCACGCCCGTGCCCATGGCCCACTTGACGAAGGGGATGGCGAAGTTCGCGGTCTCGGAGGCGATGCGCAGGTCGGCGCCCATCGCCAGGTTGAAGCCGCCGCCGTGGGCGTGGCCGCGGACCGAGGCGATGACGGGCTTGGGCATGCGGCGCATGGCCTGGACGGCGACGGTCCAGCGGTAGGGGGCGTGGACGTAGTTCTTGACCTCGTCCGGCCCCTTCGCGCGGACGAAGCCCTCGCTCTCCATGCCGCGCAGGTCGTCGCCGGAGCAGAAGGCGCGCCCCGCCCCGGTGAGGACCAGGCAGCGCACCTCCGCGTCCGCTTCGAAGGCGGCGAGCGCGTCGACCAGCTCATGGCCCATCTGGACATTGATCGCGTTCAGGCGCTCGGGCCGGTTCAGGGTGATCCGCCCGACAGCGCCGATCTTTTCCGTGAGGATGGTGGCGTATTCGGGCATGGGCGTGTCCTCCCGCGGGGGTGGAGGGAGGATAGCATGGAGACCGAGAACTTAAGACCGAACGTCTGGCGGGTTGAGGCCCTCGATCTTCCCCTCCAATAGCTTCACGTGCTCGATTAGCTCCTCGATCGACGCCGCGTTCTTGTCTTCCTTGGGCGACACAAGGAAAGCTGCGAGATTCGCTGTGATAACGCCAAATAGACCCACGCCCAGGAGCATGAGGAACATAGCGATGCCACGGCCTTCGGGCGTGACCGGAACCTTGTCACCATAACCCACCGTCGTGATAGTCGTCACGGCCCACCACAAGCCATCGTCGAGGTCGTTGATTGTGCCTCCTGCGCCTCGCTCGAAGACAGTAACGAGGCCTGCCGAGGCAAGCACGACTACCACTCCCACGAGCAGTACATACTGCAGGCCGTGTTCAGCGAGGATGGAGCGCGTCGAGTGGAGTGCTCTGGCGGCAAATGTCGTGAGACGGGTGGCCCGGAGGAGCCGGAGGGCGCGGGCCGACCGAATGACGCGAAGCGGTCGCAGAAACGGCAGAACAACGATTAGCACGTCGAACCAGTGCTTGCGTAGATACGTTCGCCGCGCCGGCGCAAGCCAAGTCTTCAACCCAAGCTCGAGTGCAAAGATCGCCCAAATCGACCAATCCGCCACAACGACCGCATCTTCAGCGGGATTGGATAGCTCGAATAACAGCGGAGCGACGAGAAGAGGAATCATTCCCAGCGAGAGGACGAGCATAGGGAGCTCAGTTAGCCGTTCGATAGCGTCGAATGCTTCTTGGCGGCGATCGGCGTTCACGTTACGGCTAGGTAATTTGGATTGAAGCTGTCACTGTCTGACCACCGCAGGTCACGCGAACTGTGCCGATACCGGGGGTTGTGTTTGGGCCGATTAACCAAGACCAGGACACATTACCGGTCCCATCTGCAATTTTGGAAACCAAGCCCTGAGCTTCAGCGAGCGTGCCAGCAGGGGTTGTATAGGAGATCGAGCAGCTCGCGCTGGCCTGCGCCCTTACCGTGACGATTGCCATCTGCCCTCGCGCCAGGGGCGTGCTGAGGGACACAATCTGGGGAGGAGATGCGGCCGGTTGAGTTGGTGGCGGCTGAGTGGGGCGGGGCTGTGTCGCGGAAGGCTGGCCAAGCGGCGATGCTGCGTCGCCTGAGATATCAGCCACATTGCCCAGCGCCACCTTGAAGCCACCCAGCGACGTTAGAATCAGACCGGTCGCGTTGGTTGGCACGTCGAAGAGGATCGTCGCCGGTGCCTTGAGGCCCGGATTGATCTTCGACCCAAGCTCCTGCTGACCATATCCAATCGTTCCGTCGATGTAATAAGGAAACGTCCGGCCCTGCTCATCCAAGATTGTGAAGCGGTCGCCGCCCAAACTTTGCGCTTGCTTGGAGGTGTTCTCCATGGTGAGTCTGACTACAACGTAGACTCCCAATGCCGTTTTGGTCTGGAAGAGAAACATGGTCGTCGGCGTCTTACTGACGCTGGTCACCGTGAGAGTCCAGCCATCCTTCTGAAGGGTTACCGACTGGCCTATGCCAGGTGAAGGCGTCGAGACGGGCTTTGGAGGCGCTGCGGTTCCGGTCATGCCCGCCCCCAGCTCTTGAGGCTGATCTCGGTCTTTTCCCCCGCCTGCGACGCTGCCCGCGATGAGCAGCGCTGCGAACGCGAGCCCGCTCCACGCGAGCGGCTTCGCCCACCAGGTGCTTGGCCCGACGCACCAGCGCCAGTACGTGCGGAGTCCCGAGAGTATGGTGCTCATGCTGCGGACCTTTTCGTCTTTTCAGGACCCCAGGCCCAAGTAGCCCCAATTGCAGTAGCTATGACGGTCTCTGGATGTGCGACGGAGATGATACCAGTCGCCCAGGATGGAGTATATTCTGCGCGGTTCGCCCCACACTACACTCTCGCTGAGGAGGTTAGCGAATGCGACTCCTACCACGCTGGCGCATTATGACTTGGATTATCTGGATTTGGACCGTCTTCTTCGTGATTTTGATCGTCGCGGGAATTTCGGACCGCGCATCGAACGAGTGTCCCCCCGGCGATCGGTTGTGTGCCAATGCTTCAGATGTCGGTACCGGAATCGGCGTGGTCTTGCTGGTCCTGCTGTGGTTTTTCGGATTCCTGGTTCTGTCTCTGATCTGGTTCATGACTAGGCGGGGGCCAAGGGAGTGCCCGAGGTGTGGCAAGGAAGTCAAGCCGGGGCTTACCGTTTGCGGGCTGTGCGGGTATGACTTCGGCCTCGCGACGGCGGTTCAACGACAACCGGACACATGACTCCTTGAGTTGCGCGTCCCGCACTTCGCATAAATCAGCCAACCGAGAGCGCCCCCTACTCCCCCGCCACCTCCGCGAGCGCCCCCGGCGCCGCCTCCACCCGCCGCCAGATGACGGGATGGGAGACCGCGATCAGGCCCACGGTCGCGAAGCAGATGAGGGCGAGCGCGGGGAAGAGGACCTGGAGGGTGACGGCCTGGCCGATGGCGGCCAGGGGCGCGGTGATCAGCTGGGAGATGCCCATGTTCAGCATCAGCAGGCTCATGACGCGGCCGCGGACGTCTTTCGGCTCACGGCTCGACTATCAGTCGTTGGCCGTGATCGAAGATGACGGTGAAACGAGCGATTAAGGAGCGGCCAATCATGGCTTCATCACCGAGCGCCGAAACGACGACAGCGAAGGAACCCTGTAGTCCGACTATCTCCGCGGTAGCAAGGTAGTAGGGGGCGAGCACCTCCGACGCATCCGCCAAACGCCATTCCAGGTATCCGTCTGGAGGGTCAATGGCGGTGATCGTCGACAGAGGGAGCACAACATCACCATCGAAGCCCGTGTCGACAAGAGCCTCAATCTCATGGTCCACCGGATTAAGCCTGTTGCGAACTCGGACGCGGATGTTGAGGTAAGGGAACCGGAACTGACGATCCGCTGGTTCACCGCCACCTACCGACGGCCCGCTCTCCAATCTTGAAGATGAAGTTGCCGGGACCGAGGGTGGTGGCGGCATTGTTGGCCACGTCGAGCAGACTAGAACCGATGAGGGTCTTCCCATCCAGGGAGACGGCCAGGTAGTCGCCCAGGTGCTCTCGTTCCAGTGGCTTTCCGTATCGTTCGTAAAGACTGTCCGCTTGGACCTTCCGTTCAGGGTCTAGGTCTGGCAAAGGTTGTTACCTCCCCCTCCAGAACAAACTCACGTAGGTCATTATGACAGGGCTCGAGGCGAACTACCTGGCGGTCCCCGAGGAGATGGTCGGAACGATGCGAAGGCCAAGAGACCTTTCGAGACCAGCTTCCCTCAATCCCCCGCTACCTCCCCGAGCGCCTCCCCGGACCCCACTTCCGCACGCCGCCAGATCACTGGGTGGGTGGCAGAGATCAGGCCCACGGTGGCGAGGCAGATGAGGGCGAGCGCGGGGAAGAGGACCTGGAGGGTGACGGCCTGGCCGATGGCGGCCAGGGGGGCGGTAATCAGCTGCGAGATGCCCATGTTGAGCATGAGCAGGCTCATGACCCGGCCGCGGACCTCGTTGGGCACGATGCGCAGGAGCAACGTCGAGGATGAGATCTGGGCCAGGCTCATGCAGGCGCCGAGGCCGAGGTTGCCCAGCACGGCGAAGGGCACGGTGTGGCCGGAGGCGAAGAGGATGAAGGCCAGCGAGTAGCCGAGGGCGCCGGCGACGACGAGCGCGCCCGATCGGCTCGAGTCGAACCAGCGCGCCAGGCACGCCGACACGATGAAGGCGCCGATCGCCCAGGTTATGGCGATCAGCCCGAAGTACTTGAAGGGCACTCCGACCACCGTCGTCACCCACGTCGGGCCCAGGTTTGCCACCGCGGGCTGGCCCAGGCCGACCATCGCGACCATGAGCAGTATCACCCAGAGCACGGCGTCGTGGCCGCGCGCGTAGCGGATGCCCTCGCGCACGTCGCGCAGGCCGTCGCGCGCCAGTCCGGCCGAGGCCTCCGGCGCGCGCACCGTGCCGCGGTAGCGCAGCAGCAGCAGCGTGACGATCTCACCGGCGTGGCCGAAGGCGCTGAGCCCATAGGCGCCGGCGAAGCCCAGAGAGTCGATCAGGAAGCCGCTGGCGAAGAGCGCGACCGGCAGCGCGAGCTGCATCCCGGCCGAGCTAAGGGCGACGCCGCGTCCGACGAGATCGGGGCCAAGGATCTCGGAGATCATCGCCTGTCGCGTCGGGGCGTTGACCGCGAACATGCCCGAGGCGAAGAGGCTGAGGAGATAGAAGGCGGCGAGCGCGCTTACACCGGAAGAGCCCGTGAGGAAGATGCCGGTGATCGAAAGCGTCAGGATGAGGGCGATCGACTGCGACGCCAGCAGCAGCTTGCGGCGGTCGAAGCGGTCGGCGAGGGCGCCCCCGAACAGCCCGAAGCCGAGCTGTCCGGCGCCGCGCATCGTGCCAATCAGCCCGACGAGGATGATGCGGACGTCGGCGTCGACGTGGTTCTGGACCCAGAAGATCTGGGTAACGAACTGCAGCGGCATCAGCGCCTGAGAGAGGACCATGCCGGCGAACACCAGCCGGTAGTCGCGCAGCCGCAGGGGCGCGAACATCGAAGCGTCGGGGGCCAGGGCCGACATGCCCGTCATTGTAGATGGCACTTAGAGCCTATCGACCGCACGCCCCGCGTCGCCTGCCGGGGGCCGCGGGCTCCAGCGGAAGACCTCGCCGAATGAACGGCACCATTGCGAGGACAACGTCTGGCGGCCGTGGCGACCTCGGGCGGAGGCCTCTTCTCTCCGGGGCAGCGCAGCATGAGCGCAATGCCCGAGGCTGCTTAGTCGCCTCGGCTCCTCGCAGTGGACAAATCGGCGCCTGGAGGTCTCCTCGCACCGGCGCGAGGACGAAGCCAGCGTCGTATGCTGAGTCCCGGCAGCGGGTCCGGATAGCGGCGGAGCGCCAGCCCTGCTCGTCTCCTCCAGGCCGCAGCAGCCACGCAACTTCATGCAATCAAACGCGCCCGATACCGCCAGCGCATGGCACGCGATGTCCGAGGACGAGGCGCTCGCGGCCCTGGCTTCCTCCCGAGCGTCCGGCCTCTCGGCCGCCGAGGCCGCGCGGCGGCTCGGGCTGTGGGGCCCGAACCTGCCGCCCCAGTCAGCGGGACCTTCGCCCTGGCGCCTGCTCCTGGGACAGTTTCAATCCCTCCTGGTTTACATCCTCCTGGTCGCCGCGGGCGTGTCCCTCGCGCTCGGCGACCAGATCGAGGCCGGCGCCATCGTGGCTATCGTCCTGCTGAACGGCGCCCTCGGCTTCTTCCAGGAGTACCGCGCCCACAAGGCCTTGCAGGCGCTGAGGTCCATGGTCTCGCCTCAGGCGACGGTGCTGCGCGAGGGCAGCCAGAGCCGGGTTCAGGTCGCCGATCTCGTCCCCGGCGACGTTGTCCTGCTTGAGTCCGGAGACGTCGTCTCCGTCGACGGCCGGCTTCTCGATGGCATAGCGCTGCAGGTGAGCGAAGCGTTGCTCACGGGCGAGTCGGCGCCGGTAGACAAGTCTGCCCAGGCGGTCGCCGCTGACACTCCCCTGGCGGAGCGGACGTCCACCGTCTACCAGGGCACCCAGGTGGTCCGAGGCCGGGGGCTGTGCGTCGCCTTCGCGACCGGCGCGAATAGCGAGATGGGCCGCATCGCGGGCCTCATAGCCGAAAGCCCCGACCAGGAAACACCGCTACAGCGCCGCCTGACCGACGTCGGCCGCTTCCTCGTCGGCGGCGCGCTCGCGCTCTGTCTCGCCGTCTTCGTGGTAGGCGTCCTGCGCGGCATAGCCGCGGACCGCATGTTTCTGGTCGCCGCCAGCCTGGCCGTGGCCGCGATCCCGGAGGGGCTGGCCGCCGCGACCACGGTCGTCCTGGCGCTGGGCGTGCAGCGCATGGCGCGCCGGAACGTGATCGTGCGCCGGCTTTCCAGCGTCGAGACACTGGGCGCGGTGAGCGTGATTTTCACCGACAAGACGGGGACACTCACGCAGAACCGGATGGCGGTCGAGGCCTTCTGGGCGCCTGACAACGGACACGCGGCCCGGGAAGCGCTGGTCCTGTGCAACAACGCGGTCCTCTCGAACGACGGCGATAACCACATCGGCGACCCCACCGAGGTCGCGCTTCTGGCCTATGCCAGGGACGCCGGGCTGGACCCGCTCGCGATCAGCCGGGCCAACCAGAGGCTGCGAGAGCTGCCCTTCGAGCCGGCGCGGGCGCGCATGACCGTGGTGATCAAGAGCGCGGATGGACGCCTGGAAGCTATCACCAAGGGAGCGCCCGAGGTCGTGCTGCCGCTCTGCCGTCCGGAGGCTCGAGCCGGCGGCTCGCCGCTCCTGGATGAGGCTCGTCGTCAGGTCTCGGTCATGGCGGCCGCCGGCCTGCGGGTGCTCGCCGTCGCCGCGCGAGAGGTCGAAGACTCCGATGGGGAGATCGAGCAGGGCTTGCGCCTGCTCGGGCTCGCCGGACTCGGCGACCCCCCGAGGGCGGACGCGGCCGCCTCGATCGAGCTCGCCCGCCGGTCCGGAGTCCGCGTCGTGATGCTCACCGGCGACCACGCTACGACGGCGGCGGCGATCGGCCACCAGCTGGGGCTGACGGGAGAGGTCTTGACGGGGCGGGATCTGGAGACTCGCCCCGACGGCGCCGGCGCAGACCTGAAGCGGGGGGAGATCTTCGCCCGCGTGACCAGCGAGGACAAGCTGAACGTCGTGCGTGCCGCCCGCGAGGCCGGCGAGGTGACCGCCATGACCGGTGATGGCGTCAACGACGCCCCGGCCCTGCGCGCGGCGGACATCGGCATAGCGATGGGCATCGGCGGCACCGACGTAGCCCGCGAAGCCGCCGATATGGTGTTGCTCGACAACAGCCTGGCTTCAGTCGTGAGCGCGATCGAAGAGGGACGGTCGATCTACGCCAATATTCAGCGTTTCG
This sequence comes from uncultured Dehalococcoidia bacterium, assembly GCA_964422735.1. GTDB lineage: Bacteria > Chloroflexota > Dehalococcoidia > DSTF01 > WHTK01 > CAYRCD01. The sequence goes on along the minus strand of CAYRCD010000024.1, from coordinate 16,085 downwards.
TCCACTTCCTCCTGTCCTGCAACCTGGCGGAGGTGTCCGTGATCTTCCTGGCGCTCCTGTTCTGGTCGGAGTCGCTGTTCACGCCGCTGCAGATCCTGTTCGTCAACTTCCTCACCGACGGCCTGCCGGCGCTCGCCCTCGGGTTGGAGCCGGCCGACCCGGAGGCGATGCGGCGGCCCCCCAGGCGCGCCGAATCCCGGATCATCTCGCCGCGGTCGCTGACGCCCATACTCGCCGTTGGTGGCGTCGTCTCCGCCTGCACGCTGGCGGCGCTGGCGCTCGGCCATGCCTGGGGCGGCGCCGACCTGGGGAACGACATGGCCCTGGCCACCCTCGTCGGCGCCCACCTTGCCGCGGCGTTCGTCTTTCGCAACGAAAAGCGAGGAGTCTTTCAGCTGCGCCGCAACAATTGGCTGGTGGTGGCGGTCGCGTCGTCAGCCCTGCTCCTCGTCGCGGTGTACCGCATACCGGCGTTCCACGGCCAATTCGACGTAGCGCCCCTGTCCGTCGCGCAAACCCTGGTGGTCATCGGCCTATCGACCCTGCCGCTCGTCCTCGGCGAGATCGCCAAGCTGACGAGGCTTGTCGAGCGGCTGGGCCTGCTGCCGCCCGACTACGGGTAGGCGCTCGAGGGCGGCCGCGGCTTCCCGGGGTTAGGGGAAGGAGCCGGTCCCAGTCGACTCCGGGGCCGTCAGGCCTCCGGATTGACGCCGGCGACGATCATCACTTAGGTGCCCCTTCCACCGCCCCTGGAGGCGAAAGTATCATGACGGCGCCCGCGCGGGACTCGTCGAAAGCGGTCGCGGTCGATCGCGAGGAGGACCAGGTGCTCAATATCTTCAAAGTCCCGGAAGAGGATGCGGTCCGAATAGGGGCTGATGAGCTGCGGCGGATCGTGACCGCCATTTTCCAGAAGGTGGGCGTGCCGTCCGAGGACGCGGCGCTCGGCGCCGACGCGCTGGTGACGGCGGACCTGCGCGGCGTGGACAGCCACGGTGTGTCGAACATGCTGCGGGGCTACGTCAACGGCTACCTGGAAGGCCGGATCAATCCGACGCCGGAGTGGAAGGTCGTGCGCGACCAGCCCTCTGCGGCAACGATCGATTGCGACCGTGGCCTGGGAATCATCATCGGCCCCAAGGCGATGGAGATCGCGATCCAGAAGGCCAAAGAGACGGGTATGGGCGCCGTCGCGATGCGCAACGGGCGTCACATGGGCATGGCCTCCTACCACGCGATGCTCGCTCTCAAGCACGACATGATCGGGATGTGCATGACCGCGGTGGGCACGAACGTGCTGCCCACGTTCGGCAGCGAGGGCCGCCTGGGCACCAATCCCGTCGCCGTGGCCGTGCCCGCGAAGGAGATGCATCCCTTCGTCTATGACGTGGCCACGAGCGTCGTCGCGGCCAACAAGCTCGGTCTGGCGAGGAGGCTTGGGGCGGACATTCCCGGGAACTTCCTCGCGGACATGGAGGGGCGCATCATCTCCGAGCCGGGCCCTCTGCCGGCGCAATTCAAGCTCCTGCCTTTCGGTGGCACCCGTGAGCTGGGCTCCCACAAAGGCTACGGGCTGGCCATGGTCGTGGAGATAATGTGCAGCGTCCTGGCCGGCACGGTCCCGGCGGCCATGACCCAACGCGGGCCGGCCAATCACTTCGTCGCGGCTTTCAACATCGCGTCCTTCACCCCGGTCGAGGAGTTCAAGCAGACGATGGATGAGTGGTTGCGCCTGATGGAGGCGACGCCGCCCGCGCCGGGCTTCGAGCGTGTGCTGACGCCGGGCCAGGAGGAGGCGGAAGCAGAGGTGGAGCGCGGCGTCAAAGGCATTCCTCTGCACAAAGAGGTCATCCAGTGGTTCGAGGAAATCGGCCGCCAGCTCGACATCCCGCTTGAGTTCAAGGCAGTCGTATAGGGCAACTCCACGCCGGCCGACTTCCGGCGCATGGGCCTTTGGGCCTTGCGCTCGCGGCGCGCCCTGATCGCCGCCGCGAACCGGGACTAGGCCGGGGACGCTACGGGGACGGCTCCTTCCTCCCCACGTAGACCAGGTGAACGGCGCTCCCGAGGATGCTCGGATCGCCCGCCGTGCCGACGATGATCGCCATGACTTTCTCGTAAGCGGTGGGATCCGCCAGCGCCAGCTCCTGGAGTTGCGTGGCGTAGGGCGCAGCGAAGCCGGTGTCGGACAAGAGCTCGACCGTCCGCAGGCCGTGGCGCTCGAAGAAGGGCGCGACCTCCTGGGGACTCACGGCGTAACCGGAGTTGAAGCGGCCGGGCACATCGTTGACGAAAACGCCGTCGTCCATCAGGCGGGCCAGGAACTCAGGCTGTGCCAGGTGGTGGCTCTCGTCCTTCAGCGACAGAGTCCGGCCAAGGAAGGTAAAGACGGGCATGAGGGCGATGAACGCCGGCGCGCCCGGCTTGAGGACGCGGACGACCTCGCTCGCGGCGCGGTCGCGGTCGGCCGGTGCGGTGAGGTGGTAGAAAGGGCCCAGGCAGAGCACGGCGTCGAAGGTCGCTCCCCCGAAGCGCGCCAGGTCGCAGACGTCGCCGGCCGCGATTTCGTCGAAGTGCGGTCCGACACCCGCTTCCTGGACCCTTCCGCGAGCGATGTCGATCAGGTTGGGCGAGAGATCGATGAGGGTCAGTGCGTAGCCACGCTCGGCCAGCCAGATGGCCCAGCGGCCGGGACCGCCGCCCACGTCGAGGATACGTCCGCCCGGCGGGAGGTGCCGTCGCAGGGCGTCGCTGACGACCGCGAACTCGATGACTCCTTCGGGGCGGTCGAGCCGCTGCCACTCGCGTTCGCCGAAGGCGGCGTAATAGTCGCGCACCAGGTCGTTGCTCATTTGGCCGAAGCTGCCCGGGGCCACCCCTCGAGCGAGCGCAGAAGCGCCGTAAGCATCGCCAGGCGCGGCGCTTCGACACCGAGCGCCCGCGCGCGGCGCAGCGGCTCGGCGAAGATGGCCTCGACCTCCAGGCTGCGGCCTTCGAGGAAGTCGATCAGCGTGCTGGGGCGGTACTCGCCCATCGTGTCCGTGAGCTGGAGCATCCTCTCGACGGTCTCCTGGACCTCAACGCGGCCGCGCTCGCCGTGGCGCTGGAGATCGGCGTTGCCGATTGTAGCGACCTCCTCCATCAGCGCGCGAGTCGCCGCCCGCAGCTCCGGGTCGGCCACGACGCGGTCCGTGGGGATACCTCCGGCGGCGATCGTCATCCCGTTAAAAGGGATGTTCCAGCACAGCTTCTCCCAGCGCGCCTGAAGCAGTGAGGGGGCGGTGCTGACCTGAACTCGGCTTCCTGCCCATAACGCGGCGGATTTCTCGAGCTCCGCGGCCGAGTCCTGCAAGTGGCCGATGTTGAGGGCGCCGTAGCGCAGGTGGTGGACGATTCCGGGCTGGCCACGGTTGATGCAGGTGAAGGCGAGGCCGCCGAAGATGCGGCCGGCGTCAAACCAGTCCGCGAAACGCTCCTCGAGGCCCAGCCCATTCATGATCACGAGAATGCGGGTGGCGGGACCGACGCAGGGCCGCAGCAAGTCAGGGACCTCGGCCAGGGAGGTCGACTTCAGGGCGCACAGCACCCAATCGACCGCGCCGATCTCCCCGGTGGTGCGCCTGACGAAGGGCGCCTTCAGGTGGAAGTCGCCATCGGGGCTGAAGACGCGCAGCCCCTGTACGCGGACGGCGTCGTAGTCGCGGCGCATGAGGAAACGGACGTCGTGACCGGCCTCGGCGAGGCGGCCGCCGTAATAGCAGCCGACCGCGCCGGCGCCGATAACGGCCACGGTACAGGCGTGGGTGTCGGGCATGGCCCGCTAAGAATAAGGCTTCGACCGCGTCTCAGTGCATGAGCGAGCGGACCTGAAGCAGCGCGATATCGGTTTCCCATATGTCCAGCTCGATCAGTGGGAGGAAGCCGCCGACCTGTGGGTCGGCGGACAGGGTCTCAATTAACGCGGTGCCGATGTCGTCCTGGCGTCGGTCGCGCTGCACCGCCATCCAGGTGACCTCGGCGGTCTCCCGTGTGCGTGGACACCAGGTGGCAACCCCGACGACGCGCCCGTCAGCGTCCGCCGCCCAGCCGTCCTGAGAGCGCACCGCCTGAGCGCAGTCCGCGAGCCCGCGTTCGTGGCCGAAGAAGTCGGGCAGGCCGCGCATGATCGCGTCGCAGGCCTCGGCGTCGGAGGAGGCAAGGGGGCGAATGGTGACAGTCAAGGCGACCACGATCTTACGCGAGCGGGCCGCCGGTGGCGCAAGTCGCGGTCCACCGAGGGCGAAGACGCCCCGCGGGAGCGGGGCGTTGGTTAGAGTCGAAGCGAAGCTTCAAGCCATAAGCTCGCCCGGGCCCTACGCTTCCTTCTTCTTTCGGCCCCTGCGCCGAATGGCTTCCGCCGGCCGGGCGAACACTTTCGTCCCGACGCTCCAATGACGCCAGCGGGCGCCCATCTGAGTGGCCGCTCGGGTAATCAGTGTCTTCGCGCTCCTGACCGCCTTCTCGCTGCCAGTCTCGACCTCTAGCACCATTCCCGAGGCCAGCTTTTGCATTTCAGTCCTCAGGGCAAGCAGGTCCTGGTTGACCCTTCCCGATGCGCCCGGGGTTGGTACTTCGTCTTCTCTCTTGTGGGTGATTCTTAGTGGCATTGGTCGATCTCCTTGCGTCGTTGCTTGCGACATTCTACGACAGTCGATGCGTTGACCAGCGACTTAAGGACGAGTCTGGCGCAGCCAACGAACTGTTCCACGTGAACCTTTCACACGTGGCAAAGGTTCTTGACACGGATGCGAATACTATCACGCCCATAGTGGGAGGCAGAGTTGATAGGGAACTCGCGCGGCACATGACGGGAGCAGCCTTTGAGCATGAATACTGGCATCTGACTTGGTTCAGAGCCTTTTTCTCTTACGCCCTCGGCGAAGATTGGCTGGCAGATTTCGACTCGATGAAGGAAGTGTTCCGGGCTTGCATGAAAGAAGTCTTCGGCGCAACCGGCTATAACGCCGAGACGAATTTATGGCTGCCGAAGGTCAAGGAGTCGGCGCCGAAGCGTAGATTGTGATCTTCTTAAAATAGCCGTCGAGCACGAGGCCCAACGGCGGGCGTTTCGCGAGTTCCGCCAGTCGAACGGCTGGATCGCGATTGGCTCGCTGCCTCTTTGACGAGGTGTGGATCGATGGGAAAGGCGTTCTAGAAGTCCAGCCTCAGCCGGAGTTCGAGCCGTTCTTTCGGCTGAACTACGAGGCTTTCCTCGCCGAGCGCGTCACAGAGAGTAATGAACTGGCGACCCCGAAGGGTCTCGGGGCCCTACTACGTTACCTGAAAGAGAATGGCTATTCAGTCGAGCGTAGGATGCCAAATCGTAGAGCCTGAGCGGAGGCGACAACGACTTGTCTGGGTCAGCGGTACTTCCGTCCAGCGTCAAGCCACCTGTAGAAGGCATCGACCAGCACGGCTGGAGCGTCTCGCCGCGGAGAAAAGAGGAACGATCGCTGCTCAAAGAGGGCAGCAGGAAGAGCTTCTCCGCCTGCGTCACTCACACACTTCGACAGTTCCGCTGCGGTCATCGCCGACTTACGCATCAGGAAGAAGGCCAAGGGCTGATAGGCGAGTTCGGGTCCTAACACGAGCCTGAAGCCGTCACCGGGGTCATCGGCGTAATGGCGCTCTTGGATGACTCGCGGCAGCTCGCTTCGGCCCACGTCGATCAAAACCCACCATTCACCTGAATCAAGCAACTGCAGTATTAGTCGCCGAGTGTCCTCGTGTGTTACTGCCATACTCACCCTTGCCGCGCCGCCGAAAGGTATTGCGACTCCAAGCGAGCTTAACAGAGAGATGTTATGGGGACGTCAAGCTACCGGCGGCTCCCAGCTCGACGGCTATAGCGAGCGTCACGTGCGGACGAAGGCGAACCTCAAGGGCTCTGCCAGCCCGGATTTTGTTGCAGCGTGGACGAGCTGGCGGAATCTTAGCGGAGGCGCCGGCCGCTGCGGCAGATAGTGACTGCCTGATTGATGCGAGGTCCGTTAGGCGGAGCGAACGGAGCCGCCAAGTATCGACTCATAGACGCGGATGTAGTCGTCGACCATGCGGGAAGCCGTGAACCGCTCTTCGACAAGGCGTCGGCAGTCCTCGCGCCGTAGCTCGCCGAGACGGCCGACAGCCGCTACGGCCCCGTCGACGTCCTCGACAAGGAAGCCGGTGCGGCCATCGATAACGATCTCTGGCATGCTTCCGCGGCGGAAGGCGATGACGGGCGTACCGCAAGCCATCGCTTCGACAACCGAGAGCCCGAACGGCTCCGAAAACTGGACCGGATGGAGGAGGGCAAGGGCGCCACCGAGGAGGCGGTCGCGCTCCTCCGGGCCGACGCTGCCTAGGTATGAGACACGGTCTCCATCGAGATGGGGCTTGACGTGCTTCGCAAAGTAGTCCTCGTCCTGAATGATGCCCGCCATAAGGAGCCTTCGGCCGGCGCGTCGGGCGATCTCGACCGCTTCTCGCGCGCCTTTGTCTTTGTGGACGCGACCGAAGAAGAGGAGGTAGTCGCCACTTTCCGGACGAAACGTGAAGCGCTCGATGTCTATTCCGTGGTGGACGGTCGCGACATAGTCGAGTTCGGGGCGGCGGTCCGCTTCGCTTATCGAGACGTAGTACGTCCGGCCGCTGTACTTCCTGTAGACGGGGAGGATGCGGTCGGAAGAGAAGCCGTGGATGGTCGTTAGCACTGGCGTCTCGACCAGGGCGGAGTAGGTGAGGGGCAGGAAATCGAAATGGTTGTGGATGAGGTCGAACTCACCCGCGCGTTCGAAGGCCGCAGCGACGTGCAGGCTCTCCCAGACCTTGGCGTCGAGCTCGCTATCCTCTTCGTAGCCGCATGGGGCGACGGCCACGAGCCGAGCCGATGTCTCTGAATCAGCCGTTGCGAATAAGGTTACGTTGAGGCCGCGCTGAACTAGACCCTCCGTCAGGAGAGATACGACGCGCTCCCAGGGCCCATAGTGGCGCGGCGGCGTGCGCCAAGCGATGGGACCCAGCATGCCGATTCTCATCGGCATTTATTCTATCGGGTCTAAGCGCGCTCGTGGTGCGTGTCCAACCAGTCGAGGAGGTCCGTGAGATGCGCCGTCGCCAGAGCGACGCAGGTATCAGCGGCGCCGTAGTACATGCGTACCTCGTTGCCTTCGAGCACCCAGCCACAGGGGAAGACGACGTGGGCGACGTCGCCCTGGCGCTCGTATCTCTCGGTCGGCGCGAACAGCCACTCGTTCGACCTCTGCAGCACCCGGCCAGGGTCGTGGAGGTCGAGCAAGGCAAGCCCCAGCCGGTAGATAGCGCCTGCCGGCGTATTTTTTACGCCGTGATACATGATCAGCCAGCCGCGCTCCGTCTGCAGCGGCGGCGGCGAGAGGCCGATCTTGTTCGCGTCCCACCAGGCGCCGCGGCGCGCCCTTAGAAGGATCTGATGGTCGCCCCAGTGCTTGAGGTCGGGCGAGAACGAGAGCCACATGTTCGCTCCGACTATGGGAGACGCTGCTGACGGCCGGTGGATCAGCGCCCAGCGGCCGCCGAACCGGACGGGGAAAAGGGCGGCGTCCTTATCTTCCGGCGGCATAATCGGCCCGTGGCGCTCGAAGGCGCGAAAGTCGGTCGTGGAGGCGAGCGACACCAGGGGACCGTAGTCCGAGTAGGCCGTGTAGGCGATTAGCCAGCGGCCTTCTTCTTCGATATAGGTGATGCGCGGGTCCTCGATGCCCCAGGCTTCCTCCGGATGACTCTCCGGGTCGGGCATCAGGGTTGGCGCCGGATCCAACCGCCAGTTGGAAACGCCGTCTGAGGAGCGGGCAACGGTCAGGTGGGATATCCCCCGCCGGTCTTCGACACGGAGCAAAAGAAGGGTCTCACCGTCGACCAGCGCCGCCCCGGCGTTGAAAACAGAGTTTGCTTCGTAGGGGAGGTCCTGGCATGTAATCAGGGGGTTTCGCGGGTGGCGAATAAAGACCTCTCGCAAGCTGACCTCGATCACTCCTGAACCCTCCCAAAGTTTCTACCCAGCTTATACTAAAGTGAGTAGGCAACATAGCCTTAGCGTGGGCATACGTGGCCCGCACACTAATGATCGGCAGGCTTCGATTGGACTTTCGCGCCGCACGGGGAAAACCTGGCCCCACCAAAGGTGAGTTGGCAAACAGGCAGCGAGACGCCGGACCCGCCCGCCTGAGCCCCGGATAGGGTTACTTCTCTCGGTCAGGGTCCAGGACGGGCGCGGCCGCGAACAAGACCGGCGAGAGCTTCAATGGCGCGTCTGCGACTTGAGGCTGCTGCCGACGCCCTGGGCAGGCCGAGAGTTGGCAGAGCGCCCTTGCTGCGCCGCTCGCCGCCGGACGTGGCATTATCGGGCGCATCGATCGTCCGCCGTTGGGGCGCCACCGGCGATGACAGCGCACCGGCCCTTCGCAGCAGTTGCATGTTGATGAAGGAGCTAAGCCAGGCCAGGGTTGACTCCGCGCCCTGATTCTCGTTGAGCGAGCCATCCTGCAGACCATCGCGGCCGCCGCCGGTTGCCTCATCGCGGAGCGGCAGCCCAAGGTCGTTGTCGCCCAGAAACCAGCGGAAGCACATCTCGGCCCGCTCCAGCCACCGCTTGTCCCGAGTGGCGCGGTACGCCTCGATACAGGCACTTATCATCGCATCCGCTTCGAGCGGCTGCTGATCGAAGCGCGCCCTGGCGCCGCCGCGGCGGTACCAGCCCGTATTGCCCACCGGCGCGAAATGGCCTTCGATGGTTTGCAGGTCTAAGAGCCATTCGAGCGACACAAGTCCTCTCTCCACCATCTCCTCGCGGCCGAGCACGCGGCCGGCGGCCAGCAAGGCGTGGGGCAGACGGGCGTTGTCGTAAGTGACGACGTTCTCGGCCCAGGGCCACCCCTCGCCGCCGTTTCGTTTGAAGCGGCTGAACAGGCGGCCGGCTAGCAGCTCCATCAGCAGCGTGGCCACGTGGTCCTCGGGATGACGCCGGCCAAAGGCGTCGAGACCAAGGATCGAAAAGGCGACGGCCCTCAGGTCGCGAAGAGGCTCCGTCGCCGGTAGAGCGTCTCGGAAAACCTCCGCCGCCAGGGTGCGGTGCTTTGCGTCCTTTGACTCGGTGGCCACCACGGCCAGGGCCCAGACGGCGCGGCCGTGACAGTCGCGCGACTCCTTCTCGGGCAACCAGGCGCGGTCGTAGCCCATGAAGTTGTGAAACGTCCGGCGCTCGCGATCGAAGGCGTGATAGACGAAGGCCAGGTAGCGGGTCGCCAGATCGGCTAATCGCGGCTGAGTGGTGTGCAGGGCCTGGGCGCGAGTGGCCACGATCAGCGCGCGAGCGTTATCGTCCGTACAGTAGCCGCAGTGTCGGTTGGGTACGGACAAAGCCGCGTGCTGAAGGATTCCTACGTCGTCAGTCAGTCGCTCCAGATGACGGAGGTCTAGCTCAGGCAACGGGCATGGCCCCCAGGGCGAACAGCGAGCGCTCTTCCCTAACCTCCTGGAAGAGCTCCAGGTACCGGCGTCCAACTTCGGGCCAAACAGCTTTGCGCGAGAATTCGTACGACCGGCGGGCGAGACTCTGCCGGGCGTCGTCGTCGCTTAGCAGATCGCAAATCTCCTCGGCCAGAGCGCGAGAGTCACCGAACGGTACGAGACGGCCGCGGCGGTCCGCTAGCAGTTCCTTGGCACACCAGTACGGCGTTGAGATCGTCGCCTTCCCCGTGCTCAGTGCGTAGGACAGGGTGCCCGACGCAATTTGATCTTCGTTCAAGTAGGGCGTCACGTAAATATCGGCGGCGCCAAGGAACTCGCACAGCTCTTCGACCGCTACAAAGCGGTCGTAAAAGACAACGTTATCGTCAAGCCGAAGCCGGCTTGCCAGGTCGCGTAGCTGATGGCCGTAGGGCCGACCGTCAGCTGTCCTGACGTGGGGATGGGTAGCGCCGAGAACGACGTACAGCACGGCCGGGTGCTCGCGCACGACGTGAGGCATGGCGCGCAGCATTACTTCGATGCCCTTGTTCGGCGACAGGAGGCCAAAGGTGAGGACGATCTTTCGTCCAACGAAGCCTAGCTTCGATTTGAACACGCCGGGCTCGAGGAAAGGCATATCGGGAACGCCGTGGGGGATAACCTCAATTTTGGCACTGGGGACGTCGTAAATGTCGTGCAGGAACTCCTTGCCTGTTTCGGTCATGACCACCAGGCGCTCGGAGAGGCTGCAGAGCTCGCGCATGACGGCCCTCTGCCGTGGCGAGGGCTTCCTGAGGACCGTATGCAGCGTCGTGACCACCGGCATGCGCAGCCCGCTCATGAGGTCGGTCACATAGCTACCTTCGATACCGCCGAAGATGCCGAACTCGTGCTGGATCGAGACGACGTCGATGCTCCTCTGGTTGAGAGACTCGGCCGCCAGCGCGTAATCGGCGGCGTTGTGCTGGTCGATCTCGAACGCGACCTCGGGCGGGTAGCAGTAGCCGTGAGGCATGTCGTTCATGGCGATCGCGCGCACGGACCTACCTGGTAAAAGGCTGGTCAGGGCATTAACGAGATCGCTCGTGAAGGTCGCGATGCCGCATTTGCGCGGCAGGTAAGTGCCCACGACGGCGATGGAACACAGCGCCGAGCGCCGCCTGAACGAAGGAGTAAACGTTGGTAAGACCCGTAATGTCTTCATCGATTTTACCAGTCAGCCCTTTTCGGCAATACGTAATCAGGCAACCGCGACCCCGCGCAACTCGGATAGCACCGTCAGGCGGGCCGATCAGAACTTGCGGCTGGCGACCCCGAAGGGATTCGAACCCTCGATCTCCACCGTGACAGGGTGGCATGTTTGACCGCTACACCACGGGGCCGCGGAAAGGCTGGCCGGGCGTGGCCCGGCGAATCGATGATACAGCAATCGGCCGTCAGTGGTCAGTCCTCAGCACTTAGTGGTTACCAGTGACCGCGCGTCGAAGGCGTTGGCGCAGGGCTAGCCGAGACTGGAAAGCCTCGGCTAGGTCCTGATGGCTGTTAGCTGACCACTGATTACTGAGGACTGAGGACTGAGGACTGATTACTGACGGCCGATTGCTGACGACTGGCAATCACGCCGCGCGCCCGGCCGGCACGCCCGCGGGAACGACGAGGGTCACCCCTGAGGCCAGCAGCTGGTTCATGTCGGCCTCGGTGAGGGGCCGGCTGAGGAGGAAGCCCTGGCCCAGGTCGCAGCCGGTTTCGCGTAGACGCTCGAGCTGGCCCTCGTCCTCGATGCCTTCCGCCGTCACCGACATTCCCAGCGCGTGCCCCAGGGAGACGACGCTGCGGATGATCGAGAGGGTCCGCTCGTCGGCCGAGTCGCGGACGAAGGACTGGTCGATCTTGAGCGTGTCGACATCGAACCTCTGGAGGTAGCTGAGCGACGAATAACCGATGCCGAAGTCGTCGATCGCGATCTTGACGCCCAGGTCGCGAAGTTGGCTGAGGTTCTTGAGGGTTGCCTCTTCGTCTTCCATCAACGCGGTCTCGGTGATCTCGAGCTGCACGTCCTTCTGGCCCACGCCCGTGCTCCGGAGAATGGCGGAGAACTCGGCCAGGAAGCTGATCTGGCGGAACTGGAGGGCCGAGAGGTTGATGCTGACGTTGAAGGTGTGGCCGAAGATGTCGTGCCACTCGCGCGTCTGACGGCAGGCCTCGGTCAGTATCCACTCGCCCAGGGGGCGGATCATGCCGGTCTCTTCGGCGAGAGGGATGAACTCCGAAGGGGCGAGCAGCCCGAGACGTGGGTGCTGCCAGCGGACCAGGGCCTCGACGCCGGTAACCCTCAGGGTCTGCAGATCGGCCACGGGCTGGTAGTGCAGGCGCATCTGGCCCAGCTCCAGGCCCAGCCTCAACTCGCTCTCGAAGGATAGCGTCCGCGTGGAAGGAACGGCCGCGCTCTGAGAGAACAAGGCGCACTGCCCCCGACCGCGCACCTTGGCCTGGTAGAGGGCGACGTCGGCGCGGCGGAGAAGCTCGTCGGCATCGGGCCGGGGCGCGTCGCCGATCGCGATGCCGATGCTGGCGTTGGGCCAGAGCTCGTGCCCGTCGACCCGCAACGGCCGGTTGAGGTCCTCGAGCACGTGCTGGCCGAACTTCATGGCGTCGGTCAGGCTCGCCTCTTCGATGAGAATGGCGAACTCGTCGCCGCCGAAGCGGGCAATCGCCCCCTTGCCGGTGACGGTCTCGGTCAGACGCTTCGCGACCTCGACCAGAAAACGGTCGCCGGCAGGATGGCCGAGGGAGTCGTTGATCAGCTTGAAGCGGTCGAGATCAAGGAAGAACACGGCGCAGGCCGTGTCTCGCGGGGCCTCTCGGCGTAGCGCTCCCTGCAGACGTTGCATGAACAGCCGCCTGTTCGGGAGCCCGGTCAGCTCGTCCCTATGAGCGAGGGCGGTCGCCGAGGCGATCTGGCGGCGTTGGACGAGGCGTTCCAGAAGGCGCGCCGCGACCAGGCCGGTGAATACGAGGGGGAAAATCGTTTCCGCGGGAAGCCAGGCGGGGCGCCACAGGGACCAGGCCGCACCGACCAGGGCAGAGGCCCAGTAGCCCGCGACGGCGAGCTTTCCCAGGGCTGCCGCCGTCCGGTCACGGCCGGGCGCGGTCCGCTGACGGTCGCGCGTCTTAACCACTAGGCGGCGATTCTCGGCTCTTCGCCCGTCCAGGGCACGAGGTACAGCTGGCCGCGGACTACCGGCGACTCCTCGATGAGTGGGGCCGCCAGGTGGGCGAGGTCGATCGCGGGACGAAAGGCCGCGATAACTGTCGAGGCTCTGGGGCTGGCAATCCTGGTCGTGGGCTCGCGTTTGGTCATCTTCCCTTCTCCCAAACGTAGTCTTCCGCCAGGTCCCTTGCCATTTTCGGGCAAGAAAAATGCCTGCCCCTCTTCCGAGGTAACAGGCCGGTCGGTTTCACCATTCGGCTCCCCGACACCTCTTAGGTGACCAAAGTTCAAGGTGTCGGATCGATGCCACCCGGCGGTCGCGGTCCGTCCATGGACTCTGGTGCCGTTTCCTTTCGGCATTAATTAGAACGGGAACTCGAGCCCGGCGTTACAGGCCAGGGCGAATCCGGATGAGAGCGGAAGCCCGGCCGCGGCCCGGCCGGCTGAATGCCTGGCCCCACGGGGCGAAGTGTTCCTTCGTCCTGGTTCCTGGTTCCCTGGTTCCTGGTTCCTACGACGTTACCTCCGCCGGCAGGTTGCTGCCCTCGACGGCGGCGCCGCGGGCGAACTCGAGTTCGATCTCGGATTCGGAGAGGTCGAGAAGGTCGTGGAGCACGGAGCGCGTGTCGCGGCCGATCGGGGGAGGACCGCCGCGGACCTGTGCCGGCGTTCGCGACAGACGCAGGGGCGAGTTCGCGATCCTGAGACGGTTGCCGCGGTCGCTCTCGACCTCGAGCAGCATCTCGCGCGCCTCGACCTGGCGATGGGACGCCGCCTCCGGGATGGAGTTCAGAGGCCCGCAGGGGATGCCGACGGTGTCGAACTCTGACAGCCATTCCGCCGTCGACCGCCGCATGAGGGCCGCGTTCAGGACGGGTTCGAGTTCGGCGTGGTGGCGAGTGCGCAGGCCGGGCGTGGCGAAGCGGGGGTCGTCGATCAGCTCCGGACACTCGATCAGGCCGCAGAAGACACCCCAGATGTCGGCAGTGCCAAAGCCGAGCGCCAGCACCAGATAGCCGTCGCTGGTGGGGAACGCCTGGAAGGGTGTGGAGAGCGGATGACGTGTGCCTAGCGGCTGGGGCCGCTCGCCCGTGGCGAAGTAGCGGGCGAAGGCGTTCTCGAGGACGGCGATCTGGCAGTCGAGCATGGAAATGTCCACCATCTGGCCTTTGCCGCTGCTCTCGCGCTCGTGGAGGGCGGCGAGAATCCCGATCGCCGTAAACAGGCCGGCCGCGATGTCACCGAGCGATAATCCCGGGCGCACAGGCCGCCCGCCGGGCTCGCCGGTGATGCTCATGACGCCGCCCATACCCTGGACGACGATGTCGAGCGCGGGGCGCATGCGGTCGGGCCCCGTCTGACCGAAGCCGGAGGTCGCGGCGTAGATCAGGCGCGGGTTGCGAACGGAGAGGAGGTCATAGCCGAGGCCGAGGCCGTCCATAGTCCCGGGCGTGAAGTTTTCCATCACCACGTCGACCTTCTCAACCAGGCGCAGAAAAAGGTGCTTACCCTCCGGCTTCTTCAAGTCGAGCACGATGCTCTTCTTGCCACGGTTGATGCTAAAGAAGTAGGAGCTTTCGCCGTTAACATGGGGGCCGGTCGTGCGGGCGACGTCGCCGTAGGGCGGGCGCTCTACCTTGATCACATCCGCGCCGAGGTCGCAGAGGACCATCGAGGCGTAGGGGCCGGAGAGCACCCAGGTCAGGTCGAGGACCTTGATGTCGGTGAGTGCGCCCATCTGATACCTCCGCTTGGAGTTGGTCTTGAAGTCTGGACTCTGGGCTTCTCGTTGGCTACTTGGTGGCCCGGGTGGTGACTGAAGTTGGTCTCCGCCCGTTTCCCGAGTAGGAGCAATCTGCAAGAATCAGTGTTAATCAGTGGCTAGAACACGTCGAGGCCCACAGCTCTCTCGCAGGCAATTTCTTGGCTTGGCCGCCGCGGCGCCGATCTTGCTCGCCGGCAGCGAGGCCTTCGGCGTGTTCGGCGAGTTCATCGAGCAGGAGCGGGCCTGGCGCGAGGCGGCGAAGCCGAACGAGCATTGGTTGCCCGATAACGCCCGGGCTCTGGCAAAGGTTTCGGTCGGTTGTTCCTTCGCGCCGGAGCAGTGGCCGGCGGCCGACCAGGCGCGAGGCGAGCCGCTGCGTGCGCTGGAATTCGCCGTGCAGCAGCTGGGTATGCGAGAGGTGCGCCTCGGGCTGCGCTGGAACCGGATCGAAGTCGGCGACAACGGGATCGACCTAAGTCCATACGAACCTTACCTGGACTACCTTCTCGAAAACGGCGTCAACCTCTGTCTGAACCTCGGGCCGATTAAGACCTTCCGCTGGCCCGAGGAGCACGTGCCCGGATTCGTCTTCGACCGGGTGACGACGCCACCGAAGCACGGCACCGTGCACGCTCACGACCCCATCGCGGATGAGGCGGCATCGTACCTGGAGCGGCTCCTCGATCGCCTCTCGGGCGCGTACGGCGCGGCCCTCCTGGGCGGGGTCACCACAATCCAGGTCGAGAACGAGCCCTTCTCACCACTTGGGCGGCACATGTGGAAGCTCTCGGCCGCCTACCTGAGACGCCTTGTCACGGTCGTGGACGGCTACCTACCCAACGCCCGCATCCTGATAACGTCATCCGGGCGGCTAAAACTGAGGTCGGTCCGCGGCCTGTTTCTAGATCTGCTCTCGGACTCCGACCACTTCGCCGGGCGCCTGGTGCTGGGTTTCGACTACCATTTCAAGACAACGACGCGTGACGCTATTCCCGTGGTGCGCTGGCTCGACCCCGTCTCCTTCGGCCATCCGGGGTCCGAGTCCTGCTCGGCCAACCTGCGCGCGTCGCGCGAGGCCGGCTATGGCATCGAGGTGTCGGAGGCTCAGGCCGAGCCGTTCGGCTACCTTATGGAGCCCGGGAACTCGGCGCGTTTCTTCCGCTTTGTCCTCGGCCGCTGCGCGGCAAAAGTCCTGGACGCGGAGCGGCCTTCCATAATTCGAGTCTGGGGGATCGAGGAGCTGGCGAAGAAGGCGCTGGGCCGGTCGACGACTTCCGACCACGAGGAGATCTTCGCTCTGATCCGGGAGATTAACGCGAGCGGCGCGCGCGGTGGAGTGTGATTGGCGCCGGCACGGCGGGCCAACGCCAAGGCGAGTCTAACTCTCGCCGAGGAATGAATACCTCGGCGGCGGACATCGGCCGGCGGCTTCCGTATCTGGCTAGTCCAGGTTCTCGATCGGCACGGGCTCCACGGCATCGGCCAGGTCGAAGTGAAGCACGCGCGAATAGAAGTAGAGCTCGGCGTCCAGAGAACGCTTGATGTTCTCTGCCCGGCGAAAGCCGTGCTGCTCGCCCTCGAAGGCGAGGTAAGCCACCGGCACGC
>CAYRCD010000023.1:0-34335 GCA_964422735.1 uncultured Dehalococcoidia bacterium | reverse complement strand
AGGCTCGGCTACAAGGTCACAATCGAAGCCGCCTAAGGAGGGACTTTCAGAGCAAAGACAGGATGGGAGGACGGCCCACGGCCGCTGAGGCGGCCTCCGAAAGACAGATGGGAGGACGGCCCACGGCCGCTGAGGCGGCCTCCGAAAGACAGGATGGGAGGAGGGGCCCACGGCCGCTGAGGCGGCCTCCGAAAGACAGATGGGGGGACGGCCCACGGCCGCTGAGGCGGCCTCCGAAAGACAGGATGGGAGGACGGCCCACGGCCGCTGAGGCGGCCTCCGAAAGACAGATGGGAACCCTTGAGGTTCATCCAGTTGGAAAGGTACTAGCGCTCTAGGAGGGGGCAACGCCGCCTTGCCTATTCCGCGGCGGCCGGCTGTTCGCGCAGGGAGCGGACCGGCGAAATCAGGAGCCAGACCCATTCCAGCTGAGTGCCTCCGACGGCGATGAGGAGCGTCTCGCGGACGCCGATGGCCTCGGCTAACAGCCCGCTTGCCAAAGCGCCGAGAGGCACCGCGCCGCCGGCGAGGAAGTGAATGGTCGCGTTTACGCGCCCTTGCAATCGATCGGGCGTTATGGCTTGACGCAAGCTCATCTTGCAGATGTCGCCGGCGGCCCAGAACGGGTCGCCGAGAACCTGGGAGGCGAGGAGAAACAATACGGCAACCGCGGCCGGCCCGCTGGCCAGCGGTATGAGGAACGCGAGGCCGCCGGTGATGATGCTGCTGCCGATGATTGTCATGCCCAGACCAAATCGTCGCATGAGCGGTGCGACGATGAACGCGCCGAAGAGCGAGCCGAGCCCGCCGGCGCCGATGGTCAGGCCGGTGACGAGCACCGAGAGCCCGAGCTCCCGGATTGCGAACAGCGCATACAGCGCTCCGATGAACCCGCCGAAGAAGGCCCTGATCGCGGAACTGCCGCCGAGGGCGCGAAGGATCGGACTGCGGGCGACTTCTTTGAGCCCCTGGCTGAAGTCGCGCAGGAAGCCCGGTTCCTCCTCGACCGAAACGGTGGTCACTTCCGGTCTCTTGATCGAGGCGCAGAACGCGGCCGACATGGCGAACGATAAAGCGTCGACGAGGACTGCCACCGGGGCGCTGGCTACCTGGAAGAGGGCGCCGATGATGGCCGGGCCCGCGACCTCGGACGCCGACTCGCTCATCTGGAGCTTGCTGTTGGCGTCGACCAGGTCGGCGCGGTCGACGAGCGCGGGCACGTAGGCGCGATGCGCGAGGTCGAAGACCAGGGTGAGGATACCGGTGAGGAAGGCGACGACGTAGAGCTGAAGGATGGTGAGACCGTTGAACGCGGCGGCGAGCGGGATCGTCGACAGCAGTCCCGCCCGACCGACGTCGGAGGCGATGAGGAGCGGCCGCCGGCGGACACGGTCTACTCCGACGCCGGCAAGCAAACTGAAGATAACGACCGGGATACCACCGGCCGCTGCCAGGAAGCCCATCTCGGCCGGCGTCGCGCCGAGATAGAGCAGCGCCGTGAGACCAACGGCGCCCTGCGACCCGAGCTGGGAGATCGTCTGGCCGATCCACAGCTTCACGAAATCCGGGTGGCGCCAGAGGCCGGTGAGCCGGGTGGTCATCCTCCCGACGGTACCATGACCGCGCTGCGGATGTCGCAGACCGCCCGTGAACTGGTGATCTGGGGCTTCTGCACTTTGACAGCCTTTGCGCGCCTGATATGCTTAAGCAAATGCATCGTCACACACGTCCGGAGGAAAGCTCACGCCCCGACTTGTCGGGGCGGGCGATTGGCGTCTAACCGTCCACGACGCCGATACTGTCCTTCCTGAGGGAGGGACATCTCCGGAGGCGCTTTTCCGATGACAGTCCAGCTTTACGACACGACGCTGCGCGACGGCGCCCAGATGGAGGGCATGTCCCTGTCCGTCGAGGACAAGCTGCGTATCGCAGGCAAGATCGACGAGTTGGGGGTGCACTTTATCGAGGGTGGCTGGCCCGGCGCCAACCCCAAGGACATCGAGTTTTTCGAACGTGCTCCCGGGCTGAAGCTGCAAGCCAGACTCGTCGCCTTCGGCTCCACGCGGCGCGCCGGCGCCGAGGCCGCGTCCGATCCCGTGCTCCGCGCCCTGGTCGAGGCCGGCACGGAGTTCGTGACGATCGTCGGCAAGGCTAACGACATCCAGGTCCGCGACGTCCTGGAGACGAGCGCGGAAGAGAATCTGGCGATGATCGCCGACTCGGTCCGCTTCCTGAAGGCGAGCGGGCGAGGCGTCTTTTTCGACGCCGAGCACTTCTTCGATGGCTTTGCGTCCGACCAGGAATACGCGTTGGGCTGCCTGCGCGCCGCCGCCAACGCCGGCGCCGACGGGCTGGTGCTCTGCGACACCAACGGCGGCACTTTGACGTCGTCGCTGATTCACGCGGTCGAGGTGGTGCAGAAGCGCCTGGGAAGCGTACCTCTCGGGATCCACTGTCACAACGACGCCGACGTGGCGGTGGCGAACAGCCTGGCGGCAGTCCAGATGGGCATAAGCCAAATTCAGGCCTGCATCAACGGTTACGGCGAGCGCTGCGGCAACGCAAACATGTGCAGCGTCATCGCCGGGCTGAAGCTCAAGCTCGGCCTGGAGGTCGTGAGCGACGGCCAGCTCGCGCGCCTGACGGAGGTCGCGCACTTCGTCAGCGAAGTCGCCAACATGGCGCCACACCTGCAGCAGCCTTACGTTGGCGCCAGCGCCTTTGCGCACAAAGCCGGCTACCACACCGACGGCGTGGTCAAGGTCGAGTCTGCCTATCAGCATGTCGACCCCGGCCGAGTCGGTAACGAACGTCGCCTGCTCGTCTCTGAGCTCGGCGGCAGCCGCGGGATTCTGGACAAGGTTGCGGAGCTGGGCATCGACCATCCAGTCAGCCGTGACGACGCGCGCCGGCTTGCGGAGCGCGTGAAGGAGATGGAAGCCCGTGGCTACCAGTACGAGGGCGCCGACGCGTCCTTCGAGCTGCTCGTCCGGCGCAGCCTGCCCGGCTACCGTCAGCGGTTCAACCTGGAGGACTTCTGGATTATCGAGCGCCGGCGCCAGATTACGGGCGGGGATGGCAAGAATGAGATGCAGGCCGAGGCCATGGTGAAGGTGCGCCTCTTCCCTCGATCTTCCGGTGAGGAGGAGCGGGTGGTGCAGACGGCGGCAGACGGGAACGGACCTGTGAACGCCCTTGACGCCGCCGTCCGCAAGGCGCTGAGCGAGTTCTATCCGCTGGTCCACGACGTGCGGCTCGTCGACTACAAGGTCCGAATTATCGACTCCGGATCGGGCACGGGAGCGTCGGTGCGGGTGCTGATCGAGTCGAGCGACAGCGAGCACACCTGGCAAACCGTGGGCGCCAGCACGGACATCATCGAGGCGTCGTGGCTGGCCCTCGCCGACGCCCTCGAGTGGTGGCTCTTGCGCCACCCCGGGTAGCGCCGGCCGTGTCCGACGTCGACCGCCTGCGCGCCTGGTTCGAGTCGGACCGTCTTCTTCGACCCGATCCCGCCCTGCCGAACACCGTCGACCTCGCCCGGGCGCTGGCGGCCGTAGCCGGCGTGACCAGGTTTAATGGCGACCGGGGAGCGCGGCGCATCCTGAGCAGCATCGGCCGGAGCGGGCGCACGGTCTTCGTGGTGGTCGACGGCCTGGGGATGAACGTGGTCGAACGCCTGCCGGTGGACTCCTTCTGCCGGCGCAATCTCAAGCTGGAGCTGAGGTCGGTGTTTCCGTCCTCGACGGCGCCTGCTTTGACGTCGCTGGCCACGGGACTGTGGCCAGCACAGCACTCCGTGGCGTCCTGGTTCGTGTATCTACGCCGCGACGGCTTGACTGCCACGATCCTTCCCTACGTGGAGCGCTTTGGCGGCCGCGATCTGGGCGAGTCCGGAGTGCCGATGAGCCGCGCGTTCCCGGCGGCCGAGCTGAGGAGTGAGTTTCTCTCCGAGACCGTGCTCGTCCTGCCGCGACGCATCGCCGACAGCGTGTACACACGCTACATCGCCGGCGGTAGCGCCCGCATCCCATACTCATCCAGCGCCAGTGGGTGCGCGTCCGTCCGTGATCTGGTTTGCGGACGCACGTCGTCGATCTTCGTTCATCTCTACGTGCCGGACGTGGACATGGCGGCCCACGCTCGCGGAGCGGGCTCGAGACAGACCCTCGAGGTGGCGGCGAGAGTGGACGCGGAGATTGCGGATCTCGCCGCGGCGGTGGCGGGTCGGGCCAGGATTGTGGTTACGGCCGACCATGGCGGGATCGACCCCGGGCGCTCCGGCCGGGCCACTCTGGCGAAAGACGACCCCCTGATGGAAATGCTATTGGCCCCGCCCTCGGGTGAACCGCGGGCGCCGATTTTCCACCTGCGCAGCCGTCGTGACCTGGGGCGATTTCCGTTCGAGTTCCGTCGCCGCTTCGGTGAGCGCTGGGTGATCCTGTCGACGGAGGAGGTCGAATCACTCGAGCTCCTGGGGCCGGGCCCGCTTGCGTCCAGAACGCGTGACCGCCTGGGCGATTTCATGGCGATCGCCGGCGGCGACGAGGTGCTTCTGTACGGGCCGGAGCAGGCCATCGCGACCATGCGGGGCTTCCACGGCGGGCTAACCCCCGCGGAGGTGCGGGTGCCGCTTATCGTGGCGTGAGAGCCGTCTCTCTGAGCCACTTGCGCACGCCGGCGCCGATGCGGGCGAACTCGTAGGCGACCGGTCCCGACGGGTCGCCGAGGACCAGGGGCAGGCCGCTGTCCGCGGTCTTCGCGAGCTTTATGTCGAAGGGGATGCGGCCGATGACGGTTATACCCTCGTCGGTCAGGCGCGTCGAGGTGGCGAACATGTCGATCTCCCGGCCGCAGTGGGGACAGGTGAGCGCGGCCATGTTCTGGACGAGGCCGATCACGGGCACCTCGTGGTCCTCGAGAAGGCTCAGGGTGCGAGCGGCGTCCATCTGGGCGAGGTCCTGGGGCGTGGTGACGAAGAGGGCGCCGGCAAGCGGCAAATCGCGCGCCATGACCTGGATCTCGGCTCCGGTGCCGGGCGGAGCGTCGATTATGACGATGTCGGCTGCCCAGTTGACCTCGAAGAGCAGGTAGCGGAGCAGGAGCGAGACGAAGCCGTGGCCGGTGACAGCCGGCCAGCGGCGCTCCGGGACGACGAAGCCCACGGAAGCGACCTCCACGCCGTATCGCACCTGGGGCCGTTCGCGCTGTGAGGGCGTCCGCACGCGTCCGGTCATCAGGGCCCAGTCGCGGCCCATGCGCATCTGGTGAACGCCGAGCATGTGAGGCAGGTCCGGACCGGCCAGGTCGCCGTCGAGGAGGCCGGTCTTGATGCCCATGGCGGTGAATGTCAGGGCCAGGTTGAGGGCGAGGGTCGACTTACCCACGCCGCCCTTGCCGCCCAGGACGGCGATTACGTGCTTTCCCTCGCCGAAGCCCCGGCCGCCGCGGTGGATGCGGTGCCCGCTTCGCACTTCGACGCTGGCGGCTGGGAAGGCCGAGGCCAGGGAGAGACGGACGTCTTCGAGGAAGTCTCTCGAGGGATCCTGGCGCTCGACGACGACGGCGACCCAGTCACCCTCGATGACCACTGCGCCGATCTCGTCCGGAACCGCCAGGGGCAGGCCAGCGGCCGTGCGCGCGGCGGCGAGGGCGGCGCGGACTGCGGGTTCATCCATGGCTTACCGGGTCGGCCGCGCAAGCGGCAAAATCGTGACTTCCGGCATCGGGTAATCCGAAATGTTGGCGGTGATGATGGTGGCGCGGTGATCGAGCGCGGTGGCCGCAATCAGAGTGTCGGTGACCGGGAGGTGCTTGCCCGACCTCCGGTAAAGATGGCGCCACTGGCCGGCCTGTCTGGCCGCGTGGCGTGATGTCTGGAGGAATCTGAGACTGTCGAGTAGTTCTTCGGCGCGTGGCGATTCGGTCGAGCTTAAGCCGGAATACACCTCACAGACGACTACGTCGGAGGTGCAGAGCGCGTCGCCCCGGGAATACAGATCTTGGATCATTTGGGTTGCTGGTTGCATGCCCTGCAGGTAGTCGATGACAGCATCCGAGTCGAGAAGAAATGCGGCCATTATCGGCGTGCGCGATTCAGCTTACGTTCGGTCGCTTCGTCATCCCGTCGCCGGCTCTCTCTGACCCATTCGGAGACTTTCTCAGGGGTGGCCCACTCGGGGTGGTCACGTGGATCGATGACCCCGGCGGTCCTGCGAAGAGCGCGACCCAAGCGTTCCCTCTCAAGTTTCTCCCTGACGGCTTCCTCCACAAATCGGCTGCGCTTCCGCGTACCCGCGATTTCGTCAACCTCGCGGAGCATTTCTTCCGGCAAAACAACGTGCGCTCTCATGTGAGCTCCTGTTTATATTTGAAATCCCACAGCGACGTTAACAAGTGTTGAGCAGGAGAGTCAATTCAGATTCGTTCAGTGCGAAACCAGGAGCTCTGAGAGAGCGCCTTCAGCGCAGAGCGGCGAAGGCCACGATCATCGCGGCGGTCTTGCCGTCGGGGGCTATCACCAACGCGTTTGTGCCGGGCTGGAGGTCGGCCGGCTGGACTCGGTCGCCGCCGCGGCGGGCCTCGGTTTTGTCGGTGATGGCGAAAGCGCTGTCCTGGCCGGTGTCGGCGGCAGTGACCACCAGCCTGGTTGCGCTGATCTCTTTGATCGCGCCGAAGCGGATGCCGTTGTTCGGCAGCCCCTGGGTGAGCCGTTCGAGCTGGCGCAGCTGTTCCTGGGAGAAGCCGCCGTTCTGGATCAGCTCCCTGAGCTGCTGGGGGAGGTTGTCGAGGCCGGGGATGCCCGCGGCCTGCACGCGGACCTGCAGGGTCTGCTCGGTGGAGCCACGCAGGACGCGAAGGCTGACCTGCTGGCCGGCCTGGGCCGCGGCCTGGGCTACGCGTGTAGCCTCCTCGGCGTTGGATACGGCCCGGTCGTTGACGGCGAGCAGGACGTCGCCGGGCTTTACGCCGGCGGCGGCGGCGCCGCTGTTGGGCAGCACCTGGGTGATTACGACGCCGCTGTCGCGCGTGAGGCTGAACTGCTGCTTGAGCGCCGGCGTTATCTGCTGGATCTGGATGCCGATCTGAGCGCCGGCGGCGGCCGGGTTGTTCCCGGGACGGTTCTGGCCCTGACCGGGGGCGGGAGCGACGGGGGAGGACTCGATCTGAGCGTTGAGGGGAGCGTCGCCGAGCTTCACCTGGGCGCGCGCCTCCTGGTCGGCGCGCTCGTAGGTGAGGGTCACCTGCGTGCCGGGAGCTTTTGACTCGACCGCGGTGCGCAGCTGCTCCGGCGTGCGCACGACCTGGCCGTCGACCGAACGGATGACGTCGCCGACCTGGATTCCGGCCACGGCGGCGGGGCCATTTTGCTCGACGGTCGCCACCTTTAGGCCCTGGTTCGGGGTGAAGGCGACCGTGAGGCCCAGATAACCCTTGCCGGTCGTGTTCGCCTTCGCCGTCGAAGAGCCCTGACTGCCACCGCCGCCCTCGAGGATGAGGGCGCCGACCGCGCCGACGCCGATGAGGAGCGCGGCGCCAAGCGCTGCCAGGGGGACGATGTACTTACGGGGAACGCTTATCTGCATTGCCTTCCTCCCACGCCGGGCGCCGATCAGGCGTGCGCCGCCGTGTCACCCTTGTCGGTCGCGGACGGACCTGCCAGGGGCAAGCTAATGGTGAACTGCGTGCCGTCATCGCGGTCGCTGCGCACGTCGACGTGGCCGTCGTGCGCCTCGACGATTTCTTTGGTGATCGCCAGCCCGAGGCCGGTGTTGCCGTCCGCGCGGGCCTGGGCCGGATCGACCTGGTAGAAGCGGTCGAAGATGCGGAGCGTGGCCTCGGGCGGGATAAAGGAGCCGGTGTTAAGGACGCTGACATAGATGCTGCCGTTGGCGGCGGCGGAGCCGAGGTGGACCCGGCCGCCGGCGGGCGTGTGACGGATGGCGTTGTCGACCAGGTTTGCCACGGCCTGCTCGATGCGCCGGGCGTCGGCGCGCAGGACGGCCGCGGGGCCGGTGTCGACGGTGAGCGTGATGTTCGCCTGTTCGGCGCGTCGCCGGAAGCGGTCGCGGGTTGCGATCAGGAGGTCGTTGGGGTTGACGTCGTCGAGCTGGAGCACGGCCTCGCCGGCCTCGACCTGGGAGAGGTAGAGCAGGTCGTCGACCAGGCCGCGCATGCGCACGGCCTCCTGGTTGATGATCTTGCCTGCTTCCAGGAAGTCGTCCTGGGTCTTCAGGGAGCCATCGACCATGGCCTGGGAGAAGCCCTGGATAGAGGTGAGGGGCGTCTTCAGCTCGTGGGAGACGTTGGCGAGGAACTCGCGCAGGGTGCGATGCGAGCGGCTCACCTGGCGGGCCATGGCGTTGAAGGCGCTGGTGAGGCGGCCGACCTCGTCGCCGCCGTAGTCCCGGATCTGCTGGTCGTAGCGGCCGAGGGCCATCTGCTCGGAGGCGAGCGTGACCTGCTGCAGGGGGCGGGTGATCGAACGCGCGAGGATGCCGGCGGTGACGACGCCGACGGCGAGGGCGATGCCGCCGGCGATGCTCAGGCGGGGCAGGAGCGCGCGCCAGGCCTGGCTGAGCTCGCTTTCGTCGATGGCGATGACGGCCTGGTAGCGAGGCACGACGGTGCCGCCGGGTACCGGGATCGTGGCCACCAGCCCGGTGGTCTGAGATGTGAAGAGGAGCAGAGAGCTGGAGCCGGGCGGATGGAAGCGCTGCACACGGTAACGGTCGTCGCCGAGAGGTCTCGCGGGCACGCCCTTTCCGGCCAGCTCGCTGATGATCTGGCCGCGCAGCGTCTTACCGGAGTCGCCGACGACCGTGGCGTCGCGGTCGATGATCAGGATGCGAACGCCGTAAAAGGCCTCGAGGATCTCCTGGATCTCGGTGGGGGAGGTGATGCCCTGCGATTCGAGGAAGGCCTCGCGCAGGGCGACGGGCTCGGCCAGGCGGCCGACCTTCTCGCGCGCGGTCTTCTCCTGCTCGGCGCGGAGGAGATAGATGGTCGCGGTCGCGGCGAGGAACAGCGAGAGGAAGATCGTCAGGCCGAAGCCGAGGATGAGCCTACTTCTCAGGGTTCGCGGAAAGAGCTTCCTGATTAAGGACAAGCTTGTATCCCACCCCCCACACGGTCTGGACGCGCGCCGTGGCGCCGTGGAGCTTCTCGCGCAGCCAGGCGACGTGGACGTCGATCGTGCGCGTGTCGCCGTAGAAGTCTTGGCCCCAGACCATGCTCAACAGCCGCTCACGGTCGAGCACCAGGCCCTGGTAGCGCATGAAAGCGGAGAGGAGGTCGAACTCCTTGGCGCGCAGCGTGATCGCGGTGACGCCGACGGTGACCTCGCGGCGGGCGGGGTCGAGACGGATGTTGCCGGCTTCGAGGACCTGCACGGGCTCGAGCTGGCCCTGGCTGCGGCGGAGCACGGCCTTGACGCGGGCGACGAGCTCGCGGGGGTTGAAGGGCTTGGTGACGTAGTCGTCGGCGCCGACCTCGAGGCCGACGATCTTGTCGACGTCGTCGTTACGGGCGGTGAGGATGATGACGGGGACGTTGGAGGTCTTGCGCAGCTCTTTGCAGACGGTGAGGCCGTCCATCTCGGGCATCATGAGGTCGAGGACGATGAGGTCGGGGTTGCAGGCCTTGGCCTTTTCCAGGGCCTGCCTGCCGTTGTTGGCTTCCTCGACGCGAAAACCCTCGTTGCCGAGGTAGAGGCGGGCGAGCTGAACGATGTTCTTCTCGTCGTCGACGACCAGGATGGTGTTTGCCATGTGCAGGGGCGGGCCGCCGCCCTCAGTGACCACGATACCACACCCCACTTCCACCGCCCGCGGCCGACCCGCCCTCAGCTTCAGTATCGGGTCGGGGTGCTTAGGGGCGGTGTAAGGGGGGTTAAATGAGTGTTAAGGCGGGAGAGGGCGGGGTCGTCAACGGATAGAGAACGGATAAACGGATAGTCGACAGCGGATAGGCGCGCGGCGGGCGAGAGACCTTTCGGCCGCGCCTCAGGATGAGAACCGGGCGGCTGGGCTAAGAGCCGGCCAACGGACTCATGCGCCTGCTGTGCGTGGGTAGGGTCGGGTCCGCTACCGGCCGGGCGGAAGGCCTAGTACACGGCCGCGATGGATTTGGTGGGCTCCTTTACCGCGTAGGCGAGGCTTTCTAGCCTCGGCATCGAGTCCACCGCCGAGGCTGGAAAGCCTCGCCTACGCGGTAAAATCACTGCGGTCATGTTCTAGCCTAACGGATTACTGTAGGGCGCCCATGTTGGCCAGACTGAGTGTGACGCTAGGTCAGGGCCGCTGAAATCGTGGAGGTTGCTGGTGGCGAGGGCTGGGCGCCGCAACCTGGGGTGTTAATGGACCGCCGATGGTGTCGAAGTCACGGTTGGGCCGGCTAACCGGCCAGGCTGAAGGCCTGGCTTACGGAATAACGAAGGCCTGGACTCTGGTCCTGGTCGTAATGGGCATTCCTGAGACGCTTGGCCCGAGGTCGCTTCGGCCCTTCCGCGGAAGGGCCTCGCAATGGTGGGGTGGTGCCAGGCGCCGAGGGCCCGGCGGGCGTTTGGCCGATTTGTTAAATCTTTGATATACTCGCGGCGATTTTCACCGCGCTTGCGGGGTGGGGGTGGCGACGTGGAGTTAGGCAACTTTCCCAAGTGCCAGCGGTGCAAGACGGGCGACCTGGTGCCCCTTTCGGACTTCGGCAGCCAGGGCGCGGCGATCCACTACAAGGCCTGGGCCTGCACGAACCCGGAGTGCGGCTACAACCTGAAGATCCGCAACGGCGACCTGTACATGGACGAGCCGATCGGGACCGGGACTGTCCACGCGCAGCGCTTCCGCTAACGAGGGGCTTCTCAGACTGAAGGCCGGGCACAGAGCCCGGCCTTTGTGTTTGGGTCCTGGCAACGCCGGCCGCGCAGCCCGACAGGGCTGCGCCGCCGGAGCAGGAGGAGGGGTTGGGGGAACGCGCCCGAGGGCCGCGCGCCCCACTGTGGGCCCCCACCGCTCGCCCTCACCCTAACCCTCTCCCAGAGGGAGAGGGAACAGTCTCCCCTCCGTACTAAGAGGGAGGGCATAAGAAGGGCCGCCCCGGCAGAGGCGCTGCGCTTTCTTCGACCTCGCTCAGAAGAGGTTCTGCACTTCGACAGCCGTCCACTACGAGAAGCCTAATGGAGACGAAGCAGCCTCGGGGCCGGTCACTCGTCGCGTGGAGCTAATGAGGTACGAGGCCAGCGCGCGAGGTTGCCCTTCCGCCGAAGGGCCTCGCAATGGTGAGTCGAGATTGGAGCGGACACTCCGCAGGGCCCCGTGCCCCGCCGCATGCCCTCACCCTAACCCTCTCCTAGAGGGAGAGGGAACAGTCCGCTCTCCGTACCAAGAGGGAGGGCATAAGAAGGGCCGCCCCGGCAGAGGCGCTGCGCTTTCTTCGACCTCGCTCAGAACGGGTTCTGGACTCGCGCTGCCCGGCAGCGGCCTTGCCGGGCTGAAGGCCCGGCCTGCGCGGGACAAGCGTAGGCACGGGCGGCGGGCTTGCCGGGCTGAAGGCCCGGCCTACGCGCGACGAGCGATAGCCGGCTCCCCTGGTCAGCGGCCGAGACCGATGGCGAGGTAACGCAGGCCGGCGGCCTCGACGCGGGCGCGGTCGAACCCGGCGCGGCCGTCGAGGAAGACGCGGCAGCCCTCGAGGACGCGCGGGTCGAGGGCCGCGTACTCGGGATGGGCGGCCTGGAGAATGCAGGCGGCGATCTCCGAGCGCGGCGGCAACGGCGTCGGCTCCAGGCCATAGGCGCGTATCTCCTCGTCGCTGAACAGGGGGTCGTGGACGAGGACGCGCGCGCCCCTGCGCTCCAGGGCCCGCGCCAGGAGGTGGGTGCTGGAGAGCGTGGCTTCCTTGACGCCGCCACGGTAGGCGAGCCCGAGGATGAGGACCGTCTCTCCCGCGAGAACGCTGCGCGGGGGTTGGGAGGGCGCGGTCTGCGGACTGAAGTCCGCGGCTACGCGGGGTGGGGCTTCAGGCGCCTCATTGCCGCTGGCTTGAACGCGCGTCGCGGGAGTCCATGAGCGGCCTTGCCTCCTCTCGGCGGCGAGGGCCTCTTCGAGGCGGGCGACGGCGTGCTCGGCCATCGAGTCGTTGACGGCGCGGCTCTGGGCGACGAGGCGGAGGGCGGGCGAGGTCTCGAGGAGGAAGTAGGGGTAGACGGGAATGCAGTGGCCGCCGACGCCGACGCCGGGGGCGTGGAGGTGGGAGAAGGGCTGAGAGTTCGCGGCGCGCGCCGCGGCCGCGTAATCGATGCCCAGGGCCTCGGCGGCGAGGGCGAGCTCGTTCGCCAGGGCGATGTTCACGTCGCGATAGACGCTCTCGGCCAGCTTCGTGAACTCGGCGGTCTCGACGTCGGGCAGGACGATGACCTCGACGCCGAGCATGCGCCTAAAGAAGGCCGCTGCCCGCTCGGCGGCGGCGGGCGTGGCGCCACCCAAGACCTTGGGATAGGTGGCGAGGTCTCGGAAGACCTGACCCGAGGAGACGCGCTCGGGGCTGTACGCGAGGTCGAATTCCTCCGGCTTGAGTCCGGAGCCGAGGGCGAGGTCGCGGCCGAAACGGTCGCGGGTCGCGCCCACGGGGACGGTGCTCTCGAGAATTACGAGCTGGCCCTTGCGCAGGCCGCCGGCCAGGGCCGCGACGGCGGCGTCGAGGTTGGTGAAGTCGGTGCGATGTTCGCCTGCCGGCGAGGCGGGCCCGCCGTCGATGCCGACCGGGACGATTACCACGACGACGTCGCTCTCGAACACGGCGCTCAGGGTGTCGGTCGTGGCACGCAGGCGGCCGGCGTTGCGCGCGGCGGCGACGGCCTCGGCGAGGCCGGGCTCGCCGCTTATGGGGCAGCGGCCGGCGTTGACGGCGCCGACGACGCCTTCGTCGACGTCGCAGCCGATGACGAACGCTCCCTTGGCGGCGTATTGCGCGGCCAGGGGCAGACCGATCTTGCCCAGGCCGACGATGGCGACCTTGAGGTCGTCCACGGCTAGACCGGTTCGGGCCGGACGGGCCGTCCCGTGCGCGCCGACTCGGCGAGCGCGTCGGCGATGGCCAGGGCGGCGAGCGCGTCGTCGCGGCCGACGGGCATTGGGCCGCCGCTCGCGACCGCGGCCACGAAGGCTGATAGCTCCTGCTCGAGCGGCTCGAGCGGCTCCAGGGGAATGCGAAGGTCGGGCCCGGTCTCGCGGCCGCGCACGTTCACGAGGGTCGACCAGGTGCTGGCCGTGATGCCGGCCTGCTCGCCGGCTTCGGTCTCGTGGAACTCGAGCGCTGGTGACAGGATGTCGGCATAGTCGGCGACGAACAGGCCGCGCTCGCCCAGGAGCCAGAGATCACGCACCTTCTTCGGTGTCAGCCAGTTCACGTCCAGGAGTCCAACGGGGCCGTCGTTTTCGAAGCGGAGGACGGCGGCGACGCTGTCGTCGAACGCGGTGCGCAGGTTGGAGTGGGTCTCGGCGAATACGCTTTCGACCTCGGCCCCGAGCAAGAAGCGCATGACGTCGACGTCGTGGAGGGCGAGGTCGTGGATGACGCTGACGTCGCGGGTGCGGGCGGCGAAGGGCCCCAGGCGGCGGGCGGAGACCTGGAGGACGCGGCCGGCCTGGCCGGCGTGGACCCGGCGGCGCAGCTCGACGATCGCGGGGTTGAAGCGCTCGACGTGTCCCGCCATGAGGGCGACGCCGGCGCGGGCGGCGGCATCGGCGAGGCGGCGGCCCTCGGCCAGGCTCGGCGCCAGCGGCTTCTCCACGAGCAGCGCCCGCACACCGGCCTCGATAGCGCAAAGCGCCACCTCTTCGTGCAGGCGCGTGGGAACGGCGACGATCACGGCGTCGAGCCGTTCCCGCGCCAGCATCTGGCGATGGTCGGTGTAGGCGGCGACGGTCCGGCCGCGGGCAACGGCGTTCAGGCGGGCCTCGTCGCGGTCGCAGACGGCCGCCAGGCAGACGCCGTCCATTTCGCCGAGGACGCGGGCGTGGATGGCGCCGAAGCCGAGCCCGACGACGGCGATGGAGGGAGTTGTCTCAGTCATGGAGGATCTGGATGTACGTGGCTCCCGCGGTGATATGGGGCCAGCCCGACGTTGCCGCGTCGCCGCGGCCGCGCCCGGCGGCCCGCGCTCCGGGCAATGGTCGTACTTCGCCGCCGAGAAAGCAGAGCGAAGGTCACTTCGCCCCTCGCGCGCGGGTCCAGGCGTTCACGCCTTCGACGATGCGCTCCAGGTCCCCGTCGCTGAGGCCGGGATGGACGGGCAGTGAAAGGACCTCCCGCGAGAGACGGGTCGCGACCGGGAAGGCGGCGGCATAGCCGAGTTTGCGGTAGAGGGGCTGGGCCGGGATCGGCGTCGGATAGAACACCGTGGTCTCGACGCCGCGCTCTCGCAGCCAGGCGGCGAGGCTGTCGCGGTCGTGAGGCACGCGAACGGTGTACTGATGCCAGACGTGCTCCGCCTCGTCGGCGGGCTCGGGGGGCAGGTGCAGGCCTTCCAGGTGGGCGGAGAGGAAGGCGGCATTTTGCCGCCGGCGGTCGTTCCAGGTGGGGAGCTTTGGCAGCTGGGCCAGGGCGATGGCGGCCGTGATGTCGGTCATGCGGTAGTTGAAGCCCAGGATGACGCTGCTGTAGCGCTCGGCCTCGCCGTGAGAGCGCAGCAGGCGGAGCTTAGCGGCAATCTCGGGGTCGTCGGTCGTAACCATGCCGCCCTCGCCGGCGGTGACGTTCTTGGTCGCGTACAGGGAGAAGCAACCGGTGCCGAAGCTGCCGGCGCGCCTGCCGCCGGTTTCGGCGCCATGGGCCTGGGCAGCGTCCTCGATCAGGAGGAGGCGGTGGCGCCCGGCGGTCTCCCGGATTGCGTCGATGGCGCACAGGCGCCCGAAGAGGTGGACGGGCAGGACCGCCCTTGTCCGGGGGGTGATCGCCGGCTCGACCTGGTCGGGGTCGATGTTGCCGTCGTCGCGCACGTCGACGAACAGGGGCCGGGCGCCGGTGGCGAGGACCATGTTCGCGGTCGCCTGGAAGCTGAAGGCGGGAGTGATGACCTCGTCGCCGGGCCCGATTCCGTGCGCCATCAGGGCGAGGTGGAGGGCGGCAGTGCCATTGGCGACGGCTACCGCCTCGGCCGTGCCGGAGACCTGGCGGGCGAACTCCTCTTCGAGTTTCCTGGTCACGGGGCCGCTCGCCAGCTGGCCCGAATCGAGGACGGCGAGCACGGCTTCGCGCTCCTCGGCGCCGATCAGGGGCCGGGCGATCTTGATCATTGTCATGAGCCGGTCAGGAACGGGCGCGGGCCGGGCTGAATGCCCGGCCGACGGTTGCGAAGGTCTTTGCGCCTAATCATGGCGGACCATGGGGAAGGAGTAAGTGTCGGCGCAGCCGGGGCAGAGCCAGCGCATGCCGCCCTCGTAGACGAGGGGGCGGCCGCAGCGGCAGGCGTAGCCCACGAGACGTGCCGGAGCGCCGACGACGAGGCCCTGGTCGGGCACGTCGCGGGTGACGAGGGCGGCGGCGCCGACCATTGCCCAGCGCCCGATGGTCAGGCCGGGCAAGATGACGCAGCCGGCGCCAATGGAGGCGCCGTACTTCACGAGCGTGGGCGCCGGCTCCCAGTCGTCGTCAGACACCGCGCGGCCCTCAGGCGTGATAGCGCGGGGGTACTTATCGTTTGTGAAAGTCGTGTGAGGGCCGACGAAGACGCCGTCTTCAATGGTAACGCCGCGATAGACGCTGACGTGGTTCTGGAGCTTGACCTTGTTGCCGATGATGACCGCGGAGTCGATCTCGACACCGTAGGCGAGATTGCAGTCGTCGCCAACGATGGCGTCGGCGCGGATATGAACGTGGCGCCAGACGCGGGTATTGGCGCCGACTTTCGCCCCGGCCTCAATCTCGGCTGTCGGGTGGATCACGCTCCAGAGCCTCGACGATCTTTTCCGCCGCGCGTCCATCGCCGAAAAGTGGGGGCGGCGGCGACGCCGGCGGGGCCCGCCGGGCGGCCGCTACGATGGCGTCCGGGTCAGAGCCGCAGAGGCGGTCCCAGTCGCTGGCCAGGGCCTCCGGCCACTCGGAGTCCTCTCGAAGGGTAACACAGGGCACAGCGAGGAAGTAAGCCTCGCGGCGCACGCCACCGGAGTCGCTGAGGATGGCGCGGGCGTTGCGCTCGAGGGCTACCATCTCCAGGTAACCCACGGGGTCGCAGACGTGGACGCCGGGCGCGACGGGCGCTGCCGCCCGGCCCAGCGCCGCCCGGGTGCGCGGGTGGAGCGGAAGGATAACGGGCGCGTCGAGCAGGCCAAAAGCGGCGAAGAGCCGGCCGAGGACAGTGGGGTCGTCGGTGCTCGCCGGCCGGTGAACCGTCGCCAGGTAGTATCGACCGCGGGCAACGTGGTGGCGCGTGAGCACGCTCTCTTCGAGGTCCCGAACGCGGGGCAAGATGTCGAGCAGGGAATCGTACATCAGGTCGCCGACGTGATAGACGCCGGCTTCGATCCCTTCGCGGCGCAGGCACCGCACGGCGTTGTCGGTGGGACAGAACAGGTAGCGGGAAACGTGATCGGCGACGACGCGGTTGATCTCCTCCGGCATCGACCGGTTAAATGAGCGAAAGCCGGCCTCGACGTGGGCGACGGGTATGCCGAGCTTCGACGCGGCCAGGGCGCCGGCCAGGGTTGAGTTCGTGTCGCCGAAGACGATCGCCAGATCGGGTTTGTGCGCTAGAAGGACGTCTTCCAAACCTTCGAGCATCCTGGCGGTCTGGACGCCGTGGCTCGCCGAGCCGACGCCGAGGTTGACGTCGGGAGGGGGCAGATCGAGCTCGCGGAAGAAGATGTCGGACATGAGGTCGTCGTAGTGCTGGCCGGTGTGGACGAGGACCTCGGTGTGGCGCCGGCGCAGCACACGGCTGAGCATCGCGGCCTTGGGGAACTGGGGCCGGGCGCCGACGACGGAGACGATGTTCGTGGCGTCAGGCCTCGCGCGGCGGCGCCTGGAGAGCCACTTCCTCAACGACGCCGTCACTACGGTCGAGGCGGGCGAGGGCATGCAGCCGTGCGGGAAGGTTGCCTGTGCGGCGGCGCAGGTCGACCTCGAGCTCGCGGATGCCCGCGCGCAGCTCCGCGCCGGAGAAGCGCAGGGACGATACCGCTGTCATGACCTTCGGGTGGGAGGTCGGGACCAGGCGCTCGTTCTCGCCGATCAGGTTCTCGCGCAGCTTCTCGCCGGGGCGGGGCTCCCCGAACTCAATGGGGACCTCTCGGCCCATGGAGCTCATGACGCGCTGCGCCAGGTCATGGATGCGGACCTCATCGCCGACGTCGAGCAGGAAGACCTCACCGCCGCTGGAGAGGGCCGCGGCCTGGACCGTGAGCCCGGCCACCTCGTTGATCGTGAGGAAGTAGCGCGCCATCTCGGGATGGGTGACGAGGATCGGCTCGCCCTTCTGGATCTGGCGGGAGAACACACCAAGGACCGTACCGGCGGCGTCGATCACGTTCGTGAGGCGGATCGCGCAGAAGCGCGTCCGCTTGGTCATCGAGGTCACGAGCAGCTCGCCGATCCGCTTCGAGGCGCCGTAGACGCTGGTCGGGTTCACGGCGGTGTGGCTGGAGAGGAAGACGACGTGCTCGCTCTCGACCTCCTGGGCGGCCTCGAACACGTTCAGCGTGCCGAGGACGTTGTTCTCGAAGGCCTGGTCCGGGTGCTCCTCCATCATCGGCACGAGCTTGAACGCTGCCAGGTGGAACACGACCTGGGGGTGTGTGGCCTCGAAGATGTCGAGCACCTTCTGGCGGTTGACAATTGTGCAGAGCCAGGGCTTCACGGGGCAGGTCGACGCAACCTTGCCGAGCAACTCCAGGCGCAGCTCGTGCAACGCCGTCTCGTTGGTATCGAGCAGGTGGACGGCGGCCGGCTCCAGCGCGGCAATGCGTCGCGTCAGCTCCGAGCCGATCGATCCGGCGGCGCCGGTGATCAGCACAACCTTGTCGCGGATCGTGGCGCGGCAGGCATCGATATCGACGGGCAACGGCTCGCGGGCCAGCAGGTCTTCGACCGTGATCTCGCGCATCTCGGCGGCGCGGGCGCGGCCCTCCATGACGTCGTGGACGCTGGGGACCAGGCGCACGGGGACCTTCGAGGGCTCGATCAATGCCAAGAGCTCCTGGAGGCCGGGCGCGACCGTGGGCGGCAGGGCGAGGGCGACGAGGGTGATCCGCTGCTTCGCGATCGCGTCTGGGATGTCGTTGCGGCCGCCGACCACCGGGACGCCGTGGACGCGTTTGCCGCGCAAGCCGGGGTTGTCGTCGATGAACGCCACCGGCCGGTAGGGCTGACCGCGGTTGGAGCGAAGCTCTCGGGCCAGGAAGCCGCCGGTCTCGCCGGCGCCGACGATCAGCACGCGTTCCTGCGGCCGGGCGTCGCTAGCGGCAAAGGAGGCGCCCGCCCAGAGACGCGGCAGCATGCGCGCCATAGCGTGGAAAAGGAAGATGAAGGCGGCGCTGATGACGTTTACCGTGAGCGGGATCGGCCGCTTGGGGAGGAGGAAGTTAACGGTGAGGATGCCGGCCGTGACCACGGCCACCGCACCCGCCAGCAGCAGGGCATCGCGGACGCTGCCATACTGCCAGGCGGTCCGGTAAACGCCGAGGAACTGGTAGGCGAGGATGTAGGCGAAGGCGATCAGGGGTCCGGCCCAGAACAGCTGGCGCCAGGACTCGTCCGGCACGTCGCCATCGAATTTCAGGGAAAGCGCGAGGGTATAGCTGGCGAGGACTATGCCAACGTCGAGGATGAGGGGGAAGAGGAAGCGGACAGTCCGCCCGATGAAGCCGGCGGGAGTAGCTTCCGTGCTCAGGCCATTCGTCAACGCGCGCCCTCCCCGCGGAACACGACGCCGATAGACTTGAGAAGAATCTCGACGTCGCGCCGGAAGGGATGAAAATCGGCGTAGGCGAGATCGTAGGCCATGATTTCCTGGTAGGTCAAATCGGCGCGGCCGTTTACCTGTGCCAGGCCGGTGAGACCAGGCTTCACGCTGTGGCGCCGGTGATACTCCGGCCGGTATTGGGCGACGATCTCAGGCTCGTCCGGCCGCGGGCCCACGAGGTGCATGTCGCCGCGGATGACATTGAGCAGGTTGGGCAGCTCATCGAGGCTGCAGGCGCGGATCGTCCGGCCGATCACGGTCGCCCTCTTCCTCAGATTCGGCGGCCGGAAGACGAAGCTCTCGATGTCCTCGATCTCCGGTAGCGTCTGCTCGCCGGGCTCGGGCTGGCGCATGGAGCGGAACTTGATCACGTCGAAGAGCTTCTCGCCCCTGCCGACGCGCTTCTGGATGAAGAAGACCGGTCCGGGCGCCTCGAGCTTGATCAGGAGGCCGACCAGTGCCATCAAGGGCCCGAGGATGGCGAGACCGAGGACGGAGACGGCGACCTCGAAGAGGCGGCGCTGGAGGCCGTCGGGCTCTGGCCCTGGGGGCAGAGCCAGGGCCCGGCCCAGCCCGGGCTTGCTAGCCGCCAATGATCTCCTCGACGGCGCTGACCACGCGCTCCACGTCGCCGTCGGTCATCTGCGGGAACAGGGGTAGCGAGAGGATGCGCTCGAACTCGGCCTCGGCGACCGGGTACTGGCCCTTTTCCCAGCCGAAGCGCTCGCGGTAAAAGGGGTGGTAGTGGATGGGGAGGTAGTGCACCGCGGTCTGGATGCCACGTTTGCGTAGCTCTTCTCCCAGGTCGGACCGTGAAATGCGGGCCTGGCGGAGGCGGATCACGTACAGGTGCCAGTTGCTCGTCACCTCGGGCCGGACGCGGGGCGTCTCGACGCCGGGCACGCGCTCGAATAGCCGCGTGTAGAGAGCGGCGAGCTCGGCGCGGCGGGCGTTGAACTCCGAGAGGCGCTTCAGCTGGCCGAGGCCGATGCTGGCCTGAATGTCGGTCATGCGGTAGTTGAACCCCGGCGCGTCCACGGAGTAGAAGAGCGTGGCACCGGGCGCGTGGCGCTTCCAGGCGTTGGTGTCCATGCCGTGGTTGCGCAAGGAGCGTACTTCCTCGGCCAGAGCGGCGTCGTCCGTGGTGAGCATGCCGCCTTCGCCGGTCGTCATGTTCTTAATGGCGTAGAAGCTGAAGACGGAGGCATCGCCGAGGGAGCCTACGGGCCTTCCCCTGTACAACGAGCCGGCGCAGTGGGCGGCATCCTCGATGACCCTGATACCGCGCGGCCGCGCCAGGGCCAGGATCTCGTCCATGCGGCAGGCCTGGCCGCCGTAGTGCACGGGCATGATTGCCCTGGTCCGAGGCGTGATCCTGCGGGCGACGTCGGCGGGGTCGATGTTGAGGTCGTCCGCGCAGACGTCGGCCAGCACGGGCGTGGCGCCGACGTGGACGATCACGTTCGCGGTTGCCGCGAACGTGATCGCGGTGGTTATGACCTCGTCACCGGGGCCGATATGCGCGGCGAGCAGGGCCAGGTGCAGGCCGGCGGTGCAGGAGTTGAGGGCGACGGCGTGCTCGGTGCCGGCGAGCTTGCGAAACTCCTCCTCGAAGCGCTGGGTCTTCGGCCCAAGGGTCAGCCAGCCGGAGCGCAGCGTGTCGACGACCTCGGCGATTTCGTCTTCGCTGAGGTCCGGGCGGGCGAGGGGCAGGAAGTCTTCAGTCATGGATGCGTAACGATTTTGTCATTCAGGCGGGTGCCGCGAGAAGGCGCCTTTGCAGTCCAGGCAAGGGCCACGCTGAGCGGCCGAAACAACCGCTCAGCCGGCGGCGTGCTAACGAGCCGGCTTTCCGCCGCTCGCTCAGAGGTTGCTTCGCCTCCGGCTGGCAATGACAGGAGGAGTGGCCGCCAGCGCCGGTCATGGCGAAATTGCTGCCAGGAAGTGAGTCTTCAGGAAGGGTAGCATTTCCAGGAGCGTGCAGGCGAGCCAACCGCCGGGGTGGGGCGCGAGCGCGCGGGCGACCGGCGGGGCCAGCGTGACCCCGGCGAACGTCAGCCCGCGTCCGGCGAACAGAGCGCGGACTTCGTTCCGGCGCAGGGGGCGAACGTCGCGATTGAAGGGGTTGATCCAGAAGTCGTAGATGATGATCAGTCCGCCCGGCCGTGTCACGCGGCAGATCTCCGCGGCGATGCGCGCCCGTGCGCGTTCCGCGAGGACCGAGGAGAGAAGCGTGAAGCCGAGGACGAGGTCGAAGGCCGCATCCTCTAAGGGCAACGCCTGGGCGTCGGCGACGCGCAGGTCGGCTCCGGGCAGAAGCTTGGTGGCCTGTTCGATGCGGGCGGGGAGGAGATCGACGCCGACGGCGGCGGATGGCGTTAGGCCGTAGCGGAGGAGGTCGAGGAGCACGCCGCCGGCGCCGCAGCCGACGTCGAGGACGCGGCGCCCGGAGAGGGGGAGGAGTCCATGGCGCCGAAGCAGGCTGAGAAAGGCGCGTTCGCGCGATTGGTAGGTGAAGAGGTTCGCGGGCTCCCAGTAGCCGTAGCGCGCATCGAGGCCAAGGTCCGCGCGCCGCTGATACGCGGCGCGGATGCGCTCGACCTCGCGCTCAGACTCGCCGGTCATGCAAAACGCGGCGCAAGAAGCCGGCGATCAGCCCCGTGCCCGCGGCGAGATGGATGGTGGCGAAGGCGGGCGGTATAAAGGGCAGGATGCGCCAGTGGCGCCCGCGCGCGGCGATGCTGAGCGAGGCGGCGAGGTTGGCACAGGCGTAGGTCGAAGCAATGGAGGGCAACAGCGGGCGCAGGCGTGGATTGACATAACCCAAGAGCCAGGCGCCGGCGAGAGAGGTGAGGAAGGCGGAAGGTACGAGGTGCCGCCAGCGCAATCTGGCGGGGTGGCGCTCCAACACTCTGGCCTTGGCCAGGCCGTAGCCCCAGTACTGACGCCAGAGATCGGCGTAGGTGGAGCGGGCGTAGTAGATCGAGCTGATCCTGGGAGTGAGAAGGATGCGGCCGCCGCTCTCGCCCAGGCGGTAGTTGAACTCGTCATCTTCACCGCGGTCGACGTCCTCGGCGAAGGGGCCGATGCGATCGAAGACCTCGCGCCGGTAGGCGCCGAAGGGTACGGTGTCGGTCCACTGCTCGGTTTTCGAGTGGCGGAAGGCGGCGTCGCCGACGCCGAAGGGCGAGGAGACGGCGAGAGCGATCGCCTGGCCGACAGGACCGCGGCCCTTGCTTGCGATCGGCCCGCCTACGGCGTCGGCGCCGCTGGCGATCAAGGCGCTGATGCCGGCCGAGATGAAAGCGGGGTCTACGAGCGTGTGGCCGTCGACCTTGATGATGACGTCGCCGCGGGCGACGGTTAGGCCGAGGTTGAAGCCGGTGGCCGTGGTACGCCGCTTGTTGGTGAGGAAGACGTCGGGGACGCCGAAGGCGCGCGCGGCGTCGGCGGCTTCCTCGGCGGTGCGGTCGCCGGACTCGCCGTCGAGGACGATGACCTCGAACCGCTCGCGCGGGTAGTCCTGCTGGGCCAGCGCCTGCAGGCAGGGGCCGATGTAGCGTTCCTCGTTGCGCACGGGCATCAGGACCGAGACGAAGGGTAGCTCGCCGTTCAGAGCCGCCGCCGGGGCTGCTTCGGGAATTCTCTGCCCGGTCATGACACGCGAGCGCCGGTGTGGAAGCGCTGGTACACGTCCCTGTATATGCGCTCCATGAGGCCGACATTGTCCTGCCAGCCATAGTGTCCGGCCACGTGGGCCCGGCCGGCTTCGCCCATGGTTTGGCGCGTCTCCGGCTCCTTGATCAGCATCTCGATCGCCCCGGCCAGGGCGGCGGGGTCGCGCGGCGGGACGAGAATGCCGGTGTGTCCGTCGAGCACGACGTTGGGAATGCCGTGGACGCGCGAAGCCACGACGGGCAGGGCCATCGCCGACGCCTCGACCGCGGCGACGCCGAACCCTTCGAAGAGCGAGGGCAGGACGAAGACGTCGAGGTCCTGGAGGAAGGCCGGCAGGTCCGCGTGATCGACCCAGCCCAGGAACGTGGTTGCGCCGTCCAGGCCGAGGCTCTTGCACAGGCTCTCGATCCGCGCTCGCTCGGGGCCATCGCCCGCCAACCTCAGGACCACTCGATCGCCGAGGCTGCGGCGCAGGAGGGCGAAGGCCTCGACCAGGTATCTGATCCCTTTCTCCGGTGACAGACGGGCGACCG
Organism: uncultured Dehalococcoidia bacterium; assembly: GCA_964422735.1. Taxonomy (GTDB): domain Bacteria; phylum Chloroflexota; class Dehalococcoidia; order DSTF01; family WHTK01; genus CAYRCD01. Next base: position 11,169 of record CAYRCD010000023.1, on the reverse strand, counting down.
TGCCGACGGCTATCTGATCGCGCCTGGGGCGCGGCAGGGGGCGGAAGCGGTCGAGGTCGACGCCATAAGGCACGACCTTGACGTCGGTGCCAGCCGGTGCGTACTTCGCCGTCTCGCCGGCGAGGTGGAGGCCGGTCGCGGTGATGACGTCGGCGCGGCTCAGGGTGAAGCGCGTGAGCCAGTTGTGGAAGGGAGTGAGACCGGGGGCCTCGAGGATGTCGGTACCCCAGGCAGAGGCGATGAAAGGGTGGAAACCGGAGAGCGCGCCGAGAAAGCCGTAGCTGGTGAGGTGAAGAGCGTGGGTGATGTCGGGCTCGCGCTCGCGGATCAGGCGCGCGACCCGCCGGGCATGAACGAGGTAGCGGGCCTTCCCCAGCCGTTCGAAGCCGTCGACGTAGGTGACGCGCGCGCCTTCGATCTCGCCCGGGCGGAAGGAGATGACCTCGCAATCGTGGCCGGCGTGGGCGAAGTGGCGGACGAAGCGCTGGGTATGGACATAGGGCGCGTCGGCGAGATAGAGGATCCTCATCGAGGCGATCTTAGCATCGCCTCGAAGCCAGGCCCCGAAAGCCGTCGCGCAGGATTCAGCGCCAGAGCACCTCGAACACCCGGTACTTGCCGCTGGGACCCTTGAGGTCGACCTCAACGGCCTCGTCGAAGGGCAACCCCCGGGAACGCCGGAGCATATGGCGGAGGCGCTCCGAGATAAGGATCTGGCCGCCGCCGCCCCTGTCCGTGATCCGGTGCGCCAGCGTGACGTTGCGGCCGAAGAAGTCGTCCCTGTCCCGGATCGCCTCACCGGTGTGCAGTCCAATGCGAACGCGAAGGGGCACCCTCACCCCCTGACCCCCTCTCCCACTGGGGGGAGAGGGGGGACCGTCACTCCCCTCTCCCGCTCTGGGACAGGGGCCGAGGGCCGTGCCCTCACTTGACATACGCATATATATGCGTATTCTTGGGCCATGCGCCGCAAGTCTGGAGCGCTCTTCCCCATCGAACGATCCATCCTTGGCGCAGGCCTGGATCTCGCTGACCGCGGCCGCGGTGAATTTCACGGGTATGCCATCGCGAAGGAAATTGGCGATCGAGAGGATGCACGTCGGCTGGCCGCCCAGGGCACCCTCTATCGGGCGCTGGACCGCCTGGAGGGACTGGGCCTTGTTGAAAGCCGGCTGGAAAACGCGGACCTAGCGGCGGCGGAGAACCGGCCACGCCGCCGGCTCTACAGAGTCACCGCGCTGGGCGAGCGGGCTCACGCGGCGGCGCCGCAGCCCCAACGCACCGCGAGCGGCCGCATGGCGAAAGGCGTTGCCCCCACTTGAGCCTGACGGCCGGCCGGACCCCAGGCCTCAGCGGGAGCCTCATCCTCTGGTGGGTCCGCGTGTACACGACCGGGCTCTCAAGGGCGAGCCGAGAGCGTCGCCTTGGCCAGATCCGTTCGGACCTCTGGGAGCACTATTCCGATCGAACCGAGGAGGGAGTGAGTCCGGGTGCGATAGGGGTCGAAGCTCTTAGCCGCGCCGCGCGTGGCGCGGCGGCCGATCTGCTCTGGCGTTTCCAAATGGAGGGACCCAACGTGCACATAGGGATCCCAATCGAACGCATCGGCGGCGCCTGTCTCCTCCTGCTGACTGTGGCGGCGATGTTGAGCCTTAACGTCGCCGGCTACGACCCCGCAGTCGATGGGTTCGACGTCGAGCTGCGCCGTTTGGCCGGAATCGCGGACTGGCAGGTGGCGACTTACACGGCCTTCCAGGTCCTTTCGGGCCTGGGAATGCTGGGCGGCGCGGTTATGCTCTGTCTCGCTCTGCGGCGTTACTCGGCGGCGACGGCCGTCCTTGCCGCCGTCGCGCTGGCTGCCGCCGGACTTCTGACGCTGCTTGCGTCGGCGGTGTACGCGACGTCAGCCGAGCTCGCGGACGAGTATGTTACGGCGACGGCGGGACATGCCGAGGTTGTGCTGACTACGGCACGGGCATTTGTCCTGGTGTTGAAAGCGATAGTGCATGTAACTTCACTCGCGCTCGCGCTGGGCGTCTATGGTTTTGCGCTAATCACGGGTCGCCATCGCCTCGTTCCGAGCTGGCTCGGCTTCGTGGTGGGCGCCAGCGTGGCGTCACTTGGCGCGGCGCTGGTATCCGGCATCCTGGGGGCCAGCTGGGCTTGGCTCTTCCTGGGGCCGGGTTATGGGCTCATGCTGCTGTGGCTGCTGGTAGCAGGAGGCTGGCTCCTGCTCGGCGGGTCCGGGAAAGGAGGACCAGCACGTGAGGCCGCTTCAAAAGAGGGGGTGGCTTCAAACCTGGCCTCTTGAAACGATCCGACTAAGCGAAGGAGACGAGCTGATTAACCGCAACACACTGCTTGGCGTCGTGACCGCGCTTGGCGCTGCCTTCTTCTTCATTTTCGGCCTGTGGCCGTTTTTCGACCCCAGGTCTTTCTTCGACGAGGTCGCTGGCTTCGAGCCGTACAACGCTCATTTCCTGCATGACGTTGGCGCCTTCCAGGTGGGGATTGGCGCCGCGCTGGCAGTGGCGCTGTGGCGCCGAACGGATGCGATACTCGCGGCGCTGGCCGGTGCGGGCATCGGCGCCGCCTTGCACGCGGCTGCCCACATCCGCGACCACGACCTCGGCGGCAGCGATCGCGACACGACAGCGCTCGTGGTGGTCGCGGTGGTGTTGCTGGTAGCGGTGGGGTGGAAGTTGGCTTCGCAGCGGACGTAGAGCCGTTCTAGCGCGTCAGGACGCGCAGCGTCCCGCGCATGCCGTAGGCCTCGTGCCCGGGCAGGTGACAGATGAAGGCGTACTCGCCCGGTTGCTCGAACGTGACCGTGGTTATGCGCGTGGACAGCGCCGGGACGGTGACCTCCGTCGGCAACTGATCGTGGACCGGCTCGGTCCCGAGCCGATGGCGCTCGTGCACCTCGCTCGTGCCCACGATCCACTCGTGCTCGATCGGGTCGTCATTGCGCAGGGTAAAGGTGACGGGCGCGCCGGCGTGGACGGTCACGACCTCCGGCGCGAAGTGGGAGAAGTGAATCGCGATGGTTACCTCGCTTGAGGCCTCGCCGCCGCGGCCGCCGATGGCGGTCGCGGCGAAGCCGGCCGAGAACGCGCACACCAGAAGCCGCGCTTTCCCCAGCCAGCTCATGACGCCCTCGGGCCGCGACGCCGCAGCCGGGCGGCGACGAAGGGGATGAGGAGCACGAGCGCGGCGCCGGTTGCTATCCAGGCGAGCAGGGTCGAGACACCGGACGCTTCCGGGGCCGCGGGCGGCGCGATCAGGCCGGCCGCCACGGGCGAGGGCCTGCCCCAGCCACTGGCGTCGACCGCGAGGTCGAAGCGCAGGTCGGCTGCCGGGAGGTCCAGGCTCAGCTTGGTCAGCCAGGACGACGCCGGCACCCAGTCCATGCCGGCGTCGCTGCGCAGGTCGTCGAGCAAGGACTTCGACGCCCGCTGACTCGCCGCCAGCGCGAACCCGACCCGCGGGCCGGGAAGCAGTGATGGCACGTTATCGGTGAGCAGAAACACGTCGGCCTGGACGCGGTCCGACGCCTGCTTACCGAGCGCCAGGATGCGCAGCGGCACCCAGGGGTTCGGCGTGGGATTGGTGATGTGCACCGGTGTTCCGTCGCCGATCTGCTGTCCACGCTCCTGCGCGGCAGCGCCGTCGAAGACGGCGGCGAGGAAGATCGGACTGCGCTGCGCGTAGAAGTCGAGCACCTCGGGCGCGTCCGGCGAGAGGCGGAAGCCATGCGCCTTCGCCCAGGCCGCGACATCGGCCGCGCCGCCCTTGAGCACCGTGATATCGAGGGCGTCGATTCGGGTCTGGAGCAGCACTTCGGCGCCGGGGGCGCCGGCGAGGGCAAGATCTCGCGTCGCCAGCGCTTTTGGCGGCTGGGTCTCGCGGATGAGGCGCTGCAGCGTCCAGGCGCCGCCGCGCTCGACGCTGGACGGCACTCCGGGCAGGGGGATGAGGGTGCCGAACTGGCCGCCGCCGCCCAGGAACTGGAAGGCGGTCACGTAGTGCTCGACGCCGTCGTGGTAGGCGGCCAGGGTCGTGGTCCGGCCCAGGTTCACCGCGCCGTTAGAGCCGATCAGCCCCGCGCAGGCGTCGGCCGGGTTCGGCGTCGCTGCCAGCCACGCGCCTGCCAGCAGCGTCAGAGCCAGGGCCGTCATCATCATTCGTCGCATCGTCTTCCTCCTCGCGGGCTGGTGCCCGTCAAGAAGTAGACGGCGAACGAGAGCTGTTTGTTCCAAGCCAGCCGTGCCGCCGGCGTGACACTCAAGTTCTGGGGCTTTGTCGACCTGGGAGACGTCGGTGGTGAGGTTGGCGAGGGCGACTATGGGGCGAACGGGGTACGACCGAGATTGCCGCGTCGCTGCGGTCGCTTTGCGCGACCTCCGCTCCTCGCAAAGACAGGATGGGAGGACGGCCCACGGCCGCTGAGGCGGCCTCCGAAAGACAGATGAGTACCCTTGAGGTTCATCCTGTTGGAGAGGCACTAATTCAGCGAGATGCCGTTGTAGAGGAAATCGGGGTCGCCCTGGAAGACGTCGGTGGTGAGGTTGGCGAGGGCGACGATGGGCCGGTCGGACTCGATGATCGCGGTGCCGGCGAAGCCGTTGGGCAGGAAGGGCTCGAGGTTTTGGAAGACGGTGAACTCGCGGTCGACGGCCACGGTGTAGGAGATGCTGCCGCCGGGAAGGTCGAGGCCGTAATAGCGGACGGTGACGTTGGCCTGGCCGCCATCGGCGACCATGACGCGGAACCAGCTGTTCCAGCCCGCCGCTCTTCCGGGCAGGGCGCCAAAGTTCTTGTTCAGGACGGGCAAGAGCACGCGCCGGGCGCCGTCCTGAGGCCGGATGCCGCGGTAATTGGTGAAGGTCTCGCCCTGGGTGGTGCTGCGGTTGACGATGATCCCGAGCGGTTCGGTGGAGGTAATGCGCGCGGTGCCGACGAAGTTGGCCGGCAGCCTGTCCCCGGGCTGGAGACAGTTCGCGTAGTCGTCCCTGTCCTGGAAGCAGAGGCGGGCGCCTTTGACCGTGAAGGCGCTGGTCTTGGAGACGAACTGGGCCGGGTCCTTGCTGAGGTCGAAGCCGTCGAAACGGATGGTTACTCGCGCCGGCCGCGACGGGCTCTTGTTCACGATCTGGAAGTGAGTGCTAAAGGAGTTGCCTGGACCGACCTGGCGGTCCAGGAGGGGCAGGATGATGTCGGTGCCCAGCTCGCTCTCATCCATACCGCGGTAGGAGGCGAAGGAGGCGAAGAACCGGTTCCAGGTCTCGGCGGTGGCGGAGACGAACTGCTTCTCGGGACCCTGGCCGGCGGCGTTCTTCTGGAGGTCGATGCGCACGGAGCCGGTGAAGCCGTTGGGCATGGGGAAGGAGTCGGGGTCGCGAAAGAGCGTGCCGCGCGGCGGCAGAGGCAGGCCGCCGTTGGGGCAGCCGGGAAGGCGCGGGCCCGAGGTGGTGGTCGGAGGTTTGAAGGGGTCCCAGGCGACCTCGTCGTCGGTGTAGTTGCTGAGATAGGTGATCGTCACGCAGGCCTGGATGGTGTCGGACATGTTCTGGATGGCGAAGCGGCCCATCCAATCCTGCAAGGGGCCGTCGCGCTTGGCCGTGATCGGCAAATAGAGGCGATGGGAGCCGGGCCCGGTCGTTACCGTATCGCCGGCGATCGAGAAGCGGTCGCCGCGGAAGACGTCCTTGGCGACCACGGCGACGACGGGCTGGTCGACGGCAACGATGGCCGAGCCCTGGAAGCCGGCCGGCAGTGAGGGGTTGTCGCGCTGGAAGAAGGTCCAGCCGCTGCCGGGGAACATGACCGGACAGGTGGGCGAGGGGCAGGTGTCGACGCCGGCGGCTCGCCCCTGCTCGTCGAAGTAGTCGACCTCGACGTTAGCGTTGGCGTTGCCGATGTTCTGGACGCGGATCCAGGAGTTCTCGGCGCCGAAGGTGTACGGCGGAGCGGCCGAAGCGCGGTCGGTGCGGTCGGATCGGGCAATCAAGACGGCGGCGATGAGGACCGCGCCCAGCGCGGCTATCCGGAGGACATAAAGGAGGAGACGGCGAAGGTGTCGCAGGTCTACCAATAGCGCTAACTCGCTTACCCCCGCCCTCGGGCATGATAGGGCAACCGGGGGCGAGGGGCCAGAGGGTTGGAAGATAGAGGTGAGAGCTGCCTGTCATTCCGAGCGCATGCGAGGAGTCTTCACGTTCAGGACGGCCGACGAGACTCCTCGCTGCCTTCGGGATGACAAGGCAGCAATGCGGATTGCTAGAACCGGGCGGCGCAATGACAACCCGGGAGGCAGGAGCGGGTGAATCAGGCCGCGGCAGCGGCCTTCTTCTTTGCAGGCGCCGCGGCCCCGTTGGTGGAGAACGAGGTCACGTCGCGGGCGGAGCGCTGTGCCAGGCCGAGGAGATCTTCGCCGGCCTTGGCCAGGGTGCGGTAGGCGGGCGTGAGGGCCTCGGCGGCTTTGATGGCTGCCTGGCTGAGGTCCCTGGCCAGCGCCGTCTGGCGCTGCTGGACGCCAACGAGGTAGCTCGTCCAGGTCTTGAAGAGCGCGAGGTTCTGCTGGAAGAGCAGGTCCGCGAGCGCCTCGGTCTCCTGGGTGGGGTTTTCGCTCTCGAAAGCCGCAAGCCCGGCCGTGACCAGGGAGCCGAAGGTATCGCCGGAGTTTGTGACTATCTTTGCGACGCTCTCCCAGGTCTTGCGGGCTTCCTCGTGCTCGGAATAAAACCCGCGGGCGATGCGCTCGCCGAGCGCGATTCCTTGTTCCCAGCGGGCCTCGAGGTTCCTCTGAGTCTCGCTGGCGACTTCCTGCCAGACGTGCGTCAGATCTTCCAAGTCATGCATGGGGTTCACCGTCATGTCGCTGACCTCCTCAGGGTCGAGATAGTGTGAGGTTGGTCTCCCGTCCTGCTATCATATGTGCTAGGCGCACATAGATGCAAGCCCTGAGGGACAGAAATTCTCAAACGTGAAGTCGAGAAGTCAGAGGCGCCCCGGCGGTCATGGCGCCGAGGCGGCGCGTTCGTAATCGACCTGCCCTGCTCTGACGGTCAGGTCCAGAGTTAGCCGGTCCCAGTCCGGCGCCGGGGCCGTCGGGTCGGCTGAGAGCAGGACGCAGTCCGCCGCCATGCCCCGGCGAAGGGCTCCGCGCTCGGCCTCAAGCCCGAGGGCGTAGGCGGCGTTGCGAGTGAAGAGCGCGAGCGCTTCTTCTCCGGACAGGCGCTGCTCCGGCGACAGGACGGCGCCGGAGCGGGTCCGGCGCTCGACCGCGGCGCGCAGAGAGGTGAGCGGGACGGCCGGCGCGACCGGCGCGTCGCTCGAGCCGGCCAGGACGACGCCGGCGTCGAGCAGCCGGCGCAGCGGATAGAGGTCGGCGATGTCCGCTGTTGCGACGCGCTGCTCGATCAGGGCGCCGTTCCAATACAGGAAGCCCGGCTGGGTGACGACCATGACTCCCAGCCGGGCGATGCGCTCGGCGGTTGACGGCGAGCAGATGCCGGCATGCTCTATGCGGTGGCGCATTGTTTGGCAGCGGGCGGGTCCCAGGGCCTGGAAAGCATCGAGAGCCGCGTCGATGGCCAGGCGCCCGACGGCATGAACGGCGACCTGACGGCCGGCGGCGTCGACACGACGAACCAGGGCCACGATCTCGGCCGGCCCGGGCGATAGCTCGTGCTCCAGCTCTCGAGGCTGGAGCTTGACGCCGCCGCGTCGCGGGCGCCGACCGCCGCCTTTGGCGGCCGGACTGGCGAGATGAGCGAGGCCCTCCATCAGGGAAAGGCTCACACTCAGCCGGCGCTCTTCGATCAAGCGCCGGAACAGGCGCCAGTCGTCGGGGCCATTGGTAGCGGTCGCGTCCTGGACGCAGGTGACGCCGGCCTCCAGGAGCCGGCGGTCCAGAGCGGCGCAGGCGGCCGCGAGCCGCTCGTAAGACAACGGCGGTAGAGCCCGGTTGACCCTGTCGTTCATCTCGAGCAGAAGGCCGGTGGGCTCGCCGGAGGTCAGATCACGCTCCAGGTATGCGGCCGGGGGTTCCGGGGTGGAGTTATCGATTCCCGCGAGTGCGAGGGCGCGGCTGTTGAGGACGCACGCGTGTCCGGTCCGATGGACCAGGCGCACGGGGTGGTCCGGCGCGGCCTGGTCCAGGTCGTGGCGGTCCGGGTGCCGGCGTTCGACGAGGGCCAGCTCGTCGTAGCCGCCGGCGCGGACCCACTCGCCCGGCGGCGTGGTGGCGGCCCGCTCGCGAATGCCGGCCTTGATCTCGTCGATCGAGGCAACGGCCTCCGGACCGCAGTCGACGGCATCCAGCCGCGCGGCCGCGGCGAGGAGGTGGATGTGGGCGTCGATGAAAGCAGGGACGAGCGTGCGTCCTCCACAGTCAACCACGCGCGCGGCTGCGGCGGCCGGGTGGGCGCGGACGTCGGCGCTCCTGCCGACGGCGGCGATCAGGCCGTCGACCGCAAGAAGCGCCTCTGCCCGCGGCCGGGACGGGTCGAGGGTGAGAACGTTCGCGCCACGAATCAAGAGGGCATCGAGCCTCGCCATAGGACGATTCTAGCCTTCGAAGCCGCTGGCGCGCGCCGGGTCCCGGAGAAGGGGGAAGGTATTTGGGCCTCGTGCCCTGGCTCGGCCGGCGCACAATCTCGTCCTTCGAGAACCTCAGGAGGAGCGCCGAGCACCCCGCTCGCGTCCCAAGAATTCGCTAAGCCTTCACCAATTTGAAGCCCGGCGTCTTGGTTTTTTCGAAGCCCCTTCGGCCCGGCTCCTGAGGGGCTGAAAACGAACGGCCAGCCGGCCGGCCCCTACTTTGGGGGTCGAAAAGAACGAGGGTTGGGGGAGGAGCTAGGGCGTTACGACGAAGCTGCCGAACATGCTGGTCGGGTGGGTGTCGCAGCGGAAGTAAAAGGTGCCGGCGGCCGGGAGCGCGAACACGATCTCGTCATTCCCGGGGCCCGTGAACGTCGTCCCCACCGAGCCGGACGCCACCGCGATGATGTCGGTGCTGCTCTTGTACACGGCCAGGTTGTGCTGGGTGCCCTGGTCGCGATTATCGAAGGCAAGGCGGACGTTGCCTCCCGCCTTGACTCTGATCTCTGGGAGGGTGAACTGGACGCCCTGGGCGGCGACCGGGACGGTCTGGCAGGGGTCGGCGCAGGGCTTGGGTCCCGGCGGGAGCGTGGGTCCCTGAGGCTTCGCCGTCTGGCCGCAGGATGACTGGTTGATCGAGGGCTCAGAGGTCTCCGGGAACTTGAAGATTACCTCGTCGGCCGTGTGCGCAAGGGGGGCCGTGCCGAGGACGCCGCGTTGGACCAGGATGATGCCGCTCTTCTCACTCTCTGTCGTTGCTGCTTTTCGTCGAAGGCCGAGGGTTCGAAGAAGTCGAAGGGCGAGGCCCGGCTTGCGTGCCTCGATCGGTGGCACCTTTGGCACCGCCGTTACGCGAAGGCGCTCGTCGCCGATCCGGATCGCGTCCTTGTTGCTGAAGGCGGTCACATCGGTCACTCTGAGCGATACGCGGTCCTCGTCGACGTCCTCGGTCAGGGCCGTCTTGAGGATGTCTGCCTTGTCGTCTTCTTCTCTGACCAACTCCCAGCGACCGGTCGTAATCAGGACCATGAGCTGGCGGATCTGCTCATCGCTGAGGATGCCGCCCTGGCTCTGGCCCCAGGCCGGCATCGGTGAGCCCACGCGGCCGCAGGTTATGGTGTTAGTGATCAGCTTGACCTTGTCGTTGAAACCAGTGCTGTCGAGGTCGAGTCTAATGAGGATCTTCGAATCGGCCGAGTGAGGCGAGGCCTCCGTGCGCGCGAGGGCGCGGGCGACCGTGAGAGCTTTGGCGTCTATGCTCTTGATTTCCATGCGCTCCGAGTTGACGAGGATCGTCTGGCCGGTCTTGAACTTGGAGGGGTCGGAGACGCGGATCGCCGTGTCGGCCGCCGCGGCGGCCTGGTTCAGCTTCGCGTTCGAATCGATGAAGCCCTGGAGGTCGGGCCGGTCGAGAGCGGGGGCGGCGGGCAAGCGGGCGCCGAGGGCGCCGCCCTCGGCGACGTCGCCATGACAGAGGCGGCAGTTCTGGGCGAATATGTGGGCCCCGCGCGTGGCCGTCTTGTCCTCGATTACGGTCGCGGCGTCGGTCTCCCGACTCGGCAACCAGGCGGCGTAGAGGGCGAGTACGATGAGCGAGACCGCGATCAGGACCGACATGATCAGGACCTGTTTTCGCGTGTTCATCCAGCCACACCGATCGAGCCGCCATAGGATCGCACGCTGCCTGGTTCCTTCAGGGCGCCTTGACGGCGAACTTTGCGTTCTCGGGAACGCCCTTGCCACCCTTGCCGGGCTTGACTTCGGTCGTTGGATTCGTAGCCGCGCGCGTATCAACGGTGATCCGGCCGTCAGCGATGGTGAGGTCCATCCTGTCCATGGAGCGCGGGGCGGGGCCGAAGACACGGACGCCGGCGTTGTTGTAGGTCGAGCCGTGGCAAGGGCAGCGGAACCAGCCCTTTGCCTCCTGGCCCGTGTTCGGGTCGACGAAGCTGAAGTCTTCCTTCCAGGGGACGGTGCAGCCGAGATGGGGACACTTTTTCCAGAGGGCAAGGAAGCCGGGGCCGCCCTGCTCTTCCGTGAGGCTGACGAGCCAGAACTTGCCTTCTGCTTTATCGGTCTTTGTCCCGGGCGGGTACTGGTCCACCGTGCCGAGAGAGAAAATACCGCCGGCGCGCTTGATGCCGCGCGGGAAAAGCATGTCGACGGAGGCGGCGGCCAAAGCGGCGAGCCCGGTGCCAAGGCCGGCCCAGAAGGTGATGCGCAAGAGGCCGCGGCGAGACACCTGGCGGGTCGGGTAAGTCTCGATGGCGATGGCGGCGCCGCCCGCCGCCTGGGCCGCGAGGGCGCGCGGCGGCACGGGCATGAGGAAGCCGCCGCCGGCCGCGGGCTCGGCGGGCTGCTCCAGCCGTGCCGGCGGCACGTAGAACGGGAGCGCCGCCGGGCCGGAGGCCATCTCCTCGTTGATCTCGGTTGCCCAGAATGCGGCCGCCATCAGCGCCATCGGGATGGCGACGGCGAAGGCGCCGTACTCGGTCTTATAGACGAGGCCCGCGGCGATGCCGACGACGCCGAGCGCGAGGATCACGGGCCAGTAGCTGGGGCCGG
>CAYRCD010000022.1:0-34454 GCA_964422735.1 uncultured Dehalococcoidia bacterium | reverse complement strand
AGGACGTATAGTCCGACCCGGGACCCGGCGCGGCCACCCGCGACACGTACACGTTTCCAGCCGCGACCCGCGTCCGCACCAGCGAGCCGTCCGGCGCGATGCAGCAGCCCACATAGCTCTCCGGCTCCACGCCGGTGTAGTACCGCGCGAACCGCAGCCGCGCCCGGTCCCCGTCATAATCGTCGAACACGGCCTTCACGTAAGGCCGCCGGCTCTCAGCCCTCTGCGCCGCCAAAAGCGTCGCGCTCAGCGTCCGCAATTGCTCACCCGCCTAACGCTTCCCCTCTCCCCGCGGGAGAGGGCCAGGGAGAGGGGCGTCCACCGCCCGCCACCGCGAGCTCCCTCTCCCGCCTCGGGGAGCTGAATCCCGAGCCGGTCGAAAGGAGGCTTGGGGTGAGGGTCGTGCTGACGCGAGGACCCGGGATGGCACCGATAACCTGGTGCTGGCCTGGCGCCAAAGTCCGCCGGAAAGCAACTGTCTTCCTGGCAATCACCCAATCCTCCCAAAAGCAAGACCCGAAGTCGCCAGACCCGCTCCCGCCCGCCGCCGGCGACCCTGGCAGGGAAGGGACGCATCGCGCTAGGAGGGGCCGGGATCGGTGGTCTGACTTTGGGGCGCCGCGCGCGCTGGCCCGTACAGCGTGCTCGTCCGCACCCGTCCTGCCCGCCCAAACCGCCGCAGCTGTTGCCGGAACATGTCCAGCCGGTCGCGGCCCTGACGCTCGTACTCGCGCACAGCCGTTGGCCCGCCGGTGTTCGCCCGGTTCGCCGCGTACTCCGCCAGCTCCAGGAGAGCGAATCCCGAGGCGCCGAGGACTACCGTGTCCTCAGTCTCCGCCGGCAGGGTCGAGCTCAACCGCTCCACCTGGTGCCGCCTGCCCCAATAAACGTTCACCGCGTCAGCCGACGCCGGCTTGTCCTCCGTCTCGAGCGTCAGAGTCGCGCCCCAGGTCGAAAACTGCACGTACTCCCGCGGAAACGCGCCCACGGGCCACTCCACCCGCTCGATCCGCACCAGCTCCGCCAGCGAAGCGATCGACACCTCGCGCGAGCCCGGCGTCGCCACCAGCACCGTCACCGCTTCCTGCGGCCAGACCTCCGAGAGCTCGTCCGCCGCCCGGAGAAGGTGGCGCTCCAGCTCGGCATCCGTCCACCGGTAAGCCGCAGAATCCTCGTCGTGGAGCTCACGCCGAAGACGGCCACGCAGACCGAGCAGGCCCCGAAAAGCAGCAGCAAGGTGAGCAAGTACCCGAGCGGCAGAGAGAGCGACAACGTAGAGAGCCAGCTCGTCGAGGTACCCCTTAAAAGTGTCCGACCCCGTGTCGTCGCCGATCCGGTCCGGCGCAAAGCCCGAAGGCACCGCGGCGGCCGCGCCGTCCGCCACGCCGTCAACGTAGAACGTACCGGCGCCGGCCGCGACCGAAACCAGGACGTGATGCCAGATATTCGCCGAGAGCGCCGTCCCGTTCTTGTGGTCAGCGCCCGAGTAACGCAGGTTCAGCCTGGCGTCCGAGCCGAACATCAGGCCCAAAGTCCCGCCCGCGTCGATCAGGAGCGCCTGCCGCGCGTCCGCGCCGCCCTGGTGCCTCAACCAAAGCTCGACCGAAAAGGTCGTCCCGATCGCCGGCGGGGCCGGGACCGTCACCTTATCGTCCACACCATCGAACAGAGCACACGGGTCCGGGTCCGTCGCCAGCGCCCCCACCTGCCCCAGCGCCGGCGACCCCGACCAGGTCCCATCCCGCCCGTTCCCCGAAGCGTCCGCCACGACCACACCCGCCGTCTCGCCGAAGCGGTAATACACCGCCGGCCCGTCCGCCAGCACCTCCCCCAAATAGCTCAACGCATGTCCCTCGCATCGGTCCGCCCGGACAAGGTGAGGACCTTCGCCGGGTGGTTGATGGAGGACAGCTAAGCGCGTTTCAGGCGCAGCGCCAAGGGGTTAGTGGCACATATGTGCTAACGATTGGGCGTGAAACATCGGCGACGGCTAGGGCACGGCGGTGACGGGCCCGACGAAGGTATTGCCGCTGAGGTCGTGGTAGGTCACCCCATCCGAGGTGTCTTTGATGATGAAGTAGTACTGGTGGGGCGATCCGTGGATCCAGGGCACGGGAATCGAGCCGGAGGTGCCGGCGACCATCGGCACCCACGTATTGCCCCAGGTGTAGAAGTCGTAGACGAATACCCAGGCCGAACTTGGGCCGTAGGTGGCCCAGCTCACGTTGGTGGTGCACTGGCTGCCGCCGTTGAGGGAGCATTGGTTTGGACTGGCGGAAAGCGTACCCGTCGAGGTGCCGAGAACACCTAGCGAGGCGAGCGAGGCGCCTTTCGACCCGCTGGAAAAGTTGTAGAGGGTGAAAGTGTAAGCGTGGGGCCAGCCCTGAATCCAGGGAACCAGGATCGAGCCGGAGGTGCCGGAGACCATGGGTTGCTCGACGCCGCCCCAGCCGTAGGGGTCGTAGACCCAGACCTGGGACCCCAGCAGTACTCCAGCTGACGGTCACCGGGCACTGACCGCCGGAGCTCGGCCCGATTGTGCAGCCGGCGGGCGAGGCCGAGATGGTGCCGGTGCCGGCGGCGGTGCAGCTGACTATCGAGGACCCATTCCAGCAGATCGACCCACCCGGAAAGTCCTGGCGCCGGCGTTGCCGTTCCAAGCGTATTCGTCGCTGATGGGATAGCCGTAGGCGCTGCAAGCCCCGCCCAGGCTTGCGTAGTAGCTCCAGATCGCCCCGTGGACCCAGAACGCAGAGGGCTGGCCGTTCCGGAGCATGATGGCTCCGGGTCCGGGAGCATAGCCTGGATAGCCGTCGAAGTCCTGAGTTACGCCGTTGCACCAGCCATGGACGCCCGGCCCGCTTCCGTTATCCCACGTCGAGCCGGGGCCGTAGAGTCCGCCCCAACCGATCCACTTGCCCCACATAGTGATATTGAAGTTGGGTGAGGGAATCGTGTTGTCGTCTCCGGCTAAGACGCTGTCGGCGAAGTACTGGTCGAAGTAAACCCAACTATTCAGACCGCTGAGCGGTGGGAACTGGACCGACACGTCGGCGCCAGCCGCCGTGTACCAGCGGCTCCCAGGATTTTGGACCGTCATGTGGACGTGGGAAGGGTCGCATGGCGCCGGCGAGCAGGTGACAGCCCCGGAATGGCCGCTACGGCCGAGGACTTGCCCTTGGTATGTGTTGCCCCAATGTTCACCGGTCTCGTCGTAGCAGGCGGGCGTGTAAGCGAAATCCATGTGACCGTAGAAGTAGTAGTCAGTGGGCTGAGTCCGCTGCGGATTCGGAAATGTCCCCGTCGCTGCGGTTGCAACCTCGACTACCCAAAGCCCTAGGCCGTGCGGATTAAGAACGTCTCCCATCTGGCAGAAGACGCCGTCCGTGATCGATAGCAGGCTAGTACCAGTAGGCATCCCGAAATCCAGGGCATACTGGTTGTAGATTTGGTTGTGGTTCAGAGGCGGTGCGGTTTGTTGTCCCTGCGTGAGGAAATGGCCTTGGCCATGCTGCCAGGGAAGCCTGTATAGGGTCCAAGAATTGCCGCCGTACTGATTTGCAGCAAGCGCCGGGCGCGCTCCCCAGAATGAACTGGAGACCACCAAGGCACCTAGAAGCGCGAGTAGGAGCGGCAGTTGTCTTAGATGTGCCCTCTTCACGGCAGAGCTCGGAACGAGTCGAGAATGGCCTCGATGATTTGTTGCTTGTCAGCAGTCACCTCACGGCCTTTTCCGAGTAGCGCCCGCGCTGTCAAGCCACCGCGCAGGGAAAAGGCCAGCTGAACAACGAGCCCGCCCTCGGGGGTTCTTTGAGCACAGCGGCGAACGCTCGCTCCGGCGGCCACCACCTGGTCGTCAGCGAGCCGTGTGGGGGCGAGGGTGCACAGGGCGGTTGAGGTGTCAACACTTACCCCAAAGCTTAGAGTGCCTGGCGGTGCTGCTTCGCAGCCCACGCCATTGCAGTTAACGCCGGAGACATTGGTGCCGCGCTCTGACACGGGATTGAGGACCTGCGCGTATTGCAGAGGATGAACTGCAGGAACTCCCGCCTCCCCTTCGTTCAGCACCCAATTGGGAGGATACATGAAGGTGTAGCCCCACTTGCTGTTGGTATAGGTCAACCAGGACTTTGTGTCGGCCCGCGGCAGGTCTTTAACGCCGTCGGCGAACAGGCCGCCCTTGTCGGCGCTTGGATCTATGGTCGGGCGAGGGGCGGGTGTCGGGAGGACGATCGTCGGCCGAGGCGTGGGAAATCCGGTCGCCGGCGAGGCCAGCGCAGTGGCCGCTCTTTCCACAAACGCCGTGGGCGTCACATCGATGGTGCCGGCGTTGAAGGTGGCGTTTTCCCTGTGGCCGCCGCTGGCGGTGAGGGCGACGGCGCCGGCGAAGGCGGCGCCGACCGCGAGGCCGGTTGCGGCCTTGAGGGCGGGCGAGAGGCCTGGCAGGTTCATCTAAGCGTGACTCTTAGCCCTAACATTCCGTTGCGACTCTTTGTCCGCGCCAACCCTACCCGCCCTGGGAGAGCCCTGTCAAGGGGTCCTTGGGTCGACTTTCACGATAGTTCGCTAATCCGGGGCCGGTGCCGGGACCGGCCGGGGCGCCCCACCTTGAAATAATCAGCAGTTAGCGGCCGCCTTTGCGGCCGGCCCGCTCCCGGGCAGCTCAAATGTCCGTTCTCGCGAAGCGCCTTAAGTCGGTGCCGATGCAAGGTGGAAGGCGTCCGTGTCACTGGCCGCGCGGGGTGCAATCTCTGTTCACCCAAGACAGGGCGTCTGATAGACTCGCGACGGTACGCGACGCCAGCCGCCGAGGAGGAACCGATGCCCGTCCCCTGGAGCAAGCTCGAGGACTACTTCCTGACCGCGTTCGAGGCCAATGGACAGGTCGAGCGTCAGGACGTGATTGACCTGGCCTTCGCCGAGGACGAGGCGGACGAAGTCATCGACGCTATCGACTACATCGGTTCCCGCGTTTTCCGCACCGTCGAGGCGGCGAAAGACTTCCTCAAGACCACCAACCAGATTACGGATTAGGCAGGGCCGGCCGGTTTCTCAGCACTCCGGGTCCTTCAGGCGGCGGTCGCCTACACTTCCCCGTAGGGAAAGCAGGACGCCAGGTCGTCGTTGACGAGGCCGGCGGCCTGCATGAAGGCGTAGCAGACGGTGGGGCCGGCGGAAGGGCGAAGCTCGCGCCCATCGCTTCGAGAGCCTCAGGCGGGTGCTTCGAGATTCAGGCGCAGCGCCAAGGGGTTAGTGGCACATATGTGCTAACGATTGGGCGTGAAA
Organism: uncultured Dehalococcoidia bacterium; assembly: GCA_964422735.1. Lineage (GTDB taxonomy): Bacteria > Chloroflexota > Dehalococcoidia > DSTF01 > WHTK01 > CAYRCD01. Next base: position 29,168 of record CAYRCD010000022.1, on the reverse strand, counting down.
CATCGGCGACGGCTAGGGCACGGCGGTGACGGGCCCGACGAAGGTATTGCCGCTGAGGTCGTGGTAGGTCACCCCATCCGAGGTGTCTTTGATGATGAAGTAGTACTGGTGGGGCGATCCGTGGATCCAGGGCACGGGAATCGAGCCGGAGGTGCCGGCGACCATCGGCACCCACGTATTGCCCCAGGTGTAGAAGTCGTAGACGAATACCCAGGCCGAACTTGGGCCGTAGGTGGCCCAGCTCACGTTGGTGGTGCACTGGCTGCCGCCGTTGAGGGAGCATTGGTTTGGACTGGCGGAAAGCGTACCCGTCGAGGTGCCGAGAACACCTAGCGAGGCGAGCGAGGCGCCTTTCGACCCGCTGGAAAAGTTGTAGAGGGTGAAAGTGTAAGCGTGGGGCCAGCCCTGAATCCAGGGAACCAGGATCGAGCCGGAGGTGCCGGAGACCATGGGTTGCTCGACGCCGCCCCAGCCGTAGGGGTCGTAGACCCAGACCTGGGACCCCAGCAGTACTCCAGCTGACGGTCACCGGGCACTGACCGCCGGAGCTCGGCCCGATTGTGCAGCCGGCGGGCGAGGCCGAGATGGTGCCGGTGCCGGCGGCGGTGCAGCTGACTATCGAGGACCCATTCCAGCAGATCGACCCACCCGGAAAGTCCTGGCGCCGGCGTTGCCGTTCCAAGCGTATTCGTCGCTGATGGGATAGCCGTAGGCGCTGCAAGCCCCGCCCAGGCTTGCGTAGTAGCTCCAGATCGGCCCGTGGACCCAGAACGCAGAGGGCGAAGAGTTGCGCTGCATTATGGCGCCCGCGTAGCCATCGCCGCCGATGAAGTCCTGCGTCACGCCTGAGCACCACCCGTGGACCCACTGGCAGTAACCGCTGCCATTCCCGCCGCAGGGGTCAAATGTGCTGCCCGGCCCGTAATATGCCCCATTTCTGTCGTACGCGTCCCGAATGGCTGCGTAGAACGTCGGCTGGCCATAAGGAAAGCTGTACCAGGTGTCGCCCGGCATCACGTTGTCCGAGTAGTAGAGGCCCCCGACATGGAAAGCGGTGTAACCAGACATGGGTTCGGGCAGGATTGCGCAGCCGTTGCTTATCCGAAAATGCAAGTGGATTGCCGTGGCGTTGCCGGTTTGCCCCGCCCAACCAATTATCTGGCCCTGCTCCATGTGGCCCTGGTGAAAGCAAATGCAATCAGGTGCGCGTAATGCGAAACGCTGCTGCCATCGTCATGAGTCACCTCGATGTAATTCCCGGCGTCCGAATTATAGGAGGCCGCCGTGATGTTACCGTTGGCTGTGGCAACAATCGGCCAACTTGCATACGGGTAGTCTCCGCTTGCGAAATCGAGCGCGTAATAGTTCAGACAGCCCACGTGCTCTCCTTGGCCGTAAGCGGTAGTGACGTACATTTGGGCTCCGCTCGTCCAGTCAGCCCAGGGCAGGCGCCACTTCTCGTGCAGGTAAGACGCGCCTCCCGCAGCGCCTTCCGAGAGCAGAATGGCGGCCAGCGCAAGGAGGAACCAGAACGTTAGCCGCAGTTTCAGCACCGCAGCGCTCCTAGTAGAACTGAATGGACTTGATAACCTGCCGGGCGAGGTCTTCCTCTGAGGTCGGAGCGGCCGGGTCCATCAGGATATCGGCCATGAAAAGAAATTTCCCCGCACTGATTGCTCTCCAACTTTGAATCCTCAGCGGCGGCAGGCGGGTGCTTGGAGGGCTGCAGGCCATAACCGCTATGCCGCCGACCATGTCTGACGGGCCGGCACAGGCAGGGAAGATGCTCAAGTCCGAAGACGGAAGAACCTCCAGGAGGTAGACGTTGATTAAGATCCCACCTGGGATCATTTGAGAGCTGGGACTCCCGGCTAACTTCGCCTGTTGAGGGTTATATATCTGCAGTTGACTTCCGGGCAGGCCGGTAGGTATGGGCTGCCCGGGGGCCGGCGTCGGGACGGGGCCCACCGGCCCAACAGACCCTAAGAGGACCACCCACCCCGGCGGGGTGCAGAACAAATAGTGGGGATACGGGTTGTCCTGCCTCGTCCACCCGTCTGGGCACGAAAATGACGCCGGTGTCGGCCTCGGAGTCAGCACGGGCGTGGGGGGTGCCGGCACAGTCGGGTGCGCCTTGTCTACGAACGCCGTCGGCGGGGTCGTCGGTCGCTTCTCTACAAACGCCGTCGGCGTCACATCGATGGTGCCGGCGTTGAAGGTGGCGTTTTCCCTGTGGCCGCCGCTGGCGGTGAGGGCGACGGCGCCGGCGAAGGCGGCGCCGACCGCGAGGCCGGTTGCGGCCTTGAGGGCGGGCGAGAGGCCTGGCAGGTTCATCTAAGCGTGACTCTTGGCCCTAACATTCCGTTGCGACTCTTTGTGCGCGCCAACCCTACCCCCCTGGGAGAGCCCTGTCAACGGTCCGATCTGCATCACTCTAACTGTTACCCGACGGAAGTTGATGCCTCATAAATACTGTTACCCAAAACTGGTGAGGCACGATGACGCGAGTGACGGTACACGAGTATGCCGCCCGCCAGGGAAGCTTGCTCATCGAGCTTGTCCACCCGTTAAAGGCGGCCGACCTCCCTCCCGAGAGGGAGACCGAACCAACGAGGGCAAGCACGATGACGGCCAGCTGAACCGCCGTCTGCCGCTTCACTGATACCCCCGCACGTTATCGATCACCTGATCGATGAGAGCCGCGTCTGAAAGAAAGCGACTTGCGGACGAATCGACCTTGACGAACAAGAAGTAGCCAGAGGTCGCTAAGCTCTTCGGAGCCAGGAGCGAAGGCGAAGCGTTCATCCAGGGAATTAGCACTTTCCGTTCCCGCAAGTCGCCCGAAGGGGAGTATTTCACGTCGCCACCAGCGACTAGCGAGAATGCGTCGTCGCAGTAAAGGCCAGTTAAGCCGGCGATATTGCGTGGTTGGTTGGGTGTGCAGCCCCCGAAACCGGTGCCCTGCTGAATCAGCGTCACGGACAGCCTGATGGCGTTCGCGTAGCGGGCCGCTTCAGCTGGCGCGATCGTCTGGCCTAGCGGGAGGGGAAACCCGTCGGCGCTCATCACGAGGAGGGCTCCCTGGCGAGCACTTAAGGTGGAGCTGGCCCGATCGAGGGGTAGTCGATCGCGGATCGCCGCGTCGGCGAACCCCCATTCCGAAGGCACGCACAGCGTGTACTTCAGAAGGGTATTGTCGAAGAATTGCCAATCCTTTGGGCAAGCTTCCGGGCCCTTCCTTGGACCAGGGGTTGCCAGAGCTGTAGCGTAAACTGGCGTCGCGTTCGTCGCCGGTGTCGGCCCCAACGGGGCAGGGGTCGTCGGTCGCTTCTCTACAAACGCCGTGGGCATCACATCGATGGTGCCGGCGTTGAAGGTGGCGTTTTCCCTGTGGCCGCCGCTGGCGGTGAGGGCGACGGCGCCGGCGAAGGCGGCGCCGACCGCGAGGCCGGTTGCGGCCTTGAGGGCGGGCGAGAGGCCTGGCAGGTTCATCTAAGCGTGACTCTTGGCCCTAACATTCCGTTGCGACTCTTTGTCCGCGCCAACTCTACGCCCTGGGAGAGCCCTGTCAGCGGTCTTTGGGTCGATTTTGCATAACAGCTCGCTAATCCGCGGACCCCTGGCAGGACCGGCGGCACCGCCTATACCTGCTCGTAGCGAAGGGCGGGAGTGAGAAGCTCGAACAGACGCCGGTCGTCGTGCTGAGGCACGCCCCAGTCTTCGTCGTGGTAGCGGAGCATGAGGCCGCCGGCGCCGGCAGCCCAATCGCATCTTTCGGTCACGGCCAATCGGGAAGTTGGAAGTTAGACGTTGGAAGCCTGCTTATGAGGCTAGCTTCTAGCTTCCAACCAACCTCCGACTCTTCGCCTTCTATCCCGTCGTCGCCCGGTGGCCGTTCGCGCGCGGGCAGGCGTGGCCGGCGGGGTCCATCGGTTGCTCGCACAGGGGGCACAGCGGGCGGCCCGCGGCCACGACCTCGGCGATCTTGCGGCTGAGGACGCGCGCCTGGCCGCGGCTCAGGAAGCAACGGAAGGCCGCCTGCGGGTTGTCCTCACCCGCGGTCTGGTCGAAGGCCTGGAAGACGAAGCGGCCGCGCTCCTCCTCGTAGCCCAACGCGACCTGCACGGCGCGGAAGTCGACGTTGAAGTCCTCCGGGAATTTCAGCGGCTCGACGTCGGGGTCGCTCGAGGGCTTCTCGCGGTCGAGGCGCTCGTTGCTCTCTCCGAACCACTCTCCGACACCGGCCAGCTGCTCTTTCTCCATCCAGATCGAGGCCGCGCCATTCCCCGATCGGACCAGCAGCCGGAAGCGGCGCTGGCCCGGCTCACCGAGCGCTTCCGCGTCCACCGAAGTGGCGTGGCCGTAGTCGAAACGCGGCGAGTCCACGTACGGCATTATAGGGCGAGCTGAGCCGGTTCTGAGAAGGGACGAGCACGCCCGCGCTCGCGCGGCAGCGCCGCGGCCTAAGGTCTTCCCTCGACGTAGGCCAGCGCCTCGGTCACCAGGCCGACGACGAAGTCGACGCGCTCCAGCGGGAGAAAGTGGCCGGCTGCCGCCACGACGGTCTCGAACGCAAGCGGGACCCGCGACGCGGCCGTGGGCGGACAGGTCGAACGCATGCCGGCTTCACCGCTGGCGCGCGCGAGCCAGACCGGGCACTGGAGCCGCGCCAGGCTCGTGAACGCCGTTGAATTCCTGGTTTCGGCGAACATGGAGGCCTCGACCCATGGGGGGCAGCTAAGCTCGACACCGCCGGCGTTCTCCCTGAGTCCGGTCTCACACCACCCCGCGAAGACCTCCTCGTCCCAAGAAGCGTAGGCGTCGCGCGAGCGCAGATACGAGGCAGCCTCCGCCCGCGATTCCCACCGGGCCCGGCGCCGCAAGGCCCGCTCGACCATCGCTGAAGACGCCCCCGGCGTGGATTGAGGGCTCTGGGGTTGCACGAGGACCGGCTCCAGCAGCACCACGGCCGCAACCTTGTCCGGGATCGCCGCCGCGACCTCGACCGCGGTTGCCCCACCCGCGGAGTGCCCGCAGACCACGATCCCGCTCCAGCCTTCGTGTTCCAGGAGCGCGATCACGTCTTCGGCCAGGACCGCCCACTGATAAGGCGTCGGCGGCGTGGAGGAACCGCCATGGCCGCGCAGGTCGGCGGCAAAAGGCTTGCAGCGCGCAGCGAGCCTGGCAGCCATCGGTCGCCAGCAGCCACGTGAGAGACCGTTGGCGTGCAGGAAGAGGACCGGCCGGCCGGAAGCCGGCCACTCATCCAGCGCGAGCGAAACCCGGGGGGCCACGGACACCAGCCGCGTCTGGGGCCGGGTCTCGTCGGACGTGCTCACTCTAACCCCGCCTCGGCGCGATTCTTAAGGCTTTTGCCAGGCGCCACAGCCCAGATGCTAAGCCAAAGGGCCTGGTACTGCCATGCAGGTCGAATTCAAACCCCTGTGCCATCTCCATCTTGCGCGACCGAACATATGTACTACACTGCCAGCGAGGCAAGCGGCGCGGCCCGCGAAAGCCGGCACCCGATTGCCGACAGCCAATCCACGAGGTGAGAAGAGTGGAAGAGGAGATCGTCCTGCTCGAAGAACAGCTAGCGACCGCCCAGACCGACATCGAGCGCCTGCAGGAGGCGCTGGCCGAGGCCACCGCGAAGGCCTCTACGCACGAGAGCCAGGGCGCCGAGCTCGAACGCCAGCTCGCCGCGCTCCGCCGCGAGTTGGGCGAGCGCGACGGCGTCATGACGGCTCACGCCGCTGAGATCGAGACCCTCCGGGGCGCGGTCACGGCGGCGGAGGAGCGGGGGAAGGCGGCGGCGGGCCGCTACCGCGAGTCGGTCCTCGCCCTCGAACCCAACCTTCCCGCCGACCTCGTCGCCGGCGACAGTGTCGAGGCCGTCGACGAGTCCCTCGACCGGGCGCGCCAGACCGTTGCCCGGGTGCGACAGCACCTGGAGCAGGTCGCCGCCGCCCAGCGCGTCCCGGCCGGCGCGCCGCCTCGCGCCGCCCCCGACCTCGGCGCCCTCTCGCCGCTGGAAAAGATCCGAGCGGGGCTGGAAGCGAGTAGTCAGTAATCAGTGATCAGTGGTCAGTGATCAGCAATCAGGGACGCCGCCAGTGCCGGCTACCGGATTGCCTGAATCAGGAGGTTCACCATGGCTCTTTCACTTGCTGAAGCCGCGAAGCTTTCCAACGACATCGTCCTCGCGGGCGTTATCGAGACGATCATCAAAGAATCGCCGGTGCTGGACCGCCTGCCCTTCGTTGAGATGGTCGGTAACGCGATCACTTACAACCGTGAGAACGCGATGGCCAGCGCCGCGTGGTTCACCGTCGGCGACACCTGGACTGAGAGCACGCCCACGTTCACGCAGATCACGACCCAGCTGACCACGCTCGGCGGCGACGCCGACGTTGACCAGTACATCGCCAAGACGCGGAATAATGTCCAGGACATCGAGGCCGTGGTGCTGGAGCTAAAGGCCAAGGCCCTGGCGCACGAGTTCGAGGACAAGTTCCTCTATGGCGACGGGACGTCGAACACTCCTACCGGCGTGCACGTGACCATCGGTTCGGGCACGCAGCAGGTGAACCAGGGGGCGGGCGCTACGCCGGCGGCGCTTTCGCTGAAGAGCCTGGACACCATGATCGACCTCATCCGTCCCGGCAAGCCCGACTTCCTGATCTGCTCACGCAGGACCAGACGGGGGATCTCGGCCTACGCGCGGGCGCTAACCTCGCCGGTGCAGTTCCAGCCCGACGACCTGGGGCGCCGGATGATGTTCTACGACGGCATCCCGCTTATCGTCTGTGACTTCCTTTCTGACGTCGAGACGATCGCCTCCGGCCGCTTCTCGGCCAAGACGGGCGGGGCGTCGTCCTCGGTCTTCGCCTTCCGCGTGGGCGAGGACGGCGTGGCCGGACTCACCAACGGCGGCATCCAGGTAACGAACATCGGCGACCTCGAGACCAAGGATGCGCGGCGCTGGCGCTGCAAGTGGTACGTGCAGCTGGCCTACTTCCACGCCCTCTCGTTTGCGCGGCTGGACGGGATTTCGTCGGCGGACGTGACGGCGTGACGGCAGAGAGCAAAGAGCGCCCCCCGACCCCCAATTTTGGGGGAGGCCCCCCGGCCCCCAATTCTGGGGGGGCGCCGGCCGGGCGCAAAGAGCAGAGAGCAAAACGGGCGTACGGGCGTAGGGGTGCGGCGGCGCGCTCGCGCGCCGTGGGGCTGGCCGGGGCCGAAGCCGGTAGGCGAAGGGCGCCGGCCAGCCAGGGGCGGGGCGGGGCCAACGCCAGGAGGTTGCGATGACGCGTTCGAGTTCGGGCCGGACCGCCCGCGAGGCCGTTGTCAGCGCGAGGACGTGCGCGGCGTCGGGCACGGCGACCGTGGTGACGCCGGCGACCGTGGACGGCATCGGCCTCGACCTCTTCGATGAGCTCGTTGCCTTCCTGGACGTGACCACGGCCTTTGTCGGCGGCACGTCCCCGACCATGGACATCTACCTCCAGCGCGCCGTGCGCCCCAACGCGGACCCGACGGTGGACGCGGACTGGGAGGACTTCTACCACTTCACGCAGGTCGTGTCGGCGACGTTGCAGCGCCTGGCCGGGTTCCCGACGACGAAGACGGGAGCGGCGGAGCCGAACGCGTCCCAGGGCCACGCGCGTACGCTGGACACGCTGGCGGCGGAGTCGGGCCTGCCCGGCCACTGGGGCGACAAGCTGCGCGTGCGGGAGAAGATCGGCGGCACGGTGGGCACCGCCTGCATCTATTCCCTGTACTTCACCGGCCTGCGCAAGGCGGGGGCGGAGTTCGGGTAGTGGCGAAGGGCCGCGGTGGCGGCACGCTTCAGATTCCATCAAATTGGACGAGACTTCAAATAGGCGTTACAGTGTGGCTACGTCGCCATCTGGCTGGGGGTCGAAAATGGCAGTCAGGGTTGATGTGCACATAAGAATTACAAATCAGGGGCTCGAAGTCCCTCAGATGCCGCTCGCACAGAACGATTCGGGGTCGCCTGAAGCCGCGGAGTTCAATGGCGACCGGTCACTGGTCGGCGCCGCTATGATCTTGAATCAGACGTCAAGCGTATTGGCAAGCGGGCTGTCGATGCCCATCGACATTCAAGCAGATTTCTTCCAGAGCCCGCCGCGAAATCCAGCTTCGTAGCCTACAACGCGAGCCTGTTTCGTCAGGGCATCTTGAACCGCTTTCGTCGCCTCCTGAACCAGCGCTTGTTGACCCTGTTCGATTAGTTGGGCCAGTGCTTGCTGCACCGCTGGAGGCAATGCCGCGGCATCGATGCCCTGTGGGAGCTGAAGGGCAATGTTCACCGACACAGCCAGATTCTGAGGCATCTGCCGATTCGCCTTCACCTCGATCTGGCCAGTGAACTCGTGGGCACCCGATGCGCTCTCGACAATGGCGAGCACTGCCTCCTCCGTGAACAGATCGTTGGTCCCGACGGCCCGCGACGGGTCGATGGGCTCAAGTAGCTTCAGGTCAACCTCGTACTCGTTCAGCAGATCCCACATGGCCGCATCCAGGTCGTCGGGAGCAACTTCGACTGGAAGCCCTATCTCTTGCGCTTCGCTTAGCCCTATCGCGTGCCCATGGGCGTAGACCCTTTCAGCGAGTGTCTCGACTATCGTCCTCATGGTCTGCTCGCTTCCAGGTGAACGCCTCGATTGGAGCATTCGGCGAGCAACATCCCGGATGTGTAGATGGGTTCGATAGGCGTTCCCTAAAACAACTGCGTCGAGCCTGTCCGTCAGTTTCATGAGGCTTGCCGAGAGCGCGTCTTGGTCGGTTAGGCCGCCGCGCTCTTGCACGAACTTTGTATAGGCCATCACATCCTCTAAGCTGACTTGTTCCTGGAGGATCGCCTGACCACCTCCAGGCTGTGGAACCATCCGCCGCAGGGTCAACTGCGGGTCGATGGGTCCAAGCTCACCTTGCCTCCCAAAGACAATATTGTCGGCCCCAAGGGCGATAAGCGTAGCTGCGCTGTTGGCCCGAAAGGGAACCAAAATGTTCCATTCCTCGCTTGTCTGTCGAAGTGCGGTCACAATTCGCCAAGGGACGTCGATCGCTCCACCACGCGAGTAGATGAAGAAGTCTAGCTTTGGCACGTGTTTGAGCCTCCGGAGATGCTCGTACATTGGGCGAACCGCATCGTCACCGATCTGAGCGGTCGCTGGCTGTCGATCTCCAGTGACGTACGCAAGAACACGACTCTCGCGTAGCGTTTCTATCCGATCAATAAGTTCCGCTCGTCGTTCCCGCGTCATCACTGCCTCCGCTACGCGTCCAAGACCAATCGGTTCGTATGATAGCACCTTTGTTCTTCCTGGATGGGGTTAGTCAAGTCTCTAACCCAGACATAAACCTCTGAGCCGCCTTTGCGCAATGCGCCTCTGTCACAACCGGCGAGAAGTCGCCGCAACAAGGAAGGGCCTTACTGGGCCTCCCAATCAGCTCTTTTGTTACAAACATGCTTCGTAGCTTGAGCCTGCCGGTCGTATAATCGATCCCGATAACCTCAGGCGCCTGCTGGACAACACGGAGGCTCCGCGTGGCCCGAAAGAACATGGCCGTTGAGGGCGTCGTTCCGGGCGGCGGCTACTCCGTCACCATCCGCGCTCAGTACCCCAACACGCCCGGCATGCTCGGCCGCGTCGCCTCCGCGATCGGCGACGCCGGCGGCAACATCAGCTCCATCGACCTCGTCGAGGCCGACCGCGACAGCATGGTGCGCGACATAACCGTCGGCGCCGACGACTCGGTTCACGCCCGCGGCATCATCGAGGCCATGAAGAGCGTCAAGGGCCTCATCGTCCGCAGCGCCTCCGACCGCGTCTTCATCCAGCACCTCGGCGGCAAGATCGAGATCCACAACAAGGTGCCGGTCGCCACGCGCCGCGACCTCTCCGTCGTCTACACGCCCGGTGTCGCCCGCGTCTCGCGGGCGATCGCCATGGACCCGGACGCCGCCTGGACTCTGACCACGAAGCACAACACGGTCGCCATCGTCACCGACGGCACCGCCGTCCTCGGCCTCGGCGACATCGGGCCGGCCGCCGCCCTGCCGGTCATGGAGGGCAAGGCGATGCTGTTCAAGGAGTTCGCCAACGTCGACGCCTGGCCGCTCTGCCTCGACACCAAGGACCCGGACGAGATCGTGCGCATCGTCAAGGCGATCGCGCCCGGATTCGGCGGCATCAACCTCGAGGACATCTCCTCACCCCGCTGCTTCGAGATCGAGGAGCGCCTGCGCAATGAGCTCGACATCCCCGTGTTCCACGACGACCAGCACGGCACAGCGGTAGTCGTCCTCGCCGCCCTGATCAACTCCCTGCGCATCGTCGGCAAGTCGATGGAGTACATCCGCGTCTGCATCTGCGGCGTTGGCGCCGCGGGCACGGCAGTGGGCAAGATCCTCATGGCCGCCGGGGTCCGCGACATCATCGGCGTGGACCACTGGGGCGTCATTTACCCCGGCCGGGCGGAGGGTATGGACCCGATCAAGCAGAAGTTCGCCCGAGACACCAACGCCGAGGGCGGGCCCGGCACCGTCCACGACGCCATCGAGGGCGCCGACGTCTTCATCGGCGTGTCGGCGCCCAACGTAATCACGGCCACCGACGTCCAGAAGATGAGCAAGGACGCGATCGTCTTCGCCCTCGCCAACCCCGACCCCGAGATCCGCGTCGAGGAGGTCGGCGACTACGCCCGCATCGTCGCCACGGGCCGGTCCGACTACCCGAACCAGATCAACAACGTTCTCTGCTTCCCCGGCCTCTTCCGCGGCGTCCTCGACGTGCGCGCGACCGAGATCAACGAGGAGATGAAGCTGGCCGCGGCGAACGCCATCGCCGGCATCGTGGGCAAGAACGAGCTGTCGGAGGAGTACATCATCCCCAGCGTCTTCAACCGCAACGTCTTCCGCGCCGTCGCGCGCGACGTGGCCGAGGCCGCCCGCCGCACCGGCGTCGCCCGCCGCGCCAAGCGCCACCCGGCGGTCTTCCTCTAGGCCCGACTCGCACGTTCTCGAGGTGTCTACGCCACCTCGCAATGGTTCAACAAATTGCTGTTTTGGATGTCTTCGTAGGAGCCCGCCGCGGTGACCGAGCTTAGCACACACAGGGCGCCTTCTCCGCCTCTGAATTCTCGCACCACGTGGAACCTGGCCCTCACCGGCCTCGCCCTCACCCTGGCCTTCGCGGCCGTGATGTTGGCCCTGCGGTCTAACGCCGACCGCCAGGTAACGTTCGCCAGTCACGAGCGCGTTTTCGTCGAGCCGGGAGGCCGCCTGATCTATTACCCTCAGCGCCGGGAGGCGGTCATCAAGGGATGGCTCATGAGTAGCCTATCCCCGGCCCAGATCTACCAGGTCTGGGCGGTCGAGGCCGGCAAGGCCCGCGCCCTCGCCACCGCGCGTCCCTCCGACCTCCGCGAGATCAGCCTCTTCCTCCACGACGATCTCTCACGCGCCGAGCGCGTGATCGTCACGATCGAAGCGGCTCCGGGAAGCGCGGGGCCGACAACCCCTGCGGTCGTCGAGCTGGTGCGCTAGCCGCCGGCCGTCTTGGCCCTCGTTCGCTCCTGGTAGTCGCGGTCACCGCGCTTACCGGCATACACGCGCATGTCGATCGGCCGCCAGAAGCGGCCGCGGCAGCCTCGCGCGGGCGCTTCCGAGGAAGATGAACGATTGATCTCTCTGTTGCAAGTATCGAAGCTCTATATGAAAACCGCGGCGAAGCGCGTATAGTGGGGCCGAAGCAAACGCCGAGTGTTGCTGCGAAGTCGCGGGTCTGCCAGCTGAGAGGCCGACATCCTACGGTTTCTCCGCTGGCTTTTCGTTTGTCCCGTAGTAGGCGGGCTCGGGGCCGTTAGCCGATTGGAGGCTGAGGCTGGCTCGCACCACCAGGAGGCAGTCGTGGCCCGAGACAATCAAGACGGAAGCGCCCAGAGACAGAAGCTGCCGCCCCATCTCCTCAAAGCCGTACGTTCTCACTTTGGCCAACGTCACGAGGCGACAATTGCCGCCTTCACGGTTGAGCGCAACAAGAGCCTGTACCCCAAGGCGAAGGCCGACCTCATAATCTTCGATGGCAACGGCGCCGCCGTCATGGAAGGCCGGGAGTTCGGAGGCGGTCAGACTTCGCTCTGGATCAAGTAGCCGCTCGCGTTCACAGCTAGCCGGCTCAGGGGCTCGCGGTGGTCGCTCTGCGAGCGGTCGCTCACTTCGGCCCCGCCCGCGCCACGCTCTCGAAGAACTCGCCTACTACTCGGTTGAAGAACGGTGCGTCCTCGAAGTAGACGCTATGGCCGCTGCCGGGACATTCGGCGAACCGGGCGCCGGGGACGAGCGTGGAAGCGTAGCGCATGATCTCCGGAGGGATAATGGCGTCCTTCTCGCCGACGATGAACTGCACTGGGACCTTGAGGACCGCGAGCTTCTCAGTCGTCGCGACGTGGCGTGGGTCGCGCTCCGGCTGGGCGCCGCCGACCGGCTGATTACGCGGTGGATTGAGGGCCATGATCGAGTCGTAGAGGAAGGCCAGGTGAGGCCGGGTGTTCCTTAGCTCCGGGTTGTAGGCCCGGCCCTGAAGTGCGAACGGACCCGGCTGGCTGTCGCGAAAGGCGCGGCGCTTCTCGTCGAGCGTCGCGTCGGCGATTGTCCCCGTGGTGTCGGCCATCACCAACCCCCGAACCCGCTCCGGGTAGGCCGCGGTGAAACCCATGCAGGTCCCGCCGCCCATCGACTGAGCGACGAGAAATGCGCGCTCGATCCCGAGCGAGCCCATCAGGGCGTGCAGGTCCTCGGGATAGGCGAGGCCGCCGGGCCCGTCTTCCACGTCCGCGGTGCGGCCGAAGCCGCGGTGGTCGAAGGTGATGCAGCGGTACTCGGCCCGAAAGTGCGGCACCTGCTGCCACCAGGACAGGTGATTGCCGCCGGCGCCGTGGGCGAAAATGATCGCCTCGCCCTCGCCGTGCGACTCGTAGTACATCCGGATGTCGTTGATCTCGGCCCAGGGCATCAAGTACCTCCATGTGAGCGCGTGTTGGAGACTCTACCGCCTCCGAGGCAGTCGCCGTGTGTCGGCACTCATCGCGCCGGCACCGAGCCTTACTGGCCCCCGTTGGGCTTCATCGACGCCTCGATCTTGTCCAGGCGGTCACGCAGAGCCTTGTTCTCGTCCGCGAGCTTGTCGACCTCCTCGCGCAGCTTCTTCACCTCCTCGCCCTTGTCCTGACCGCGCCGGATGCGTCCGCCGGCCTCGCGGGCTAGCCGGACGACGCGGCCATCGAGGGCGCCTCGCGCCAGACGGTCGAGCTGGGGCACGGCGCGCGCGTCCTTTAGATCGTCGAGAGCGCCGATCGCCGCCTGTTGGGCGCGGAACCAGCGGTCGTCGAGGAGAGGGATCAAGTGGTCGACGATCTCGGCCTTGCGCGCATCGGAGACAACGCCGCCCAGCTTTCCCAGCGCGGAGATCGCCGCGCCGCGTACGCTGCCCGGCCGGCCATAGCGAGACCAATCCATCGCGATCTCGACCGCCCTTTCGTCCTTGAGCTCGGCGAACCCGTTGAACGCGCTGCCGCGGATCACGTCGTTCATGGAGTCCTTCCGCAGCGCGCGCTCCAGGGCGGCGAAGGCCCGCGTCGAGCGCGTCTTCCCGATGGCCGCCGCCGCCGCGGCTTCGGCGTAATAGCTCTCATCGCCGTTGTCGAGCACCTCCTCCAGAGCCTCCGCGGCCCGCTCGTCGCGGAACTCACCCAGGGCCGTGAGGACGGCCCGCCGAGCCTTGGCGTGGGAAACGTGGATCGCAGCCAGCAGCTCGTCCATGGCCGCCGTTGCGCGAATGCCACCCAGCGCCCGCGCCGCCTCGGCCTGGACCCCCCAGAAGCCATCGTCGCGAACGGCCAGGCCCAGCGCCGCGATCGCCTCGGGGTCGCCCTTCTTGCCCAGCGCGCGGGCGGCGTCGATCCGGCCCAGGACGTCCTCGTCGTTCGCGAGCTGCTCTCGAAGCATCTCGCCCGAGCGTTGGAAATCGAGCGCTTTCAAGACATCGGCGCCGGGGTCGATGCGTACGAGCTTCGGCTTTGCCGCGAGCGTAAAGTAGAAGGCCTGCTCGCGCTCGGTCATCTCTACCCTGAACGCCTGTCGCTCGCCGGCATCGGGCCTGAAGTCGATGTTAAGCGGCAGGCGAAAGGCCTTGGCGACCTGCTCACCCTCCTGCGTCTGCTTGAAGCTGACTTTCGCCTGCTTCCGTTCCTCGTCCCAGGTGAACTCGGCCTTCAGCTCCGGGTGGCCGGCGCCGTAGACCCACTGGTCGAAAAACCAGTCCAGGTTGCGCCCGGTCGCGTCCTCGATCGCCTTCTGGAGGTCGGGCGTGACCACGTTCGTGCCGCGGTGCGTAAGCGCGTAGCGCCTGATCGCCTTCCAGAACAATTCGTCGCCCAGGAGGCGGCGCAGCATGTTGAGGACGATTCCGCCCTTCTCGTACAGATGGCGGTCGAAGAGGTCGATCGGGGAGTGGTATACGTTGCAGACGATCGGGCGCCGGTAGTTCGTCGAGGCCTCGCGCAGGTAACCGTCGATCTCATTCTGGAGCAGGTAGCGCCACTCGTCCGGGCCCTTGAAATGTTCGGCCCAAACCTGCTCGAAGAAGGTCGCGAAGCCCTCGTTCAGCCAGCCATGGGACCAGTCGCGGCAGGTGAGGAGGTCGCCGAACCACTGGTGCGCCAGCTCATGGGCGATCAGGTTCTCGGCGTCCTGGTCGATCCGCGCGCGACGGTCGTACATCACCGTGTCCGTTAGCGTGGTGGCGCTGACGTTTTCCATGCCACCAAAGATGAAGTCCTGCACCACCACCTGGGCGTACTTCGCGTAGGGATAACGCACGCCGGTCCGCTCCGAGAACAGGCGAACCATCTCCGGCGTGTTCTTGAAGATCTCTCTGGCGTCGTCCTCACGCCCGGGCGCCACGTGGTAAGTAACGGGAATGCCGTCCCACTCGTCGCGCACTTCGCCGAACTCGCCGACACAGACGCTGGTCAAGTAGGTGACATGGGGGACCGTCTGGCGCCAGTGGAAGGTACGCGTGCCCGGCTCCGGTCCCGGATCGAGGCTGGTGAGCTCCCCGTTGGCGATGGTCGTGTACGGCTCTGGGACCGTGACGTGGATCTCGCTGGTTGCCATCTCGTTCGGGTAGTCGTAGCAGGGAAACCAGTGGCGGGAGTCCTCGTCCTGGCCCTGCGTCCAGGCCTCAACGCGCTTGTTCGGATAGGCGTCGTCGGGACGAATGAAGTAGAGGCCGCGCCGGGGACTGCCGGCGAAATCGACCACAAGCGTCAGATCCTCACCGCCCGCGGCGGCACGGCCCAGGTCGACCCGCAGGCGTCCCTCCGAAAGAGTGTGGCCCAGTGGCCGGCCGTCGCTCAGGTGCGCGCCTCTGATCTCGAGGCCGACAGCGTCCAGCTCGATCGACGTTACGCCCTCGTTGATCGGCGCCAGGGTGTGGGCGACAGACCCCCTGATCCGGCCCGCCTGGAGGTCCAGCGCGACGTCGAGACGGACGTGCTTGATGTCGACAGTCTTGTCGCGAGCATAGCGGGGATTGTCGCCCGGAAGGGGAAAAGTCCCGCCATCGACGAGTCCATCGGCCCAGCCCAAGCCGCGGCAGGTCAGGTCCATCTCAACGTTGTCGGACACGCTCTTTGCCTCTTCTTCGCTCCAGCCGCCGTTTCGCGCAGATGCCGCGATGGGACCGTCGCGGCATCTGCAGAAATTCTAGAGGTTACGGCGTGGCGCCAGCTAGGTATTCAGGTACTGTTCCACCAGCTCGAGCGCCGCTCTTGCCGTCTGGACCTTGTACTGCTCCCGGCCCTCGGGGAAAACCTCGCGCCGGGCCAGCGTGCGGCCGTCGCCCGCGGCCAGCGCCATATACACCAGGCCAACGGGCTTCTCACCGCCGCCGCCCGTGGGCCCGGCGATTCCCGTCACGCCGATCCCGATGTCTGCGCCCAGGCGCTCGCGCACGCCCTCCGCCATCGCCATCGCCGTCTCCGCGCTAACGCCGCCGTGAGTCTGAAGAGTCTCGCGCGGGACGCCGAGCAGGACCGTCTTCGCGCTGCCGTGGTAGGCGGCGACACCACCGATGAAGCAACGCGAGCTTCCGGGGACGTTGGTGAGCAGGTGCCCGATGAGCCCGCCCGTGCACGATTCCGCGACGCCAATGCGCAGACCGCGCTCACCCAGACGGTGGACTACGGCGAATTCTATGGGCTCCGGGGCAGCCATGCCCTACCCTTTCGGAAACGCGGGTTCGGTCTTGATCTTCTGCACCTGGCGGACGTGGTCGAGGTCGTGGACACGCTGGAACAGGTACCAGGCGCGACAATTCAGCTCACCGAAAAAAGGATGGGGCGCGGTCGGCTCCAGCTTCTCTTTGCCCTCTATAGAGCCGACGGAGTGCTCGAGGGCGAAGCGCGCGGCCTTGAGGTCGCGCACCAGCTCCGGGATGGTCGCGTTCGCCCGCCCGACGACCCGGCCCAGGGAAGAGCCGCGCGCCGGGTCGCCGAGACCGAGCGCGCGAATGCGCAGGGCAACGCCTTCCTCACTCTGGATCACGTGGCGCAGGACCTCGGAAATAGACCAGGCGTCCTCTCCCTCTCCACCCGGTGGCTTGAAACCCGCCTGCGCGTCGGTCAAGCCTTCGAGCTCCTGGAAGAGCGCCGCGCGCGCCTCTTGAACCGCCGGCTTCATCTCTTCGAAGGTCTTTTTCTCGGCCTGGCTTACCAGGTAGGAGCGCACTCGCTCGAGTTCGGTTGCTTCCGTCATGCCGGCCCCTCAGGACGCCGGATAGCCCGGCGCAGCCTTTACTTCTGCGATCTGGCGGCTGTGGGAGCGCAGGTGTGTGGTGTAAAGGGCGATCCAGGCGCGGCAGTTTAGCTCGCCGAACAGGGGGTGCGTGGCCGTAGTGTCCAGGACCTCCTGGCCGTTGAAGCCCTGCGCGACCTCCGCGAGGCGGTTGTCGGCCGCACTGAGGGCGGCGACGAGGCCTGCCAGCGGCGTGGTCTCGTGTCCGCCGAGACGGCCGGCCACCGGGCTCTCGCCGCGCTCGCCGCGCGCCAGGCGTGGGATGCGGTCGGCATTGCCCTCCTCGGACTGGATCAGGTGGCGCAGGACCTCAGCGATGCACCAGGCGCCTTCGCCGTCGGTCGAACTCTGGACGGGCTTGAAGCGCGCCTGGGCCTCGCTGACGCCTTCGAGCACCCGCATCGCCGCGGCGTGCGCCTCTCGCAGCGGTGGCAGCAGCTCCGAGAACGGCTTCTCGGCCTGAGAAAGGAGCTGGGCGCGGACGTCGGCGCCGGGGCTGGCCTGAGTCATGACCTTCCTGTCACCCGCCCGGCGGCGTCGCGGAAGCGCGTCGCGTGGTCGGCGGACCCACGCAGGGTCCGGTTGGCCTGCGCCTCTGCCGCGCGGCCCTGATCGATCTCCGTCGCAGCGTCCACTACCTTCTTCGCCCACTCCACCGCGTAAGGCGAGTTGGCGGCTATGTCGTGCCCCATCTTCACGGCGGCTTCGAGGACGGTTCCCTCCGTGATAATGCGGTTCACGAGGCCGATGCGTTCCGCCTCTTGGGCGTCGATCGCCCGCGCCGTGAATAGCAGCTCCTTGGCCTGCGCCGGGCCGACGATCCGCGGCAGCTGGCTGCCCGCGACCACGAGCCCGTAGCTCGCGCCCACGAAGCGGATTACGGCGTTAGGCGATGCCAGACGAATGTCCGTGCTCACCGCCAGGAGCGCCCCGCCGCCGTAGGCGTAGCCGTTGATCGCGCCGATCACAGGCTTGGTCGCGCGTCCGACGGCGCCGATTCCGTCGCCGATGCGGCTGCCGCCGGCGGAGCCGTCCATCTCGGCCACGCGCTCGGCCATGTCGGCGCCGGCGCAGAAGGCGCGGTCGCCGGCGCCGGTGAGGACGATGGCGCGGATCGAGTCGTCCGCTTCCAGCTCGGCCATGACGGCGGCCAGAGCCGAGCCCAGCGCGCTGTTGATCGCGTTGTGCTTGTCCGGCCGGTTCAGCCGCACGATGCCCACGGGGCCGTCACGTTCGAGCAGAATAGGAGGGGGCTCGGCTTCAGGCATGGCGCGCCTCCTGTGAGCGGATGATACACCCTCCCCCCTGGCGCCTCTCCCATCAAGGAGAGGGGGAATCGGAACTTGAGAAGAGCAGAAATGCCCTTCCCCTTGATGGGGGCAGGGTTAGCGATGGGGGTCGAGTCGCCTACCGAATCACGCCCTTCTCCCGCAGCGCCGCGATCGCGGCAGCGTCGTATCCCAGCTCCGCCAGCACCTCGTCGTTGTGCGCCCCCAGTACCGGCGAGGCCGACTTCACCCGCGACGGCGTCTCGCTGAACTTGAGCGGCGGGCCCACCATGCGCATATGGCCGACGAGGTCGTGCTCGAGGTCGACGATGAGGTCGTTCTCGATCACCTGCGGGTCGGTCCGCAGCTCGTCCACAGTCCGGTAGGGCCCGGCCGGTACGCCGGCGGCGTCGAACAGCCGCACCCATTCCGCCGTGGTCTTCGTGCGCACGATCTCCTCTGCCTCCGCGGTGACCTTCTGGGCCAGTGCGCGCGCCTCGGGGCCCATGCCCCGGACCATCGGTGCGTTGGGGTCCTCCATACGCGGGTCGTTCACGCCGATGACCGCCGCCGCTTTGCGCCGCAGGGGGTCGGACAGGCAGCCGACGGCGATCACGCCGTCCTGCGTGAAGTAGGTCCGGTAATAGGCGTTTCCCGCCGCCCACTGCGGCGCCAGCTCTTGGCGCAGCTTCTGGATCTCCTCGAACGATGCGCCCCGCTCGCGCGCCTCGCGTATCTGGCCCATCATCATGCCGCGGGCGTCGGCGTCGGCCGCGTCGATCTCCATGAAGCTGCCGGTCTGGACCGCTAGGGCCGTGCCCATCAGGGAGGCTTCGACCTTCTGTCCCGTCCCCGTCCGTTCGCGGGCGAACAGCGCGGCGCACAAAGCCCAGCAGATGCTGATCCCCGTGGAGAAGTCGGCCATCGCCGGGCTCATGGCCTGGGGCAGGCCCTTCTCGTTGGTCTTGCCGTTGGCGGCCATGAGGCCGGTCATGGCCTGGGCGACGATGTCGTAACCCGGCCGGTAGGCGTCGGGCCCCTTGCGCCCGAAGGCCGTGTTCTCGACATAAACGATGCGCGGGTTGATCGCGCTGAGCGTCTCGTAGTCGATGCCCAGGTTGTATGGCGTGTCCGGCCGGTAGTTGATGATGATCGCGTCCATCCTCGGGACGAGCTTGTGTATGACCTGGCGGCCCTCCGGCGTCTTCAGGTCGATGGCGAGGTCGCGCTTGCCGCGGTTCAGCGAGATGAACTGGCGGCTCTCGCCGGGCACGAACTGGGCCGAGGTGCGCCAAGGCTCCCCGCCGGGCGGCTCGACCTTGATCACGTCGGCGCCCAGGTCGCTGAGCAGCATCCCCGCGAACGGGGCCGCGATAATCTCTGAGAACTCGAGGATCCTGATTCCTTCGAGGGCCCCGGCCATGCCTGACTCCTTCCGTTCGCGTAAGGGTTAACGTGAGCGAGCATACGGCCAGAGGGGTTCAAAGAGCAAAGAGGGCGTCAATTGGCGATTAAGAGCCGTACATCGCGAGAATCCAGAAGTGGGTCTCGCCGGCGCTGGTTACGGGGTCCGCGAGCAGAATGCGAAAGCCGGCGGCTTCGACCATCGTGACGTACCGTTCTGGTCCATAGTGACTCCAGAACATGCGGACGCCGTGGAACTCCTCTTCTCCCTCCCAGGCCCCGCCGCCGACGCTTATCAGCAGCGGCGAGCGAGGTCGCAGGAGTCCGGCGACGGAGCAAATAATGGCTTCGTGGTGCTCGCGCGCGCTGTGAAAGATCGAATAAAAGGCGGTGACCCCGTCGAACGAGTTCGACGCGAAGCCGAGGTTCGCCATGTCCATCTGCGCCAGTCGCGCCGAGGGCACGTTGGCGCGCGTCAGTTGGAGCATGTTCCTGGCGACATCGATCCCGACGACGGTGCAGCCGTGCCCGGCGAGGGCGCGCGCGACAGGTATGCCGGCTCCCACGCCGAGGTCAAGCACCCGGGCGCGGGGGCGGAGCAGCGCCATGTACCGGGAGAGCAGGCCGCCCTCGTCGAAGCGCTCTCGCTGCTCGGCGTAAGCCGCCGCGACGCGTTCGTAGCCGCGCCTCACGACCTCCCGCTGGTCTTCCACTCCGGGCAGGCGCTACTCCACCAGTTGCCGCAGGATCTCGCGCAGGCGCGGCGAGCCATCGAGGGCCGCGCGCAGGCCGGCGAGATCTTCCTCGCCGACCATCAGCGACGTTCGGTTGAAGCGGCCGTCCAGTGTGTAGACGGCGAAGCGGACGCTAAAGCCGCCGGCGTCGTACTGCATGAGCTGTAAGCAAGATTCGTGATACTCGCCGGAGAAAGACGCCTCTTCCACGATCTGGCCCGCGCCCCAGTGCATCTCAAACGGGCGCGGCACTTTCCGGCGCGCGGCCACGCTACTTCACTCCGCGCGTCGCCTGCTCCAGCGACCTCCCCAGCCGGCGGATGCCCTCCGGGATCTGGCCCTCGGCGGTGTAGCTGTAGGCGAGGCGAATGTACTGCGAGTCGCCCAGGCTCCAGCCCCGGCGCGCGCTGGGGGCGTCGGCCGCGGTCAGCTCCGCGAAGAAGCTCCGGCCGCCGACGAAGGCCACGCCCTCGTCGCGCGCGACCTGGCTCAACGCGTTCGGGTCCACCCCCTCGCTCAGCTTTAGCCACATGAAGAAGCCGCCGCCCGGCTCGCTCCACTCGACCAGGCCGGAGCAGCGCTCGCGCAACTCGTTCTGCATCAGGTCGCGCTTGCGGCGGTAAAGCGTGCGCATCTCATCGATGTGCCTGTCCAGAGCGCCGTCGGAAGCGTAGCGCGCGATCGTACGGATCAGGAACGGGCTGATGCCCATGTCGAAGCGCGTGGCCAGGAGGGCGTCGGTAATCGGCTGGGTAGCCTGACACCAGCCTACGCGAAGGCCGGTCGCGAGGATCTTGCTGAACGTGCCGATCTTGATCACACCGCGCCCCTGGGAAAGCGAGTAGAGTGACTGAGGCAGGCGGTCCTCGAAGCCAATCTCGCCGTAGGCGTCGTCCTCGACGATCAGGACGTCATGCCGCTCGCAGACGTCGAGCAGGCGGTGCCGCCGCTCCAGGCTCAAGGTCGACCCTGTCGGGTTGTGGTAGTTGGGGATCGTATAGAGCATCTTCGGCCGGACGCCATCCCGATCGAGGCGCTCCAAGGTCTCCTCCAGGGCTTCGATCACCAGGCCGTCTTCGTCGACCGCCACCTGCTCCACCTTCACCCCGAGTGAGCGTATCGCGCGGATCGATCCCGGGAAGCTCGGCCCCTCGACAATCACGGTGTCACCGGCGTTGAGGAACGTCACGCAGACGTTCTCGAGCGCGTGCGCGCTGCCGTTGGTGAGGGTGTAGTTTGTGTTCGTCAGCGGGATGCCGTCGATCTTGGTCCAGTGATCGGCGAGCCAGTCGCGCAGGCCCTGAAAGCCCTGCGCGCCGCCATATTGGAGCGCCACGCTGCCATCCTCGCGCAACACCCTCTCCGAAGCGCTGACCAAGTCCTCGATCGGCAGATAGGCCGGGTCGGGGATGCCGCCCGTGAACGTGATCGGCGGCCGCGCCACCTGGGGCACGTCGTTCCCCGATCCCGGGCCCGCGTACACCGCGCCCGCGCGCCGCGCCCGGTCCGAGAGACCGTGCGTCAGTATCTCTTGCTCCCAGTTGGCGGCGCGTCCGCTAGGCATGCTGCCCTCCCACGACGAAAGCCTCGGCCCCCTGCCGAGTGGCTGCAATTCTAGGGTACCCGATTCGGCCCGACAACCGGGCGGGACTTACGAGGCCCGCACGGGCGAGGGTAGAATGGGACAACCCGGTTGAGGGCGGGAGGTAGAGTGCCGGTCGACAAGCAGCGCTTTCGCCATATCGGAGGGGCTTTCGCCACCGGTGTGACCGTCATCACGACCGGACGCGACGGCTACTACCACGGAATGACGGCCAATGCGTTCGCCACGGTTTCGCTCGAACCCGCGCTCGTCCTCGTCTGCGTCGACAAGACCGCCCACACCTATCCCGTCCTCGACAGCAGCGGCGCCTTCAACGTGAACATCCTCGCCGAAGACCAGCAGGAGGTCTCGCGCCTGTTCGCCAACAAAGAGCTGCAGGAGAGCCACGGGCTTTCCGGCATGGACTTCCACATCGGCGTCAACGGCGTCCCCGTCTTGGCCAGCTGCCTGGCCTATATGCAGTGCCGCGTCGTGGCCCGCTACGACGGCGGCGACCATACCATCTACATCGGTGAGGTCGAAGAAGCCGACCTTGGTAAGGACGGCGCGCCCCTTCTCTTTTATCGCAGCGCTTACCGCCGCCTGGCGGAGTGAAGGGAGCAAGAAGCGCTGGGAACAAGTGGCCATCAGCCTTCGTCGTTGCTCTTTCGCTGTTCCTGGTTCCCCGAGATATGCTAAATTGAAATCCAGGCCGAAATGATTCGTCCCGCCCACGCCAGGCGGGAGTTTTGTTCCCGGTCCGGTGCGTGGTGGGCGTAGCCTAGCGGTTAAGGCGCCAGGTTGTGGCCCTGGAGATCGAGGGTTCGAATCCCTCCGTCCACCCCATAACACTAAGACAGCCGGCGCGGGAGAGGGGGCGGGAAGATTAGCGAGCAGACTTCAGGGCCGCCCGACCCCGCGCCCGCGGCTTCCGCGCCGCCTGCCGAGATGCCGGCGGCCGCCGCCGACCTCGACGGCCCGAGCACGCCCGAACCTCAGGCGATTGCTCCCGCCTCCCTGGACTCGGGCGAAGCGAAGCCTCCTCTTGCCGCGCCGGCGCGCAAGTCACGGCGTTTCCGCCGCTGGCTGCCGGCCTTTGCGCTGGCCGCCATTCCCGCCCTGATCGTTGGTCTCGCGGTTTACGCGCTCGCCGGCGGCGATAGCGGCGGCGGCGCCAACGCGGGCACCGCCGGCATCATCGACGGCTTCCTGCGTCTGGGCCCGGACGATACCAGCAACATCCAGTCGTTCACTAAGGCCCTGCCCTCGGGCTTCCCCGGCGACTTCCCGCCCTACCCCGGCTCGAAGCTGGTGGTCTCATTTGCCATCCGTTCCTCCCAGGGGTCGAACTTCTTCGCCATCTTCACCGCTGCCGATTCGCCCGATAGAGTCCTCGCCTTCTTCCAGGAGCGGCTCGCGAAGGACCCCTGGCAGGTCGAGCTGGCCCAGGCAAGCGGCGATACCAGCGCCATCTCCTTCAGCAAGCCCGCCGATCCCGATGTCCGCGGCAGTGTCAGTGCCCATCACTCCGATCTCGATGGCAAGACGTCCGTATTCATCTCGATCGAGGACGTTTCGTCCTCGGCCCGCCGAAAAGTCCCCGACAAGCCCGCCTTCGTCCTCCAGCCCAGCCTCGTCCTGCCGCCGGGCTTCCCCAGCGAGGTGCCGATCTTCAAGGGCAAAGAAGCTTCGACCGTGACCCAGACCTACTTCGAGCGTGGCTCAGGCTCGGTGAACTACGCCGTTAGCTTCCTGACCAAGGAGAGCCAGGACGACGTGATCGCCTTCTACCGCGGCGAGTTCCAGAAACGCGGCTGGCAGGTGACGGATTCGAGGACCGTAACCCGCTTCGCCCTGGGCATCGACTTCCAGGACGGCGCCAAACAGGAGGTCCAGGGCTCCGTCCGCGCCGACACCTTCACGGACGACGCCGCGTTCACGAAGGTCGACCTCCTCCTCCAGGTCAGCGCGCGCCGCGGCCGAGGGAACTAGCGCCTTCCAAGTGGATGAACCTCAGGGTACCCATTGGTCGTTGCGAGGAGCGGAGGTCGCGCAAAGCGACCGCAGCGACGTGGCAATCCCGGTCGTGCCCGTTCTCCGCGAAGCCGCCCTTTTGAGCAGTGGGTTGCAACCGCACTAGCAGCCTGGCGACCACCGGGCGAGGGCCCTCAAGTCCTGTGCTAGACTTTTTCAGAGCCTCTCCACCGAGGCGCGCATCGCGCCCCCGTAGCTCAATTGGATAGAGCGTCTGACTTCGGATCAGAAGGTTGCGGGTTCGAGTCCTGCCGGGGGTGCCATCTGGCAGATTCAAAAGGGGCCTAAATGGCCCCTTTCTGTTTGCTCGCGTAGGATTGGAAACCACTTTGCAAACGTGCGTTTACGAACCGAACAGCAGGTTTCCCACCTTAGCCGCTGCTTCTTCCTGCATGCCGGGGATCACGTGCGAGTAGATGTCCAAGGTGATGCCGATGTTTGCGTGGCCGAGGCGCTCGCTGACCACTTTGGGATGAACGTCGGCCGCGAGCATCAGCGTGGCATGGGAATGCCTAAGGTCGTGGAACCGAATACGCGGAAGTCCCGCCGCCGTCAGATAGCGGTTGAAGGCGCTGCCTAGCGTCTCGGGGTGAAGGGGTCCGCCGTTAGGCTGGCGCCGAGAGTCTATCGGATCACGCCCGAGGCCGCGGAGGAGCTAGACTTGTGGCGGCGACGCATGGAGGCCGAGCGCGACGGTTGCGGCTGGGATGCGCCTAGCGGGTTCGACCGCGATAGCTGGCCGCCGTTCTAAGTCGGGTGACTTGGTACTGTCAGAACCGTCAGCCTGAGAATCCCGACGTCACGCGCTAAATCCGGCCCGCCTGCATTAGGTAATAACCGTTCCCCGTCATGGCATAACCGATCCGGCCCATGCTATCGAGCAGATCAGAGTAATCCTCATCACGCTCAATATGGTTTGCTAAGTCGCCTACTAATCTAGCCAGATCGTTAGTCAATTCGGGCGGTATTTCGACTCCGAGAGCGTCGATATTAGCAAGTCGCGTGCTCAGGGCACTATGAACCCAATTGGAAATGATAAAAAGCCGCATCATATCCGGCAAGTACTCTATATTGAAAATGCGCTGCGCGGCTCCAAAGACTGCACTAAAGTAGTAAACGCTATCGCGTTGATTGTCTGACTCCAGCATCTTGGCCGAAACCAGCCTACATTCACTTGTTAGGTACGACTTTAGGAGCTTGTCCATCTCTGCAATCCTCAAGACGCTAAAGCGGGTTCTTTGCGGTGGGCTCGATCTCTGTGGGGCCCTACCTCGACGGCCACATGGGTAGCGGTCCCCAGAGGGAGAACCGCGGCGGTGCTAGTCGAGACGGTTACCAGCCCCCTCAACGCGTTGAGAAGGTCTGAGCTGGGGGAATCCGCTGTTACCCAGGCGTAATTAGCTTGAGGTGTGATGATAGACCCACGCTCAGCTGGCTCGCGTACAAGGCCAATGAGCGAGACGGTCGGCTTCACTCTTAGGGCCAACGCGACGGCAGCAATGGAGCGCAGCGTCAGGTTTGGGGGGGCATTTAGGACCTTAGTGATGTACGCACGGTTTACCCCAAGCATCAGGGCGAGGTCACTGCGGGTGAGCCCCTTACTCTCCATGATTTTGACGATTTGCTCGGCAATATCCAGTGCCAGTTCTTCAGCCACATAGTCCGGGTCATTCGCCAGCGCTTCTTTTCGTCTGGAAATCCACCCTTCCAAGGGCTCGTTCCTCTCCACGTTCATTCCAGTTCCTCCAGCACTCGTGCCTTGATCATCAGAGCTCGCTGCTTGTGTTCTGGCGGGAGTTTGTCACCTTTCTTTGTAAAGCCAAGCGCGAGGATGGTGCGCCATCCAGGTAGGTAGAAGTAGAGAATCCTTGCTCCGTAACTGTTCTTGAAGGCGTAAATTCCGTCTCCTTCGTCACGCGATTTTCGGTCGTTGGAAATCCTTCCCCTGTTCATATGCCACTCGACAACGTGCAGGAGGGAATCGTGCGACCGCTTGTTGTCGGCCTCTAGGGCAGCAAGGTATTCTCGCACCGGACAATCAGGCACCGCGGGATCATCACACAGGTCTACGGCCCAAACCGAGTACTTTGTCCCGTTCTCGAACAGTACCAACCTCATGTTAACCCACAGGTTAACACATGTCTAGTCGTCAAGGAGATCCTAGGCCGGCGGCATCAATCGGCCGGCGTTCGCATTTGCCGCTGGACCAACTCTAGTCGCTCCACACAGACAGCTTGACGCGAATCTTACTTTCACGCAGCCGATCCTCTAGCTCGTCGGCCTTGTGGGGACTTGTCCAGTCCCGCTCTAGCAAGTCGAGCACTTCCTCACCGCGCTGACCGCCCAGCAGCTTGACTAGGCGCGGGATGTCCTTCGCCGCGATGGTCTTGAACCACTCGTACTCGCCATCGCCGCTTCCTATCGCTGTCGCCGGTCCTAAGTCCTGGCCGTCGATGTGGAGGTTGCCGTCAGCGTCGAGGTAGGCCCACAGGTGACGCTGGTCGCGGCCCTTGCGTTCGTTGCGAAGGGTAATGGTGCGAGATTCCGGCTCTCGCATCGTGCTTATGCCGCTTCGAGCGTCAACAATTCGTGCACACGTCGAGCCACGTATTCTCCGAGCGATACTAGGGCCATCGCGTGAAGCTCACGTCCCGATGAGCGACCCCCAAAGCGGAAGACGGCGGCCTTTTGAATAACTGTGTCGACTTGTTCCGCTGTGTGGGCAACCTCATCATTCGTCGTCTGTTCGATAAGCCGTCTGAGTGTCACGTCCGGCACGATGATCCATTGATTCAGCCACTTCTCGACTGGAAGGAGTCCAGACGAGAATTCGAGCTGGAGTTGAGCGCCTCCCGGCATTCCGAGCGTGAGGAATCCGCGAGGGTGGAACTCCATTGCCAGCACTGCTCCTGCGGGAACCGGCGACAGACCCCTTTCCGGCGCGAAGGCGTGAAGGCTCGCGTCGGGTACGACTCTAAGCAAGAGTCCTCTTCGACCGCCTAAGAGTAGGTTCCGAAGTTGGATAGCGACGCCTTGATAGGCTGAGTTACGCCCCAGGCGGTAAAGTCGGGCGTTATCCTCTATCTGCTCAACATCGTCCATGAGGGCTCGCTTAAGATCTCGCATTACCATAACGACTGTCTCGCTAAGTTCCATTTTAGCTCACCTTCTCTGCAAACGGATTTGCAAACAAACCTGTTTGCACAGCCTGTCACCCGATGTCATGAGAACCCGAAGCCGAGGCCGATTTCGAATCTGAGACGCTACGAGGCTTTACCAGTTATCACCCTCTGACACGGCGCTAGTGTGCCTTCGGATCAGAAGGTTGCGGGTTCGAGTCCTGCCGGGGGTGCCAGCCAGCAGGCGTCGGACCTCCGCCCGCGCGCCCCCTCCTCTTCTGGCTTCCCAATGCCGACAATCGTCAGAGAAGGCCGTCGCGAGAGGGTCCTGAAAACCAGGGAAGCAATGGATGCTGTGGTCCTTCGTCTTGTGAACGACGTGGTCGAGGACTACCTCGGCGTCATACAGATATCGGTCGAAGCACGCATGGTGCAGCGCAGCGGCAGGTTCACCTGCGCCTGCGCCACCTGCCGGCACTCGCGTGAGTACACGCTCGACTGGGTGCGGGCGATGCGCGAGCAGCCCGCGTCAGACGTGGACGAGCTCGAGGCCGCCTGACTCCTCCCGCCCGGCAGGGCGCCGGGCCGCCATTAGCAAGCCGGTGAGCTTCCGATAATCTTCGGCGTGTGCGCTTGACCCTGTGGAGCCGACCGGCATTCCCTCTCCCTCTGGGAGAGGGAATGGTGAGGGCGCGGCCCCAGCGCTGGCCCTGTCCCTTTCGCCCGCTCTGGTTATACTCTCGGCATGGTTGAAGTCCGTCCGGCGCTGCTCGAGGAGATGGGCGAGTTCGCCCGCGTGGGGCGGGCGGCGCTGGCGCTCGACGCGGACACCGAGGCCCCCCTGCCCGATTGGACGCTGTGCGCCTTCGACGACGGGCGTCTGGCGACCACCTATGGCCGCTGGCCCCTGACCATGCGCTTCAACGGCAACGCCGTCCCGGTCGCCGGCGTGACCTGGGTCTCGACCAACCCCGTGTTCCGCCGCCGCGGCAACCTTCGCCGGATCATGGAGGCCGACTTCGTCCGTCTTCACGAAGAGAAGCAGCAGCCGATCGCCCTCCTCTACGCCTCTCAGGCCGCGATCTACCAACGCTTCGGTTATGGCATCGTCTCCACGCACTATCGCTACGACGTCGACCCCCGCAGCATCCAGTTCTCCACGCCCGGCCCGGTGAATGGCCGCCTGCGAGAGGCGTCGAAGGAGGACGAGTTCGGCCTGCTCGTGGACCTCTATCGCCGGTTTCGCGAGGAGCGTACGGGCTATATCCACCGTGGCCGCGTCATGTGGGACGTGGGCGTTCTCGGCAAGCCGCCCGCCGGCCACACCAAGACGGCTCTGGTCTACGAGGAAGCCGGCGCGCCCCTGGGCTACGTCATCTTTTCGGCCGGCGGCGGCCGTTTCGAGGGCCCTGGACCGCCACAGTCGCTCGCGGTCCACGACCTGGTCTGGCTGACGCCCGCCGCCTATCGCGCGATCTGGGAGACGCTCGCCGGCTTCCACCTCGTGCGAGCGATCACCTGGGGCAGCGCGCCGCCCGACGACCCCCTGCCGCACATGGTTCTCGAACCGCGCATGCTGCAGGCGACCGCGCGTGACGGCCTCCTCGCCCGCATCATCGACGTTCCCGGCGCGCTTCAGGCGCGGCCGTATCCGGAAGAGGCGGTGCTGCGCTTCGAGGTCGTCGACGCCATGGCGCCCTGGAACGCGGGGCTCTGGCAGCTCCAGACCGGCGCCGAGGCGGAAGCCGTGCGCCTGGCCGGCGCCCGCGCGACTTCGGCGCGCGGCGCCCGCACCCTGACCTCGGCGCCCGACCTCAGCCTCGATATCAATACCCTGGCCATGCTCATTTTCGGCCAGCTAACGGCCACACGGGCCGCGCGCATGGGCCGCCTCGATGCGCACGACGCCCGCGCCCTCCCGCGCTGGGATGCGGCCCTGCGCACGAAGTACGCACCCTTCTGCGCCGACGCGTTTTGACGTAGCCGTCGGCCGTCGGCAGTCGGCAATCAGGGGCGTAGGCCCCTCAATTTCGCACTTGTGCACTAAGACCCTTGATTCGCGGACAAGAGTGTCGATAGTATTACTAGCAGGGTGCTGAAAAAAGGACTGGTTGGAGGGATCGACGGCTGATCTCGTGT
>CAYRCD010000021.1:0-34514 GCA_964422735.1 uncultured Dehalococcoidia bacterium | reverse complement strand
TCAGCCTGATCAAGAAGTTCCACGCGCGGGGCGACATGCTAACCCCTGACCGCGCGGCCGTGACGATGACGGTGCCGTTCATGCGCGCCTACACAGAACTCCTGGTGAAAACG
Source organism: uncultured Dehalococcoidia bacterium (assembly GCA_964422735.1). Lineage (GTDB taxonomy): Bacteria > Chloroflexota > Dehalococcoidia > DSTF01 > WHTK01 > CAYRCD01. The sequence goes on along the minus strand of CAYRCD010000021.1, from coordinate 34,401 downwards.
TGCCACGGGCGCGGCGCGCACGCGATCGGCGGCATGGCCGCGTTCATCCCCAACCGGCGGGATGCGGCTGTGACGGAGGCGGCGGTGGCGCGGGTGCGCGAGGACAAGCTGCGAGAAGCGAACGACGGCTTCGACGGCACCTGGGTCGCGCACCCGGACCTGGTGCCAGTGGCTATGGAGGTCTTCGATGCGGTCCTCGGGGCGCGGCCCAACCAGGTCGACCGCAAGCGAGAGGATGTGAGCGTGTCGGCGGCCGACCTGCTGGGCGTGGGCGGCGTCGAACCCAGGGTCACGGAGGCCGGCCTGCGCGGCAACGTCGGGGTGGCTATTCAGTACATCGACTCCTGGCTCAGGGGTACCGGCGCGGCGGCGATCAACAACCTGATGGAAGACGTGGCCACCGCGGAGATTTCGCGCTCCCAGGTCTGGCAGTGGTTGAACCACGGAGCACACCTCGACGACGGCACTCCGATCACCGCCGAGCGAGTGCGCGAGATTGAGAAAGAGGAGATAGCGCGCCTGCGGGCGGCTATGGGCGACGCCGCCGGAGAGACACTGGAGCAGGCGCGATCGCTATTCGACCAGGTGGCGCTGGGCCGGGAGTTCGTGGAGTTCCTGACCTTCCCGGCTTACGAGCTTATCGACTGACGCCGTCCTGTCTCGAAAGCGGGGTGTCGCCCTCACCCTAACCCTCTCCCAGAGGGAGAGGGGATGACGGCGGGTGTCGCCCCTCACCCCACCCTCTCCCAGAGGGAGAGGGGATGGCGGCGGGTGTCGCCCCTCACCTAACCCTCTCCCGGGAGGAAGGGGATGACGAGATGAGCCATCACGGACCGACTGAACTGGCCAACAGCCGCACCATGCCGTAGAGGCCGTCGAGGTTAGGGGTGGGGACAGCGGTGATGCGGGCGAGCTCGACGACGGCGCCGACGATGGCTTCGATTTCCAGCGGGCGTCCCTGCTCCAGGTCCTGGAGCATCGAGGTCTTGTGGGCGCCTACGTTTTCGGCGCCCTGGATGCGGGCCTCGACGCCGATCGGCATCTCCTCCCCCAGGGCCCGGGCCACCTCCTCGACCTCGAGCATCACGGCGCGAACATAGGCCCGCGTGTCCGCGTCGCGGCAGATGTCCTCGAGCGTGGCACGGGTGAGAGCACTGATCGGGTTGAAGGCGACGTTGCCCCAGAGCTTCACCCAGATCTCGTTGCGGATGCGGCGGCGCACCGGCGCCTTGAGGCCGGACCTGATCAGGACGCGGGCGATCTCGGACACGCGCTCAGAACGCGAGCCGTCGGGCTCGCCCAGCGTGAAGCGGTCGCCCTCGAGGTGGCGGATGACGCCGGGCTCGACGATCTCGCAGGCGGGATAGACGACGCAGCCGATCGCGCGTCGGGGACCGATGGAGTCCCAGATCAGGCCGCCGGGGTCGACGGACTCAAGGCGGCGCCCCTCCCAGGGACCGGGCAGCCTAAAGAAGTACCACCAGGGCACCCCGTTCTGGGCGGTCACGACCGGAGTCTCCGGACCCAACAGGGGCAGGACGGCCTGGACCGCGCTAGATACGGACTGGGCCTTGAGGGCAAGAATCACGCAGTCCTGGGGCCCTGCTTCGCGGCTGTCGCCGACGCAGCGCGGGCGCGCCACTTTCTCTTCGCCGTCGCCGCGAAGGCGCACGCCGTCGCGTCGCATCGCTTCGAGGTGCGGCCCGCGGGCGATCAGGGTGACGTCTTCGCCGGCGAGTGTGAGGTAGAGGCCGAGGTAAGCGCCGATGGCGCCGGCGCCGAAAACGGCGATTCTCATCGCGAGGGGCGCATGGCCAGATGCAGGCCACCCCAAGGCAGGGAAGAGCCGCACCATTGCGAGGCTGCGTTGAGCGGCCGTGGCAACTTCGGGCCACAGAGCCGTCCCGCAAGGGCCCACCCAGGATTCGGCCTCATGGCCGAGATTGCTTCGTCGCCATCCGGCTCCTCGCGATGGGCCGAGGTGCGATGCAAACTCAGCTCCTTGCCCCCTGCTCCCTCTTCCCGGTCCCCAATCCCAGCTTCTCCGCCAGGCCGATGCGCTGGACCTTGCCGGTGGGGCCTTTGGGGATATCGTCGACGATGACGATGGTACGGGGGACCTTGAAGCCGGCGAGGTGGCGGGCTGCGTGCTGGCGCAGCTCGCGCTCGTCGGCGGAGGCGCCGGGGCGCAAGACAACGGCGGCGGCAACCTCCTCGCCGAGGTGGTCGTGGGGCAGGGCGAAAGCGACGGCCTGGGCGACGGCCGGGTGCTGGAGGAGCACCTCGTCGACCTCGCGCGGGCTGACCTTCTCGCCACCACGGTTGATGATCTCCTTGAGGCGGCCGGTCAGATACAGGTAGCCGTCCCCGTCCTTGAATCCTTCGTCACCGGTCCGGAACCAGCCGTCTAAGAACGCGGAGGCGTTGGCCTCGGGATTGTTGGCGTAGCCGGCGGTTACGTTGGCGCCCTTTATGACCACCTCGCCCCGTGCCCCGGAGGCGGCAAGCCTGCCGTGCTCGGTGATGATCCCGACCTCGACCCCGGCGCCGGGACCGACGGAACCGGCCTTGCGCAGGCCGGGCGGGAGGGGGTTCGCGGCCATCTGGTGGGCGGCCTCGGTCATGCCATAGGCCTCGATCATGGGCGCGTCGAAAACGCCCTCCATTCGCTCCAGCAGCACAGGTGGAAGCGCGGCCGAAGAGGAACGCAGGAAGCGGAGGCGGTTGCGCTTGATGGCCTCGGCCCCCCGCTCGGCGCGTGCGAGCACGATCTGGTGCATGCTGGGCACGGCCGTGTACCAGGTGGGCCCAAAGTCGTCGAGCCAGGGGAAGAAGCGGAAAGCGTCGAAGCCCGGCGTGCAGGCGACGGAAGCGCCAGCGGCGAGCGAGGACAGGAGACCGGCGACGAGGCCATGTATATGGAACAGGGGCATGACGTTGAGACAGCGGTCGGCCGGCGTTAAGGCCAGGGAACGCAGGATGTTGCCGGCGGACACCGCGAGGTTGCGGTTGGTGAGGGGCACGATCTTGGGCCGCGCGGTTGTGCCCGAGGTGTGCAAGACGAGGGCGACGTCGTCGGGAGCGGCAAAGGCGGGCTCGCGGGCCCGCGGCGCCGTGCCGTTGACGGCCAGGCGCAGGTCGCCCGGCTCGCCCTGGAGGGTGAGGTGGAGAGCGTCCGCGGACAGCGCGGCCCGAGCGGAGGAAGCATCGCCGGGGAGCGTGATCAGGGCCTTGACGGCAAGGTCGTCGAGACAGAAGCGGAACTCTTCTTCGGTGTACGCCGGATTGAGGGGAGCGGCAGTGGCCGCCGCCGCGACGGCGAGGAACGTCAACGCCATGTCGGGGCCGTTCGGCAGAACGATCGCGACCCGGTCGCCGGCGCCTATGCCCAGGGCGCGGAGCTGGCCGGCAAGGCGACCGACCTGGTTCCGGACGCGGGCGAAGGTCAGGACGGGACCCGCGGGCGCGAGTATCGCCGGCGCGGCGCGGTCGCCGGCGCTGAGGAGGTCGCTCACGGTCTCGGCCATGGCGAGGCGATCATAGCAGGCGCGATTTGGTTGACAGACGTGGAAGGCGCCCAGATGATGGCGGGGCCGGGGGACCTCTCCCCCGGCCCCTCTCCCACAAGGGGAGAGGGGAGCGGCAAGCTATGAGATAGACCGATGACGTCTGAACGAGATAGCGAGCCCGGGATCGCACCGCCGGTCGCGGCGATACCCGGTGTTGCGGCGCCGCGGCGCGGGCCCGTTTTCGGGCGCCGGTACGCCGTCGCAGCCGACCACCCGCTGGCTTCCCTGACCGCCATGGACGTGCTCCACAGCGGCGGCAACGCCGTGGACGCGACGATCGCGGCGGCGGCTGTCAACTGCGTGACGAAGCCGAACAGGACGCAGCTGGGCGGTGACGCTTTCGCGCTGGTCTGGGACCGGCACACGGGCGCCGTGGAGTGCCTCAACGCCGGCGGGCGAGCGCCGGGCCGGGCGACGCGCGAGCTTTTCCCGGAGGGCATCCCAGGGCGGGGGCCGCGGGCGAGCACAGTGCCGGGCATCGTCGACTCATGGGTGGAGCTGCAGGGCCGCCACGGGTCGAGGCCCCTGCCGGAGTTGCTGGCGCCGGCGATCGGCTTCGCCGAGGATGGCTTCCCGGCATCGCTTCACCTGTCTGCGGCGATGCCGCTCCTGCGCGAGGGCGACGCGGAGCTTCGGCGCCTGTTCTGGAAGAGCGGCGAGATCCCCTACGCGGCCGGGGAAGTCCTCCGGCAACCGGAGCTGGCCGATACCCTGCGGCGGACGGGCGCGGAAGGGCGCGTGGGGTTCTACAGCGGCCGGACGGCCCTGGCGATCGAGAACGCGATGCGCGCGACCGGAGGGCTCCTGGACCGCGACGACCTCTCGAAGCCGACAGCGCACTGGCACGAGCCGCTGGTGAGCTCTTACCGGGGTTGCACCGTGTACGAGCAGGCGTTGCCGTCCCAGGGGCTGATCCTGCTGCAGGCCTTGAATGTGGCCGACCGGTTTCCGATCGGGGAGTGGGGGTTCTTGCAACCAGATTCGGTCCACGTGATGGTGGAAGCAACGCGGCTCGCGTTCGAAGACGTGAGGAAGTACGGAGCCGACCCCGAGTTCGAGACGGTGGACGTCGACTGGCTCCTCTCGCCGGAGCACGCCGCGGACCTGGCCCGGAGGATCGACCTCCGCCGGGCTTCGGCCGCGGGAGGGGTGCCCATTTCGAGCGACACGACCTCTTTTGTCGTCGCCGACCCGGAGATGGCGGTCTGCTATATCCAGAGCGTCTTCGCGGTCTGGGGGAGCCGCTTCGCCATCCCCGGCACGGGCATCGTCATGAACAACCGCATGACCGGCTTCCACCTCGACCCGGCAAGCCCGAACCGCCTGGAGCCAAACAAGCGCACCATTCATACGCTGAACAATTTCCTCTGCGTCCGCGACGGCGAGCTTGTGCTAGGGGGAGGCACTCCGGGAGCGGACTTTCAGGTCCAGACCAACCTTCAGGTGATCTCGGCGGTGATCGATCACGGCTTCGACCTCGCGACGGCGGTGGACTCGCCGCGCTGGGCGACGCAGTCCGGCGGCCGTCTGAACCTGGAGAGCCGGATCGGCGACGATGTCGCAGCCGAGCTGGCGCGCCGCGGCCACGTGATCCAGAACGCGGGGGCGTGGGGCGTGCGCGCCTGCAGTCAGGTCATCGCATCCCTGGCGGGCGGCGGCTGGGCGATGGCGTCCGACCTCCGCGGTGAGGGCCTGGCGCTGGGCCTGTGAAGAGTGCGCGCGCTACCCTCGCTGGAGTGCGCGCCTAACCGCCGAGGCTGGAAAGCCTCGGCTACTTAAAGTCTAGTACTCTGGCGGCAAACGAGCGCTGCGATTCTTGGGTCTGGAGATACGCCTACACGGCGGCGCAAAACGTTCGACAACCTATTGGCAACTATGCAGATCCCCTCTCCCTCGCGGGGAGAGGGGTAGGGAGAGGGTGCGACGCGCGTCAACGGACGCTGAGGCGCGGCTCTGGTACAACCTGCGCCGCCATGGGCTCGCGGGGTACAAGTTCCGTCGACAGCACCCGTTCGGCCCTTACATTCTCGACTTCTATTGCGCCAGGGCGCGGTTGGTTGTCGAGGTGGATGGCGGGCAGCACCTCGAGACCAAGACCGTATCGCGGGATGCGCAGCGGACTCGCTACCTGGAGAGATATGGTTTGAGGGTGCTGCGCTTCTACAACCTGGAGACGATGCTTGAGACTGACGCTGTGCTCAACGTCATCTTCGAGGCGTTGGCAGACCCCTCTCCCTAACCCTCTCCCCAGCGGGGGAGAGGGGATCAAGCTGTCTTCGGACCAGCCGCCGAGGCTGGCAAGCCTCCGGTACTTAGAGATCGGCAAGCCTCGGCTACGTAAGCCTCGGCCCCTATGTTGCCCGAGGCTTGCTCGGAGCGGTCGCTTACTCGGTCTTCGTGCGGACCCGGATGAGCTTGTCGGCGGCGGACTCTGCGGCCCAGACTTCTCCCGGGCGGCCCAGGATCTGGCGCACGCTGCCGTTGGCGCTGGGCAGGGGCACAACCTGGAACTGCTCGCTGCCAGGGTCGAAGCGGACGAGCGCGTTGCCGCCGAAGTCGCTGAGCCAGACCATATCCTGATCGTCAACGTAGACGGCGTAGGCCATGGGATTGGCGCCGGGCAGGCGCCACTCGCGCCAGGCGCGGGCGGAGGGGTCGTAAAGGCCGACCTGGCCGGCGTTCCACTCGCTAACCCAGATACGTCCCTTCGAGTCGCTCCATACGCGCCGCGCGCCCTGGCCAGCGGTGGGCGGCCGGATGACGGAAGCGGCGGCGGTCTCGCCGTCGACGGAGGCGATGTGGCTTCCGGCCAGGGAGGCGTAGAAGATCGCGCCGGCCGGCGTTGACGTGATTCCGTACGGTCCCGGCCCGAGGGGGGCGGCAAAGGCCTCCACGACGCCCTTCTTCGGATCGAGGCGGCCGTAGACGCCGCCCTGGCCGGTGAACCAGAGCACACCGTTGCCGTCGAAGGCGGCGGTGTTGAGGTTGGCATTGGAGCGGCCGGGAGGCAGCGGGAACACGGAGACGGCCTCGGTAACCGGGTCGACGCGTACTATGGCGTTGAGGCCGCCGTCTGTGATCCAGGCGGCGCCGTCGGGGCCGACGATTACGCCGTGGGGCGCCGAGCCGCGGCCGAGCGAGATGTGGTGGGTCGCGCCGGTCTTCGGATCGACTACGCCCAGCTCGCCCGTCGCCTGCGCCGTATACCAAACACGGCCATCGGGCGCGGGCGCCACGTCATGAGGGCGAGACCCTCGCGGGACGGCGAACTCGACCACGTCGACGATGAGCTGGATAGACGGCCGGGGAGATGCGTCCGTCGCGGCCGGGAGCGCGCCGGTCCTCGTAGCGGCGGGGGACGCCGTTTGGACGCCGCCCCCTTGACCACAGGCCGACGCCAGCGCGGCGATTGCGGCCAGCGCCGGCCAAACGCGGCTCGCGAGCATGGCTCCATCACTGTAGCAGAGGCAAATCGCCGGGGCAGGAGACGGGCCGTCCGTCCCCGGGCGCGGCTGAGATCAGCCCAAGGTTCAAAGAATCGCTGGAATAAGGCTTCCTCCGCGCAGACGAGCCGCGCGGACATCTCTTGCTTTGCTGCTCACCGGTCGAAAATTAGTGGGAGAAGCTCATCGGTGCGACACGAGGGTCTGGCTTCGGCACACCTCAAGCGCCGGACGTGAGCCTCAAACGCCTGTTCCACGGAGTCCGGAGAACGGCTAGTGCCGGTGGCATCTTCTCAAACAACGACCTCGCGGCCGGTCATGTGAAATAGGGGCGATCGACTTTGATTTTCCGGCTGTTCGTTTTGTTCAACGAGATTCGCGCTCGCGCCGGCTACTTGCTGTGGAAGACGCGGGCGCGGCGTAATCCACCGGCGAGGCACGCTGTCTCCGGCTCCGGACGGGGGCGCCTAATTGCTGCCGGGGCAGGCTTTGCGGTCGTCCTGATTGCCGCCATTCTCGTTCTCAGGCCTTGGACTGGCTCTTCGTCTGACGCGGGCTCGCCTCCCGACGCCTCCGGCACGCAGGGTGCGGCGCCGCCGGCCGCCCGCCTCGAGACCGCGGTCCCCGAGGACGTGGGCTCCGCGGTGAACGTAATCCGCATGAGCCTCTTCGCATGGCCCGCGCGCGGAAAGATCACCACCTATATCGAACCGGGCCTTGACGGCATCGACATCGCTCTCGACTCGAGAAGCGACTCACCCATTTGGGCAAGCGCGGCGGGGAGGGTTGCGATCGTCGGTAGTCAGGGAAAATACGGGAACTTCGTGATTATCGATCACGGCAACGACACGACCACCCTGTACGGGTTCCTCGCGAAAATCCTGGTGGCCGAGGACCAGAAGCTGGAGCAGGGTGGCGTACTCGGTCTCGGCGGACCCACGGCCGGCGCCACGGCCAAGCGCCTTCACTTCGAGGTCCGCGAGCGCGACCGACCGGTCGATCCTCTGCGCTACCTGCCTGTGGAGGAGAGTCCGTACGCCAGCGGTGGGGTCACGACGAGCTGCAAGGCGGCGGCGCCGATCGCCATCGGCCCGGCTTCGACCGTCAGCCTGAGCTTCCTGTCGCCAAGCCTCACAGACTACCGGATCGTGCGAGTTAGCGTCGTCGCGGCGGCCACCGTGTATTTCCCTGAGATTGATGCCGCGACCACCGGACCGCTCCAGGTAACGCTCACGGTGCCGCCGGCCCCGGTAGCGTCGGGAGCAACGGTTGACTTCGCACTCAAGGTGACTTTCGCCAAGGGCGGGACAGAGAAGAGTTTAAGTTGCCCTCTGAGTCTGACGACGCTGGCCACGCTGCCCAACCCGCCGACGCCCACGCCGGTACCCCCTTCAGCTCCCGTAGAGCGGGAGACGCCGTCACCCACGGCAACATCGACGCCAAGTCCGAAGCCGACAGCGACCGCGACGAAGCCAGTCAAGACGCCAACAAAGACGACCACGCCTGTCCGAACGGCCACGCCGCCAAAGAAGTAGCTCGACCTGGACCTTCGTGGCCGCGAGCCGCGCGGGACCGGGAACTCGGTGAGGTCGACGATCGCCTGAGACGAGCGGGCGGCGCTCGCGATGTTGGGGGTAACCACTACAGGAACTCCCCCGACCCGCCGATATTGAGAGCGAAGGTTCCCGCCCGGCGGCACGGTAACGACGGCCGCCGGTGCGCGTTCGAATAGAGGGCGCGCACGGATTCGGTGGGTCCGGCGCCAGCGGCGGCGAGGGGACTAGAACCGCCGACGTTCAGACACACGGATTCTGTCGAGAAGGGATGCTCGGGAGGATTAAGGAGCATCCCTCATGGCGGAGAAACGGCAGCTATCTCCCGGGAGAAGGTCACGCCGCCGCGAGCGCGGCCAGAGCCTTGTCGAATTCGCGCTCGTTCTACCCATATTCCTGATCATCACCCTCGCCGCGATCGACTTCGGCTGGGCGTTGCGCGCCTACGTCATCTCGACGAACGCCGCCCGCGAGGGCGCCCGCGTAGGCGTGGTGGGGTCTAGCTCCGACGCAATCAAGACCGCGGTGGTCGACCGTTCGGCGGGCCTCCTAACGACGAGCAACGTGAGCGTTACCAATGCGAAAGGCGCGTCAGGCACCAACGTGACGGTCGGCGTGACCTACAGCTACAACTACATCACGCCGCTGGGCAGTTTGGTTTCCACGTTCACCGGTGGCAGCCTCCCGAGCCCACTGGCAATACAGGCAACAGCGGTAATGAGGCTCGAATAAGATGAAGGCACTGGTCGAAACTCTCAAGCGCACCTCAGAGCGCGGGCAGATGCTGGTCTTCGCGGCGCTGTTCCTGGCGGTCGTCCTCGGTTTCGCGGCGCTGGCGATCGACACCGGCTTCATCGTGCACACACGCACTGATATCCAAAAGGATGCCGACGCGATGGCGCTCGCGGGCGCCCAGGAGCTTTGCGGCGCATCGAGCTGCGAGCCGACCGCGGACACCGTGGCGCGGTCGCTGGGAACATCAAACACCGTCAGCTCCGGCGAAGCGGCGATCCAGTTCGGCGTCGATTGCGACGGTGGGACGTCCGCGAATCACGACCTGATCACCGTGCGGATCACTCGCTATCAGGCATCGTTCCTCGCCCGGGTTATCGGTTACGACGGCGGGGACATTCACGCCTGCGCGACGGCTCGGAAGTTTGCTATCGGCGGTCTGGGCGGAGCGAGACCTTTCGGCCTCGAGGACAACTGCGTGGCCCTGCTCAACTTCGGCGACACGATCGTGCTCAAGCATGATTCGGACACGACGCGCAACTGTGACGCCTTCCAAGGCAACTTTGGTGACCTGACGCTCGACGGTTCGGGTGGTAACGAGTTCGGCGAAGCCATCAAGCACGGATCTGTGTCCAATATCTGCGCAGACTCCGTTCCCGGGTGCACGGACTACCTGTTCAGCACGCTGACCGGTAATCAGCTAGGAAACCTGAAGGAGGGCCTGAAGTATGTGCAGGCCAACACGCCTTCCAACTGTGATACCTGGGCGGAAGTGGTCACAGGGACCGGGGCGGGAGAGAGGATAAACCCAGACTGCAACCCGTGGCGGGAGGCTTATACAGCACTCTCTGAGCGCCTCTGGATAATTCCCATCGTCGACGGCATGTGGAGCTCCGGCGGCAGCAACAGTATCCATGTGAAGTCATTCGCCATCGTGTTCTGGGAAGGCACATGGAACGATTGCGCCGGTGGGAACAAATGCGACATTGAAGTCCGCTTCGTCGAAGCGTCCGTCAACATGCCGGGCACGGCCAGAATCTCTTATTACGGAGGGGCCACTGCGACGGCAATCGCCCTGGTGAAGTAGGCAGTGCGGCCCTGACAGAAGGGCCGGCATAGTCAGGGTGATCGTGGCTTCCACGGCCGGCATGCAGGCTCACTCGTCGTTTAGCACCAACGAGTGAGCCTACTGCTCTCTCTCCTCTCGGCAATCACCCGAGACACCCAGCTCGGTTGACTTTGACGTGGTCAGATGCAACGATCCGGTGTCCGGCCGCCCTTGACGCAAAGTGGATGGCCGGCCCGCGCTCACCGGAGGCTGATATGTTCATCGGCTATTTCACGGAGCGGCCGTACCAAGACCCGGGCTCGGGCTACTTTGGGGCCACGGGGCGGCCGATCTACGACCTCAGCCTGAGCAATGCCACCTACGACCCCAAGATCGGCGCCGACCTTTACGACCGCTACCTGGACGAGAAGCTCTACGCCGAAGAGGCGGGCTTCGACGGGCTGATGCTCAACGAGCACCACTCGACGCCGTTCTGCATGGGCGGCGTGGTCAACGTCGAAGCCTCGATCCTGGCGCGAATAACGAAGAAGGCGAAGATTGTCCTCCTCGGCAACGTCCTGCCCCTGTGGGACGACCCCCTGTGGCTGGCGGAGCAGCTGGCGATGATCGACATGATCTCGCACGGCCGCCTGGTAACGGGGTGGGTGCGCGGCACCGCCCGCGAGACCGTTGCCCACAACATGGTGCCACCCTTTAACTTCGAGCGCTTCCAGGAAGCGCACGATTTTGTGGTCAAGGCCTGGACGACGCCGGGGCCGTTCCGGTGGGAGGGCAAGCACTACCACTACCTCTACGTGAACCCCTGGTGCCGGCCCTACCAGCAGCCGCATCCGCCGATCTGGATACCGGGCACGGTAAGCGTCAACACCATGCGCTGGGCGGCCGAGCGGCGCTTGCCCTACATCATGCTCGCCACCGATATGGAGGCGACGCGGAAGTCGTTCGAGCTATACCACCAGATCGCAGAGGAGAACGACTATAAGTCGGGTTCGCAGAACCTCGGTTACCTGTTCAAGGTGCACGTCGACGAGACCGAGGAGCTTGCCTACGAGACGGGCAAGAAGTTCATCCAGGGGCCGAGCAACCCCTTCCTGGTTGGCAACGAGGGCAACGTGTCGCCGGCGATCATGGGCCTGCCGGGCTTCACTTCGCGAGCGGCCGCCGAGCGGCTGCCCACGGGCGCGTCCGCGGGCCTGCCGGCCGGGCGCGCCGCCGCGGCCGGGCCCCAGTCGGAGGCGCCGCAGCCGGAAACTACGGCCGTCGATCGCGAAGCTCAGCGCGCCGCCGCCTACGACCGGCAGCTGCAGAGCTTTAGCATTATCACGGGCACGCCCAAGACCGTGCTGCCGAAGATCCGTCACGTCCTCGAGACGCTGCGACCGGGCACGATCTTCTTCTGGGACGGTGATGGGGCGATGGACCACGACGACGCGATGCGCTCCATTCGCCTCTTCGGCCAGGAGGTGATCCCGGCCGTGCGCGAGATGGGCCAAGAGCTGGAGCTGTTCAGCCCCTACGAGGTCGACCCGGCGACGGGGAAGAGGGTCGAACAGCCGGCGTAAGAGCGTCGAGCGCTGATTTCGACTGGTACACGCCGTATGTAGAGTCCATCCTGAGCGTGTCGAAGGACCGACGCCTGCGTCCTTCGACACGCTCAGGATGGAAATAGTACGCTTTCGTCCTTCCAGGATGGAAATAGTGCGCTTTCGTCCTTCGATGAACAGCAGGGCGCGACCGTGAGCGCGTTATTGGGCTCTCGAGCCCAGGACGGCCGGGTTCGCGATCCTGACGTGCTCGTTATCGGCGGCGGGCCCGGCGGCAGCACGGCCGCGACCGCCCTGGCCCAGAAGGGCCATAACGTCCTTCTGCTGGAGCGCGAGCGCTTTCCGCGCGAGCACATCGGCGAGTCGCTCCTGCCCGCGAGCATGCCCTTCCTGGACTGGCTCGGGGTGCTGCCGGCCGTCGAGGAGGCGGGCTTTCTGCACAAGTGGGGCGCGACGATGCTCTGGGGCAGGGAGCAGCGGCCCTGGAGCTGGTATTTCCGCGAGACCAACAAGCGCTGGCCCCACACTTACCAGGTGTGGCGGGCGAAATTCGACCAGATCCTGCTCGAGAACGCCCGCGCCAACGGCGTCGATGCCCGCGAGGGCCATCGCGTGACCGAAGTCGTGTTCGAGAACGGCCGCGCGGTTGGCGCCCGCTTCCGGGCCGAGGACGGCGTCGAGCAGTCGGCACAGGCGAAATTCGTAGTCGACGCGAGCGGCCAGGCAGCGCTGCTCGGTCACGCGCGCGGCCTGCGCCGCTGGGACGATTTCTTCCGAAATATGGCCGTTTACGCCTACTACGAGGATTCGGAGCGGCTGCCGTCGCCGAACGAGAACAACCTTTTCATCGAGTCCTATCCGGACGGCTGGCTCTGGAGCATCCCGCTGCACACGGGCTGGATGAGTGTGGGGGCGGTGGTCGACGCCGCCCGCGGCCAGGACGGTGTCCGCCGCCTGGGGCTGCGGCGTTTCCTGGAGAAGCAGATCGCCGCGGCGCCCCTGACGGCCGGCATGCTGCGCGACGCCCGCCTGGTGCATGGCCCGGTCGCGGTCAAGGATTGGTCTTACATCTCGGACGAGGTGGCCGGCGACGGCTGGATCCTGGTGGGCGACGCGGCCTGCTTCATCGACCCCCTGTTTTCGTCAGGGATCCACCTGGCGGTTATGGCCGGAGCCCTGGCCGCCGCCTACGTCACCACGGCATTGAAGGACGAGGGACTAGGGCGGGCGGGCGCGCTCTTCTACCGCGACCAGTATTACCAGGAGTACGGCGGCTTTCGCGACATGGCCAAGCTGTTTTACTCCACGAACCGGACGATGGAGTCCTACTTCTGGGAAGCACGCCGGATCATGGGCGCTCAGCTGGGCGACGACGTCTCGCCGCGGGAGGCCTTCATCCGGGCGATCGCGGGGCGGCCAGCTCGCGGTTACGAACGCGTGGTGATCGAGAGCGGGGAGGCGCCGGCCGACTTCCTGAACGAGGTCCAGGTCGTGGAGAGCGCCCGCGGCAAGCGCGAGGAACAGATAGCGGCCATGGCGCAGACGCAACCGGGCCGTCAGGTCCTGATGGACTGGCGCCCCCGTCTTGCCGGCGGCGCGCGCCTCCAGAAGCAGCCGGAAGTACGGGACGGAGAGCTGGCCTGGGGATACGCGATCTCGGCGCCCGGCCAGAGGCTGGGGACGCCGGTCGACGGCCTGGTGGCGGCGGCGGCGGGTCTGGCCGACGGGGCCACCGCCGTCGGCCAGATGGTCGCGCGGCTGACCCGCGACCATCCGGCGGAAGTCGAGCGCGCTCTCCTGAACGCCCTCGTGGAGCTGTATGTCGAGGGCCGAATCACGGGGCCCCTGGCTTAGCCTCCTCAGGCCTTCTCAAACCACCCGGCGCGGCCGAATCTAAGAGCGAGAACGCTATCCGGTGGTGATGGCAATGCTCTTCGGACTCGGAGAAACCCGGCAATCTCGTAGCAGACTTCTCTTCGCGGCCTTCTGGACGCTGGTGCTGTCGTTCCACCTGCGGGCGCTGACGACAGGAGCCGGCTATAGCGACTCATGGCTACTATTCCTCCTGTCGCTGGCCGCGATACTGGCGGCGGGCGCGGCCGTAATCGCTCGCGATCATGGCGACGGCGTCAAGTCCGGCTCACCGGACCGAAAGATGGCGCCGTCGATCACTGAGCCGATCCTGGCGCGCCAGATCGAGGCGGAGCTGCGGCGGACACACCACGTTCACGGCCCGGTCGGCCTGATGATCGTCGAAGTGGGCTCGATCCTGGGCTCGTCCGGGGAGGGGTTAGCCGACAAACATCGCGTTTTGACGGTGGTCGAGGAGCTCCTCGAGCACCATCTTCAGCCCGGCTTTAATACGATCCGCTCGGGGAGACACGTCGCGCTCGTCATCTGGGACTCAGAACCCTCTGGAACGCTGGAAAGGATCGCCGACCGGCTGAAGCGCGACGCCCGTGCCTGGCTATCAGAGGAGCCCGGCCTGCGTCACTTCCAGCTCACCTTCGGCATCGCCGCCAGTAAGAGCTTGAAGGGTTCGGGGAGCGACCTGGTGCGGCGGGCGTCAATCGCGGTCTCGCGGGCGAAGACGCTGGGCGCGAGCCAGTACGCGGCCGGCGAAGGTTTGCGCTAAGAGCGAAGCCGTCAGTCCTCAGTTTTCAGTCCTCAGTTTGCGGGTCGCGGCGGTGTCCGCGAAGCGGAGGTGCTTTAGATCAGGGTATTCCCCGATGGCGCCGGGGCCGCGCCACTACTAGGATGCGACCGGTGGTGGCGGACAGGGAGGTATCGGATGGTCCACCTCGTCCTCGGTCCAGTGCTCATGATCGGCGGTCTGGCGCTGGTCTACTTCGCCATACAGGGTCTGCCGCCGTCGCTACGCCGCCTGAGTCCCATCTCACGAGCACGCGAGCGCGCGATAATCCCGGACGATTTCCTGATCGGCGAAGTGCTCTCGGAGATGCTGCACCTCCGTGAAGAGCTTTCATCGCTACAGAGCCAGGTGAGTCTTCTCAAGAGCGGGCCGCGCCGCCCTTCCAGGGCCGCCGGCTAGCGTCGCACACCAGTCCCGCGCTCCGGGAGTGCGAACCCACTTGACCAGACCTCGACGGCGGGTAACATAGCTCCCAAACTGGCCGCGGAGGGACACATGGGCGACTTCGAGCGCATCATCTATCAACCCGCCCGGGTGGCGCGGATCATCCTGAACCGGCCCGAAGTTAAGAACGCCCAGGACAGGCTCCTGCTCGGCGAGCTGGACGAGGCCTTTCACCGAGCCGGTGCGGACCCCCAGGTGCGGGTGATCGTGCTGTCGGGCGAGGGGCGCGACTTCTCGGCCGGACATGACATCAAGCAGATGGCCAACGCCGGTCCGAGCGAGCAGCCCCTGAATGAGCTGGACACCGCGCTGAGCCGGTACGAGCGGACGCGCGTCACCTACGCCGAGGACCACCTGTCCTGGCGCAACATCCCCAAGCCGACGATCGCCATGGTCCAGGGCTACTGCATCTTCGGCGGCTGGATGATCGCCTCGACGATGGACGTCGTTTTCGCCGCGGAGGACGCGCTGTTTCTGCCCCTGCCGTATCCGGCCGACTACTGGGCGGTGACCTGGGAGCTGGGCGCGAAGAAGACCAAGGAGCTGCTATACGAGCATCGTTTCCTCACGGCCACCGAAGCGATGGAGGCCGGATTCGTGAGCCGCGTCTATCCGCTGGAGGACCTGGAGCGCGAGACGCTGGCCTACGCGGAACGGGTGGCGGAGCGAGACCCGATCCAGCTGCGGGACCTGAAGATGATCATCAATGAGACACTGGACGGCATGGGCTTCTCAGCATCTGTCCATCTCGCTTTCAACAAAGGCGCCACGCGCCAGCGAGCCGCTCCGGCAAGCGCCGGCACCGGGGACTACCACGAGAGCCCCTACCGGCGCCTGGTCCAGGACGCGCTCAGGCGGTTCCGACCCTCGGGTCAGTAAGCAGACATACCGCCCGGCCTGAAGGCCGGGGCATTGTCCAGCCTGGACGAGGTCAGTCTCAGGACGACGTGGCGACGGTCGCCGGCGCTATCACGGTGACTTCGTCGCCCGGGCGCAGCAGACCGGGCGCCAGCACGGTGCCGATGACGCCGCGGTGGCCGAAGGACGCTTTGACGAAGGAGCGCTCGACGACGGGTCCGTATGTCGCCGCGAGCTCGGCGGCGGCCTTCTCGCAGGGGTCGTTCTGTCCCACGACCTCGAGGCGGCAGCCGCTGGGGAACTCGAAGATCGTGCCCGGCTTCACGTCAGCCAGCGCGATGCCCTTGAGGCGGACGTTCTCGCCCAGCGAACCAAGAGCGAAGGGGGTCACGTCCAGCTCTTTGCAGAAGGCCTCGACTTCGTCGGTCGAGACGGCCGACCACTGGCGCCGGTTGGGGATGGTGACACCGCGAGGCGAGAGCCGCGTCTGGCCGGCGTGACGGTCGCCCTCGAGCCCCAGGAGGCCGACCATGACCTCGGCGACGGGCTTCTTCGCGACGCGCGTCTCCGGCGTGGACACGCAGACGGCTTGTACGGTAGTCATCAGTCCTCAGGGGTCAGTAATCAGCGACAAGAATCCGGTGACCAGCACTTGCCCTTGGCATTCTCACTCATCGGGCCAGAGGCTGACTACTGATCTGCCACGCTTGTTAGGTGCTGGTCAAGAATGGTAGCACGGCGTTCAAGAACTCGTCCGGCTTCTCGATCTCGGGGAGATGGCCACACTCATCGATGACGCAGAGGCGCGCGCCGGGAATGAGCTCGCTGTACTGGACGGCGGCGTCGAGGGGAACGATCTCGTCCTCCCGGCCGTGCACGACAAGGGTCGGGATGCGGATGCCCTTCGCCAGCGCGGGCATCGCCATGTCGAACATGTGGGGCTTCCAGGCCACGCGCGCGACCATCTCGCGGTTCTGCTCCCAGTACTCGCGCTGCTCGGGCGTAGCGTCCTCGCCGCCGTAGAGGGCGGGGAACTCCGGCACGGCCTCGCTCTTGAAGAAGCACTTCTCCACGGTCTCGCGACGGCCGCGGATCAGGTAATGGGCGATCTCGCCCTCTCGGGGCTTGATGCCCAGGGCGCTGACGAGGACCAGCTTCGAAAACTGCGAGGGGTTGAAGGCCGCGAGCTCGACCGCGATCCAGGCGCCAAAGCCAAAACCGACGACCGGTACGCCGGCCAGTCCCAGGTCGCGAAGGATGGGAACGTAAGCCGCGACGATATCGCGAAAGGCGAAGATCCAGTCGGGACGCTCCGAGCGCCCAAAGCCCGGGTGGAAGGGGATTGTTAGGGAGAACTTCTCGGCCAGGCGGCCGTGATAGGGGAGCAGGCCCGGGTGGCCGAACTGGTTGTGGAGGATGAGGAGCGGCGGACCATGGCCCCCCCTGACGAGCTGGACCTGCATGCCGCCGGCTTCGACCATCTGGTCAGTGAAGGATTCGGTGGACGTGGTCATCGGTGTGCTCCCCGGATTAAGCGCGACTCACGAGGCGAGCGCCTCGAGGCTGGCAGCTGGTCGAGCAGCGGTTGGAACCCCCAGCATGCCGGCTTCCCTTGCCAGGTCACGCCCGGTTGGCCGCGGCAATGGTCTCCATGGTGCGGGTCAGTGACTTCGCGCGGTCGCCGCCGGCGAGAATGGGGTGGGCGATGATCTCGCCCGCGCCCTGGGCGAGGATGCGGCGCAGGCCACCGGTTACCCGCTCTTCGGAGCCATGGAGCACGAGGGCGTCGATCAGGCGGTCGCTGAGGCCCGCGGGGGCGTCGTCGAAGCCGGCGGCCGCGTACATGGCGGCGTAGAAGGGCACGCGGGCGTAGAAGCCGATCTGTTCACGGGCGGCGGCGCGCGCCTCGCCGGCATCGCCGTGGACGCACACGGGGACGTGGGCGATCAGCGGCGGCGGCGTGCGTCCGGCGGATGCCGCCCCTTCTTTGATCGCGGGCAGGGCCTTGTCGCGCAGGTAGTCCCAGGGCGCGACCCAGGAGATCGCGCCGTCGGCGAGCTCGCCGCACGTCCGGAAGGACCCGGCGCGCAAAGCGGAGGCCAAAACGGGAACCTCCATAGGCGCCGCCAGGCGGGCACGCGCGGTCACGAACTTCCCGGTGAAGTCGACGTTACCGTCTTTGAACAGCGACTGGAGAACGGTGAGATACTCGCGCAGCTGCGTGAGAGGCGTGCGCCAGCGCACCCCGTACGCGGCTTCCATTCCCGGCTGGTGACTGGGCCCGACACCGAGTCGAAACCGCCCCGGAGCCAGGCTCGCCAGCGTGATCGCCTGCTGGGCAATCGAAAGCGGATGGCGCGGCCAGGTGGGGATAATCGAGGTGCCAAACTTCACCCGTTCGGTCTGGACGGCCGCGGCGGCGAAGATCGAAGGTGAGTCGGGGCCGACGCCGCCCATCGTCAGCCAGACCGCGGGTATGTTCATGGACTCCGCCCGCTTGATCGCATCGACGATCGAGCGCGCGTCGCGCCCCTGGACAAAAAGACCGATCATGGACTGCCCCTTCCGGATGGAGACAATACAAGCAAGAGTAATCAAGTAACAAGTGACAAGTAATCAGTTGTCAGTCCTCAGTTATCAGGGGGGTCGGAGGGCGTCATGGAGATTGGGGTAGTGGGTCTTGGCCGCATGGGCGCGAACATGGCGTTGCGCCTGATCAGGGGAGGACACAAGGTCGTGGCCTTCGATGTCGATGCGACGGCGGTCGCTGAGGCCGAGCGGCAGGGCGCGGTCGGCGCGAGAAGCCTCGGGGACCTGGCGAGAAAGCTCTCGCGCCCGCGGGCGGTGTGGGTGATGGTCCCGTCGGGAGAGGCGACGGAGGGGACGATCGCCCAGCTGGCGAAGGAGCTGGCGCTTGGCGACACCGTCGTTGATGGCGGGAACAGCAACTTCAGGGACTCGATGCGCAGAGCGGCGTTTCTGAAGGACTCTGGACTTAACTTCATCGATGAAGGCACGAGTGGCGGCATCTGGGGCCTGAGCGAGGGCTACTGCCTGATGATCGGCGGCGAGAAAGAGGCAGTCGAGCGGCTGCGGCCAGTGTTCGAGACGCTGGCGCCGGCGGCCGACCGCGGCTGGGCGCACGTCGGCCCGGCGGGTGCCGGCCACTTCGTGAAGATGGTCCACAACGGCATCGAGTACGGGCTGATGCAGGCTTACGCCGAGGGCTTCGAGCTTCTCAAGGCGAAGTCGGAGTTCGGGCTCGACCTGCACCAGATCGCCGAGACCTGGCGCCACGGCAGCGTGGTGCGCTCCTGGCTTCTCGACCTCACTGAGGCGGCACTGAGGGAGGACCCGGACCTCTCGGCACTCCAGGGCTGGGTCGCCGACAGCGGCGAGGGGCGCTGGACCGTGGCGGAGGCTATCGACCTCGACGTGCCGGCGCCGGTGATCACGCTGTCGCTGATGATGCGCTTCGTCAGCCGCCAGGACGAGAGCTTCGGCGCCAAGCTCCTCGCGGCCTTGCGCCAGCAGTTCGGCGGCCACGCCGTGCGGGAGGCTTGAGGGTGTTGACAGGGGCCGTATCATTAGCACAAAAGTGCGATCACTAGCTCAGGCTCGGTTGAAACGATGCAGACAAATCTCCTAGAATCACTCAAGGGCTTGAGCACGTCATCTAGGCCGGTCGTCCACTTCTTCTTCAGGGACAGAGCAGGCGAACCGTACGAGTCCGTCCTTAGCGACGACCCTCGGGCTTCTGTGGTGGTTACGGGAGATGCAGCCCGAGTTCTGAAGCAATTGCCGGCCCAGACCATACAAACGTGCATAACGTCGCCACCTTATTGGTCACTTCGCGATTACGGCATCGACGGGCAGATTGGCTTGGAATTGTCCGTGGAGTCGTACGCCGAGAGGATTGTTGAGGTCCTTGAGGAGGTTCGACGAGTCCTACGGGATGACGGGACGCTGTGGTTGAACATAGGCGACTCTTACACGTCTGGTGGCCGAACGTGGCGGGCCCCGGACAAAAAGAACCCGATTCGCGCGATGGACATCAGACCTCCGACGCCCGAAGGATTGAAGGCCAAAGACCTAATAGGCATCCCCTGGAGACTCGCTCTTGCCCTTCAGAAGGCCGGATGGTATCTGCGCGCCGACATCATTTGGCACAAGCCAAACTGCCAGCCAGAAAGCGTGAAGGATAGGCCGACGAGGAGCCACGAGTACGTCTTCCTCCTCAGCAAGAGTGAACGCTACTACTACGACGCGCACGCGAAACGAGGGCCGAACAGGCGCAACCTGCGGACGGTGTGGGACATAAATACAAGGGCGTTTCCCGAAGCGCACTTCGCCACGTTTCCTTCAGAGTTGGTAGAGCAATGCATCCAGCTGGGATCGAAGCCCGGTGACCTGGTCCTCGATCCGTTCATTGGCTCCGGAACCACCGCGGAGGTTGCCCTCGGCCTCGGGCGGCGAGTAGTAGGGGTGGAACTGAATCCGAACTACGTCGCCATTGCCCATCGACGGCTGCAGAGCTGCGGGCTTGTCATTTGACTTGACCTTCCAAGTTTTCTCACCGTCCAGGCAGGTGGCATTTCACCAGTTCCTGTTAGGTGCCCAGAAGTCTTGGTTGGTGGACGCACTTTCGGCCGCTCTGGCCCGTGTCGATCCGCGTGAACTGAAGACTGAACTCGCGGCCTTGGTGCCTGAAGACGTGCAACGAATCCTGGCGGCGGCGGCAATTCGTGACGAGTATGTCTTCCCCGCGCCGAGGTTGTTGTTCGCCCAGCCGACGCTTATTGGCTATTACCGGCTAATGCTCGGCGTTTCCCAAAAGATGTTCTATCGGAGCGGAACCGGCATGTCCCGGCTAAAGGCGATGGAGACGAACGGTAAGGTCAGCGATAAACAGCGCGAACAGTTGCCTGAATTCTGTGTCGCCATGGCTGCATCCTTGTCCGCGCTTGTTCGTCAAGTCTCACCAGCCATGACTCAGCGAGACGTTCAAGAACTTCCCCTCCTAACCCTGGGTTCTCAACTACAAGGGGCGAACAATGTAACCATTGGACAGCACGCAACCGTAGAAGCGTTTCTCGCCGTGGAGGAGATAGTCAGGCAGTACGTCGAAAGTCGCACTGAAAATCAATTAATCGTCAAGAACGCTTCCGGCCGCACGGTGACGATTAGACTTGCGAGCGACCCAGATATAAGGATCCAAGAAGATTTCGATGGAACGCTCCGAAATAAAGTTGCGGTCGAAATCAAAGGCGGAACAGACGTTAGCAATGTGCACAATCGCGCAGGCGAAGCAGAGAAGTCGCACCAGAAGGCAAGAAATGAGGGTTTTCGGGACTTCTGGACAATCATCCTCAAGATGGGTGTTGACGTCGAGAAGCTAAAGGCTGAATCTCCGACGACCAACTCCTGGTTCGACGTCGCACAAGTTCTCGGCCGTAACGGCGAGGACTGGATCGAATTCAGGAGTCGGATTGCAGGAGAAGTCGGGATTCCCGTCGGCACCTGAGAGTCGAGCTATTGATTTCCGCCCCCATCCTGCTATCATGCTCAGGTCGATAAAGACGGCGGCGGCGCGAGAGGCAAATGAGCAACGTTATGTTCGTCCAGGTGGCGTACTCGGCGGGACGGGAGTCCCCCGGTGGCGCTATCTGTGTGGGCGGGAGGAGTGTGTCCGCGCCGACTTGAGTTGAGTCAGGGCACGCGAATCTCCGACCCACCGGAAAGCCGGTGGGTTTTCGTTTGTACGGGCGTACGGGCATACGGGCATAGAGGAAGCATGAGCTTAGCGACAAGGCAATCGGGAGTTGAGGTAAGCGGACGGGAGCGCACCGGGCCGGGGGACGGTGTTATGCCCTTGCGCGTCGCCGGGATTACGAAGTCGTTCGGGGGCGGGCGCGACCTTCGCCGTCTGCTGCCGGTCTTCGGGTCCCGGATCAAGGAAGAGGAGCCGGTGCGGGTCGTCGACGACATCAGCTTCGACGTCGAGCGCGGCGAGATTTACGGCGTAATCGGCGCCAACGGGTCGGGGAAATCGACCCTGATCCGGATGATCAGCACCCTCCTGCTGCCCGACGGCGGCCGGTGCACGGTGTTCGGGCTCGACGTGGTGCGCGACGCGATGCGCGTGCGACGGCTGATAAACCGCGTGTCCGCCGACCCCTCGTTCTTTCGGAACATGTCGGCGATGGAGAACCTGCTGTTCTTCGGCCGCGTCTACGGCATGTCGCGGAGCCAGATCCGGCAGCGCGCGCCCGCAATCCTCGAGCGGCTGGGGCTGGAGTGGGAGAAGGCGCTGGAGCCCATGAGCCACCTTTCGCGCGGCCAGCAGCAGAAGGTGGCCGTGGCGCGCTCGTTTCTGACCTCGCCGGTGCTGATGCTGCTGGACGAGCCGACGACGGGACTCGACCCGCGCAGCAAGCACGACGTGCAGACCTTCATCCGCGAGGTCCAGTCCGAGCACGACGCCACGATCCTACTCACAACGCACGACATGGCCGAGGCCGAGCTGCTCTGCGACCGCATCGCCTTCCTGGCCGGGGGCCGCGCCGTTGCCGAGGGAACGCCGGAAGCGCTGCGGCGTAAGGTCGCGGGTGAGAGGCCACTCGAGTCGATCACGATGGAGACCGTATTCATGGAGCTGACCGGCAGGAGCATCGAAGAGGACGAAGAGCACGAGTAATTTAGCAATCAGTGATCAGTAGTTTGTGATCAGCGAGGCAGCCATATGACTCTCCTGCCCCAGACGTTCGAACGAGGGGCCCACTTCGGGCCCGTCAACCTGACCTGGGCGTTCATCGAGCGCCAGACGAACCTGTGGAAGCGCTACTGGGCCTGGGAGCTGGTGTGGCTGGTTTACGGCGTGGTCAACACGCTGGCGATCACGTTCATCGCGAAGCAGGTCGGCAACCAGGGAGTGGCCAGCGAAAAGGCCATTTCGGACCTGATCCTCTTCCTCCTGATCGGCACCCTGGTGTGGGCCTACCTCTCGGCGGTGCTCGACGACATCAGCCTTGTCGTGACCTGGGAGCGCTGGGAGGGGACGATCGAGCACACGCTGATGGCGCCGGTGTCGCGGTCGTTGCACCTGATCGGCATGTCGGTCTTCGGCGTGCTGCACGCGATGGTGCGCACGTTGCTGATCTTCGCCTGCGCGATCCCCTTTTTCACGGTCGACCTGGGCACGGCCGACTGGCTGGCGGCGATCGTTGTCCTCCTGGTGGGGAGCGTCAGCGTCGCGGGGTTGGCGATCCTGGCCGGGGTGCTGCCGCTGCTGTATCCAGAGCGCGGCACGCAGATGTCCTTCATGGTCCAGGCGCTGATCCTGCTGGTGTCGGGCGTGTATTACAGCGTCGACGTCCTGCCCGCCTGGCTGCGCGTCTTCGCGGAGATCTCGCCGGCGACGTACATCCTCCACGGCATCCGCGCGGCGCTAATCGACGGCAAGGGCGTCGGGGACCTGACGTCGACGCTGCTCACGCTGGTCCTGTTCGGCGCCATTCTGGTCCCCGGCGGCATCGCGGTGTTCGCGGTCGGCGAGCAGTGGGCGAAGAAGACGGGGCGGCTGAAGAGACAGGGGTAGAAGCAAGCAATCGGCAGTCGGCGATCGGCGACTGGCGACAAGGCCCAGCACGCTGCCCGGTTGCCTGTTGTCAGTTGCTGGTTGCCCGCCAACCGCGCGGTTAGAATCATCCCACTAAGAAGCGAGGGGAGGTTCACGATGTTTAGAGGCGTCGACCACGTTGTCATCGCGGTGAAAGACCTGGAGGAGAGCATCAAGGCTTACGAGGCCATCTATGGCGTGACGGCGACGGAGCGGGGGGAGCCGCAGGGCGCCGGCTTCAAGAACGCATATTTCCGCCTCGGAGGCGAGAGTTACGTGGAGCTGGTGTCGCCGACGAACGACACCGGTCCGGTGGGCCGACGCGTCGCTGCGTCGGGCGAGGGCGTATACCTGGTCGCGATGGCGGTGGACAATCTCGACGCCACAATCGCTGGACTGCGCGCCAAGGGCATTCGTCTCATTGGTGACCCGGGCGAGGGAAACCCGGCCCGGGGCCAGGTGTTCGTGCACCCGATGGCAACGGGCGGCGTGCTGACGCAGCTGGTACAGAAGTGAAATTGGATGCTGGAGGTTAGTAGTTAGAGTTCGTCTAGAACTAACCCCAGTGACTGTCCACCCCGACTCGAACGAGCAGTTCTGCTATCTCACCACGACCGGGCGCGTCACCGGCAAGCCGCGCACGATCGAGATCTGGTTTGGGGTCGACGGCGATCGACTCTACATGCTTTCGGGTGGCCGGGACCGCTCGAATTGGGTGCGAAACCTCGGGCGGAAGCCCGAAGTAACGGTGCGCGTGGCTGCGACGACCTATCGCGGCCTGGCGCGCACTATCGGGGCAGAGACACCGGAGGATGCCCTGGCGCGACGGCTGCTGGTCGAGAAATACGCCGCGGGGTACTCGGGCAGCCTTACAAGCTGGGGCCGAGAGGCGCTGCCGGTGGCCGTGGACATCGAAGGAGTAGTGGAGGATGGTGGGTAGGACGTTGCTCGGAGGACGCTCGTGACCGCGATTGAAACCCATGATGCGATGGTCGCCGCCTCTAACGCCCAGCGGGCGCGCTCGTTTGGAGAGCAGGCGGGCGACGACGTCTGGACGGGCGCGCTGGCGCGGCGGTTCCGCGCCGACCCGCGGCGTCCCCTGACCGGCGTGCTCGCGGCGATCGCCGAGCAGGTAAGGCCCGACGACGTGGTCGTGGACGCCGGCGGCGGCGCGGGGCGCTTCGGGCTACCGCTGGCCCTGCGCTGCCGCGAGCTGGTGAACGTCGACCCCTCGGGCGGGATGCGCGCTGAATTCGAAGCTGTCGCGTCCGAGGCGGGGATCAAGAACGCGGGCTACGTGCAGAAAGACTGGATGGACGCGGACGGCATCGAAGGTGACGTCGTCCTCGTCGCGCACGTGACCTACTTCGTGCCGCGTATCGAGCCCTTCCTGCGCAAGCTGGCAGCGGCCGCTCACCGCCGCGTGATCATGAATGTCTCGGCAACGCCGAACCCGAACATGAGCGCCGGTTTGCACAGCATGGTCTACGACGAAGACCTGGCCTCGGTGCCGGGCTATCGGGAGCTGCTGCCCGTGCTCTGGGAACTGGGCATCCTGCCGGACGTGCGAGTCCAGCCGCCGGCCGCCGGCGAGGTCGCCGCCCTCCAGGTCCTCCCCAACCGCGAGGCCGCGGTCGATTCGCTGTTTCTCACGATCTCGCTCCGCGATCGTGAGCGGGCCCGCGCCGTGTTCGAGTCGAGGTTCGCGGAGATCTTCATCTCGACAGCCGAGGGCTTCCAGCGGCGGTCGCTGCCCGACGGCCGGCAGATTCTGATCACGTGGGAGACGGGCACGAGCGGCTAATCCGACCAAGAACGGCGCCGAGGGCTGGCGCCCCAGACTAGCTCCGGAACGTCCCCTGAACGATAACGGGTTTGCGCACATCTTGCTCGCGAGGCGTATGATCGCCCCGAGGTCCCGAAAGCGGCGTCCGGCCGCTTTCGTGTCATGCCGGATTACAGGCTTGTACAAGAACGCGCGCGTGCCCTTGGTCTCACCCCCCGTGAGGGCGAGGTGCTCTGCCTATTGTTGCAGGGGCTTAACAGTCAGGAAATTGGCGAGCGGCTCGGCATTTCAGACAGCACGGTTCGTACTTACTTGGGCAGAATGATGACCAGGCTCGACGCACGGGGCCAGGCTCAACTCGCAGCTAATGCGATAGATCTAGGCATCGTTAAGCCCAACGCTGGTTGCGGCCAGTAATCCCCTCGTCGTCAACAACCATCTACAACGATGTAGACGATTGTTGATTGCCACTGATGCTCCAGCGGATCATACTCGCGCCAGCACACCAGAGCGTTCCCGCACTAGCCCGGCAAAGCCAATTAGCTAAGACAATCGACCGGAAAAGGAGGTTTTTGTGACCAACAGTTCACGACATCTTGACAAGACGCCGGCATTGACCAGGCGGCGTGTTCTTGCTGCGTCCTTGGTAGGAGCGCTTGGCGCAACCATTGCTCGATTCGCAGTTCCCGGCCGGGCCAAGGGAGCTGCGCTCTGGGACATCAGGTCTGGGACTGACGGCCAGGTGATACGGAGTTGGCACGACAGCCCCTGGACAAACAGCGCAATCGACGTTGACAACTCTTGGGGACAGGATCAGTGGTGCGGAGTCTTTCCAGCGAAGGCATATACAGGCGAGGCCGGAATCTGGTGGATTTCCTCGACGCCACAGTCATGTGACTCGGACATAAACCCTAACCAAAGAGCACAGAGGTACAACGTTCACGATCAATACTGGAACTGGTTCGGCGAATACCACATGTCGCACATCGAGCCGTGGTACGGGAACGGCAACTACGGGATGGCGGGCTTCACGGCGACAATCGGCGACGGCACCAATACGAGAGCAGGCTGCTACACCGGCTCTCATCTTCACCAGGCGTCACCGCTGAACCACGTAGACACCCCCTCACCGGGGGATTGGTCCTACGTGAACGCTACGGTCTACTGGAATGCTTGGCTCTAGTGGCGTCCGTTAGCACCGCTGGGCATGAAAGGCTCTCGAGCATATTCCTGAAGGGAGAAGACCTTGACAACTGAGCAACTTCCTGGCGATAAGGCTGCAGGCACGCCGCCAGAGCGATGGGGTGACTTCATCCTCGGCCAAGATCGCGACGTCTTTACCGACAAGATCGAGCATCCAGCAGGCAGAGCTGACTTCGCATGGGCACACCATGGCAGCGTCTTCGAGCATCCGCTCGTGAAGCACTACACTAGTGAAGCAAGCGCACGCTCAGACGCTCGTGTCCCTGTCTTGAAGTGGCTGCCCCCAGGTGAGCAGTTCTTTGGTTATCACGTAGTCGAGGATGCCAAAGGTTGGATCCAGGTGTGCACTACCTACCTGCGACCGGAACTGCGGACGGTCACCCTCAGACGACCTGGGAAAGAAACCTCTAGACCGGCCCTGCCAGATGAGGCAACGATCGTTATCTCGAGATCGCGGCGATATCCGCGACCCATCCGCATCACTCCTCTACGCACTCCGGCCGACAAGAGGAGCGCTCAGGTCAAAGGACCTCTCGCCCTGCTGGACCGCACGGACAAGATTAAACTGAAAGGCGAGAGCGCCATCCTGAGGACATACTCGGCTAGAGGCGGCCGCGGCGACACCTATAGCGTTGGTGTCCCGAGCGTGGCGCTAAACTGGCTGGAGGGCGATGTCCTATGGTCCTTCCAATCGGACTTTCTGAGCGTAGACGATGCCATTCGGGCAGCAGAGTCAATTAGCCTTACATAAGCGCCATGTTTGCGTGGGACTCAAGGGGCAACGGACACTCGCTCGGCCCTGGCGGTCGTAACAGGCGTGACGCGTGGATCTGCTTACCGTAGTCTCTCGAATCTCATTGGGCTTCGTCTTTTTGGCTGCAGGCTTGCACAAGGCGCGCCGGCCTGCAGCCTTCTCCTTTGCCCTCACGTTATATGGAATCAGATCCCCTACCCAACGCTTAGTGTTAACGTGCGGGATGAGCCTCATGGAGACCGCCATAGGCATCTTGCTCTTAGCTGGAGTTCACGTGCGACTCATCGGCGGTATTGCAGCCGGGCTAATCGCTGTGTTCACGCTTGCGAGCTTGCTGAGGAAAAACGTCACAGGCGATTGCGGCTGCATGGGGCGCATTCTGCCGGCAAGAAGCCGGTGGCAGTTAAGTCTCAGAAATGTCGCCTTTCTGGTGATGTCTCTTCCTTCGCTCATGACGGAACACGCCGGGTTCTCCCTGGCCGGAACAATTCGTGATTATGCGGTTCTCCTGGGCATTGGTGCAGCCGCTTGGATGGTATACTTACACCGACAGTTCAGAGATATGCGGGTCCGCTCCGGGGTCGGTTCCCGCGTCGACCGCATCCTTCTGAGCCACCATCCGCGATGATGGCATCGAGTTCGGTTAGATCGCCGTGTGCCGATTGAATAGTAGGTCGACCGCCATATTCTTAGTTGCCGTCTCCGTCATTGTTGGTTGCGGCGGCAGTCGAGAAAATGGTCCAACGGCGACGGCTCAGCCAGCGCAGACTCCTACTGCCACCGCGCTTCCAGGGGACAGGGCTGCAGGCACGCGGCCCGAGCGATGGGGTGATTTCGTTCTCTCTCAGGATCCACAACCGGAGACTATTGAACGGCCGGCGCGACGGGAAGACTTCGAATGGCCGCCGCAGTTCAGTCCTTATGATCATCCCAATGCGACTCTCCTGGCCACTCAAGACAGGGCGGGAGCGGATCCTCGTGTGCCCTTGCTTACCTACGTTCCGACCGGCGAAGAGTTCTTGAACGCAAGCATGCTACAGGACTCGAAGGGCGTCGCTGATGTCTGGGTCACGTACATCCGCAGTGAGCTACGCACGCCAAAGTCTAGTCCGGACGATGCTACGATCACAGTCGTCTGGTCTCTGAGGCGCCCCTCGCCCATCTACGTCACCCCGCTCCGTGCCACAGCCGCTCGGCGCGACCCCCAGGTGTTACAAGCTCCAGCAGTCATTCTCGATAGAACTGAGAAGGTGGAAGTAAACGGTCACAAGGGCGTGATGAGAATCTACATTGCGCGGAGAGGCGGTGACACTTATCCGTACCGAAGTCCCTCTGTGGCGATAAACTGGTTCGAAGGAGACGTCTCCTGGGCCTTTCAGTCCATCTTCCTTTCACCGGAAGAAGCCCTAAAGGCAGCGGAGTCGATTCGCCCAGTTAGTATCCCGTAGGAAGCCACTGCTCTGCCGGCTAGGTGCCGCAACTCCCCGTCGCACTGCAATAGCACCGCACGCGAACGGCGGAGCGACGCCTCTCCGCCTTTGCCGTTAGAGGGTCGAGTCGTAACTTGCACAGGAGCAGTTAGGTGTCGCTTGCCATGTCTTTTGTGTGAATAGCCTTTATATCGTCGGAAGCTTCATCGCATATTTAACGGCCGGTCTCGCGGGGCTGTTCGGCCCGGCGTTTGCCCTGGCAGATACACCAACACCCGTTCCTGCAACAGCAACGCCACCGTCGTCTACACCCACTTCGCTTCCTCCAACGGCGACAGTAACGCCTGGGACCATCTTTATCGTGAGGATCCCGGTCACCGAATTGGATCTCGTGATTCCAAAGGTTAATCGTAGCCGAAACACGGGCGCGAAGATCTACGAACGGATAACCGCGCTCGCAAACGGTCAGACCTGCACGTCCGCCGATCTCCTGACGAATCGATCCGGCGGCTTCATAGTTCTTCAGATTGGCCTCCCCAACCAACCCGCATCTTGTCGGCAACAGGGCGCCGCCGTAACTTTCGCCGCCGGCAGGAACGCGCAATGGCCCATGCTGGCAACGATGACGTTGCAACACGGCGTTACGGTCACCCTCGACAATATTGGGGTGCAGGCTCCGTCAACCGGGGGCGAGGAAGACGGACAACTGAGTGGGACCGGGCTGCCAGATCGCAGTGCCGAACCGAGGGACTCCTCCTGAGGGGTCCGGTTTCGCGGCGGATGCACGGCGGCTAGCGCCCCGCCCGTATCGAATTCCAGGACGGCGCGGTTCCGCCGCATTACGACCATCGTTGCGCCCTCACTTGAGTGGCGCGCTGGAACTCAACGCCGGCGCATTCGGACTCCAGCGTTTGACCCCGCCTCCACGTCGCCCCTAACATGAGCCCGTCATGCCCACCGCAGACGTGATCGCCAGCGCGAGCTGTGGATCCCACCCGCTGGTTCCACTTTTGCCGCGTACGCCGACTGGTTCGGTCCGGGCCGCAAGGCAACCTTCGTTTTCTTCGGGCAGGGCTTATCTCGCGAGGAGGCCGCGGATATAATTGGGGCCTTCGCATAGCGCAGCAAGGTGTGTTATTTTCAAGATCCGCTCAGCGTGCAGGCCAACAGATTCGCGCGCTTCCGCTTAGCCTAGTGGTTGCGGTCGCAGTAGGTTGCGCCTTCAACGCGAGGACGCCGCAGGCGAGCGACGCTACGCTCACACAGAAGTTAACTTCGCTCGTCCCTGTGGACCTACTGCCGAGCGACTACACGCTTTCCTACGAAGGTTCCGAAACAGCTAGCGCGGGCCCATCCGAGATGGCCCTTGTGTTGTCGTTCAAGAGCCCGATCGGGGATCGCGTCACGTTCAGCATCGTCCGCGCCGAATCTAAAGGCGTCGCTCTCACCAAGTTCAAGGAACGGACCTACGCTCTTGCGCAGCTACCCATCCAGGGCTTTGTCGAGCCGGTACCATCATCAACCGTTCGCCTCGTGACACCGTGCACCACGGCTCTTCCGGCGGACGCCGAGCAATCTTGCGCGCTGAGGGAAGTTCATCCGTACGCAGTTGGGGAAGTGGCGCGGTCATTCCGGTCTGTGAACCTCCGGTACGGCCAGGCAGTCACTTTTGATGTCTTCGTGCGTGACACTGTCCTGGTTACACTAGAAACAGAGACTGCTGAGGAAAGTACCCTAGATCGGGGAACCCTGTTACATCAGCTCGACATCAAGATAAGAGGTAAGTAACTCCAGCGTACCGCGGAACTGCGCCTCAGGCGCTAGGCGACCGGCGGAAAGGTTGTCGGCGGGACTCTAGGGTTCGGAGCTGGTGCCACCCCTACGCCGCGCGAGCGCAAGAACGCCTTGACTTCTAGCGGTCGAGCAGTCACGCCCCTTCGAGCCAGTTCAAGGTGAACTCGCTTCCGGCCCCACTCGGGGTGTTCACGGTGAATCTCCAACACGAGGCGCTGCGCCCTGTCGTCCAGCGTCTTGTACCGCTTTCGAGGTCGGAAGAGGTGCACTGCGACCATATCTTAAATGAGTTGGGCTGCCGGTGCTGCCTCTCTCGGATCGTTAGCAGAGTGCGCCTTGCGACTCACGCCCAAGGTTAAGGCTTGCGTTTGACCCTGCCTTCGCCTCGCCCCTAACATGACTCCGTTATGCCCGCTGCCGCAGACGTGATCGCGAGCGCGCGCGCCCAGGGGCGGCGCCTGCTGAACGAGGTCGAGGCCAAGGAGGTCCTGGCCGAGGCCGGCGTGCCGGTGGTGCCGGCGCGGCTGGCGCGGACGCGGGACGAGGCCGTGGCCTTCGCCCGCGAGGGCGGCTTTCCGGCCGTGCTCAAGGTCGTGTCCAACGACATCGCGCACAAGAGCGACGTCGGCGGCGTGAAGCTGGACCTGGCCGACGAGGCCGCGGTCGGCGCCGCCTACGACGCGATCATGGCGGCGGTGAAGGCCGCGGCGCCGGGGGCGGCGGTCGAAGGCGTATCGGTCCAGAAGATGGCGGCGCCGGGCACCGAGGTCATCATCGGCGTGAACGCGGACCCCCAGTTTGGGCCGGTGCTGATGTTCGGCCTGGGCGGCATCCTGGTCGAGCTGCTGGAGGACGTCGCCTTCCGCATCGTCCCGATCGAGCCCCGTGACGCACGCCGCATGATCCGCGAGATCAAGGGCTTTAAGCTGCTCGAGGGCTTTCGGGGCACGCCGCCCGCCGACGTGGCCGCGCTGGAGGCGCTCCTGCTCAAGGTTTCGGCGTTTGTCGACGGACATCCGGAGGTGGCGGAGTTGGACCTGAACCCGGTATTCGCTTATCCGGACGGAGCTGTGGCGGTGGACGCCAGGATCGTGCTCAGCGAGAGCAAGTGAATGCAGGCGGGCTGCTTTAGCTGCCCGCACGAATCAGAGGCGCGCCGCTTCGGCCGCTCGCCTGAGGAATAGGAATGAACAAGCGCAAGAAGGTGGCCTGGGCCAAACACCGCAAACGGTTGAAGAAGGTCAAGGAAAAGGCCAAGGCCGCGAAGACGAAGGAATAAGGTTTCTCCAACCACCATGCCTGCGATCGTTGACCGCCTCGAACGGGCGCTGAACCCGAAGGTGGTGGCGGTGGTCGGGGACAAGGGCCCCGGCTACACCTGGCTGCGGGGATACCGCGAGTTCACCGGCAAGCTCTACTCGGTCCAGGTCGACCCGACCCAGATCGCCGGCATCGAGGCCCTGGGCGTGCCCAACTTCTCCAGCCTGCTCGATATCCCGGAGGAGATCGACTACGTCCAGGTCGCGGTGCCGCGGGCGGTGGCGCCGCGCATCGCCGCGGACGCGGCCAGGAAGAAGGTGGGCGTCGCCGCCTTCTTCACGTCGGGGTTTGCCGAGACGGACGAGCCGGATGGCATCCGCCTGCAGCAAGAGATCCTCGACATCGCCCGCGCGAACGACCTCCTGGTGATCGGGCCCAACTGCATGGGCCTCTACAACCCCGTCGCCGGGATCCGGCAGTCGGGCGCGCAGCCCGTGGGGAAGGCGGGACCGGTGGGCTTCATCTCCCAGTCGGGCACACACGCGATCAACTTCGCCATGATGGGCTCCGTAAACGGCATCTTCGTGTCGAAGTCGATCAGCATCGGCAACGCCATCGTCCTGGACGCCGCCCACTACCTCGAGTACCTGACGCGCGACCCCGAGACGAAGGTGATCGGGATGTACATGGAGGGCGTGAAGGACGGCCGCCGCTTATTCGACGCCCTGAAGAAGGCGACGGCAGCTAAGCCGGTCGTGATCTGGAAGGGCGGCCAGACCGTCGCGGGTCAAAGGGCGACCCACTCGCACACGGCCTCGCTGGCCACGCCCAGCGCGATCTGGGACACGGTCGTGAGGCAGCTCGGCATCATCGCGGTCACCAGCCTGGATGAGCTGATCGACGCCTGCAAGGCACTGGTCTACGCGAAGCCCGGCACCGGCAAGCGCATGGCGTTGATGGCCATGACGGGCGGGCCGTCGGTGTACATCACCGACGCCTTCGCGCGTGCGGGCTTCGAGGTGCCGGACCTGAACGAAGCCTCGTACGCGCAGCTGTCGCAGTTCTTCAACGTTATCGGCGGCAGCTATCGAAACCCATTCGATATGGCGGGGACGATCGGCCGCGGTGGCCCTTCGTCGGGCTCAGGACAGAGCGAGGTCGACAACCTGCGCCGCCTGATTGATATCGTGGACGCCGATCCGAACATCGAGGCCATTGCCGTCGACACGCGTGGTCCGGGCGGCCCGCCAGCGCCGGCAATGGCGGGCGCCGGGGCGCCGCCTGCCGCTCCCGCGGCCGCCGGAAGCCGGCCGGGGCCCGACCCGACCGCCCGCATGGTGAGCGCCCTCAGCGATCTCCAGCGGCGCTCGCCGAAGCCGATCGTGGCGATAGTCCACCCGGGCGCCGACGAGGGTGGGGCCGCCGGGGCGCGTCAGCAGTTTCTTGACGCCGGTATCGCCGCTTTCCACAGTTTCGAGCGCGCGTCGAGGGCGCTGGCGTCCGCGATCGGGTACTGGCGCTGGCGGGCGGACATGGATTAGCCGTCAGCTATCACCAGTCAGCCGTAGCCGAGACTTTCCAGTCTCGCCGGCGCTCGGTGTTTAGGGTCTAATCCGGCCGGTGCACCACCGCTTGCAGGCCTCACTCCGCGTCGAAGCAGCTGAGCACGGCGTCCCAGGCCAGGTCGGAGGCGATCAGGCCGAGCGCCATCGCCGACCGCAAAGGCTCATAGTCGACTTCGGCGGTTGTTACCGCGAAGAGGGTGTCGCCGTGGTTGCCGGTGTGGAAGGGTTGGATGGCGCGGGCCATCGAGGCGTGGACCTGGCGGCCGACCTGCCTGAGGTCGGGCGGGCCCAGGCGCTGGTTCGTGACCACGAGCGTCAGGGTGGTGTTGCCCGGCCGGCCTTCGGCCGGGGCAGCGGCTTCGAGACGGCGCGCCAGCTCGACGTCGTAGCGCTCGCGCAAGCCCGAGGCCGGGTTGAGGTGGCCGCGGACCACCCTCCCCGCGCGGTCGACGATAACGCCGAGGGCATTGACAACGCTGAAGGCGGCGATTTTCAGCGGGCCGACCTCGCGGAAGGCGGCGCCCCGGCCCGAGGCTTCGCCGCGGTCGAAGTCGAAGCCGTTACCGACGGTGGCCATGCGTCCGGCGCCGCGGCGGCCGAGCGGGAACACTCCCGGCCCTGCGGCGCGAACGGCGGCCCGGCCAAGGTCCTTGTCGGGGTAAATGCCGTTCTTGCGCCCGCCGAAGTCGAAGCAGATCGCGCCGCTGACCAGCGGCACGTCGGTCCAGAGCGCTTCGGCATGGCCGCGGCGCTCAAAGAGCTCGGCCGCGACTCCGGTCGAGGCTTCAAGGCCCAGGAAAGAGCCGCCGGCAGAGCAGATCGCGTGGACCCAGGTGAGGTCGGCCATGAAGGTGCCGGTGGAGCCGCCGCGGACATCGGCGGCGACGCTGGCGCCGCGGGGAAGCGGAAGACCGTGCAGCCTGTGGGCCCCTCGTCGTACTCGGCGACGCCGATGGAGAGCGAGGGGAAGTCGAACTCGAGCGTGCGGCCTGGTCCCTGGTTTCTAACCATTAGCACCCTTGTTCGACTCGACAGGCTTCGATACAATCACTAACTGACATCCCCATTCACCGAGGACTCTGCCTTGCCACTCGACGCCATAATCGTCCGCGGCGCTCGCGAGCAC
>CAYRCD010000020.1:0-34864 GCA_964422735.1 uncultured Dehalococcoidia bacterium | reverse complement strand
TCCAATCGGCGATCCAGGGGGACCAGGTCCGCGTCTCCGCTCCCAGCCGCGACGAGCTGCAAGCGGTGATCCGCGACCTCAAGGCCGAGGACTGGGACGTTGAGCTAAAGTTCACCAATTATCGCTAGCCGGGCCGAGCGCGCTCGCCCTTTGGCTCCAGCCGGGCCAGCCGCGTCCCCGGCTCATGACGGTCTTCGCCGACACCATCCTTCTTCTTGATGGTGTGTTGCTCCGTGGCGCAGGGGCGGCCCGAGCAACCCGGCGCGGGATGCGACCGAAACGCCCAAGGTGCTACCACCAGCCGACTTTGTAGAACCAGCCCTTTGTCTCGCGGCCCTTCTCGCCCGCCTTGCGCAGGCGTTCAAGGTGTTTGCGACAGAGAGGTACCGTCAGGCGCTGGCGGTCGTCGCCGCGCCACTTGAACACGGCCACCTCCTCGAACGGTGGATTCGTGCACCAGAGGCAGCGCGCTGCCGGCATGGCGGTTGGCCTCCAGTCGGGACATGACCAGCGGAGCGCTTGCGCTGATCTTTGGGTCTTCAAGCGCATCCTAGCTTTCATGCTAATGCCCCGCCGCCCGGCGCACCATTTTGGCGAAGCTCGACGGCGCGGCGCCATTAGATGCGGCACCATCTCGCCGTAGCGTGCCTGTGCCGCGGCGCTGGAACGCCGCCAGGCGCGGCGAAAGAACGGCCTATCGTCTGGACCAAAAGGGCCTTATGGCCCCTGGCTAGTGGTGGTCCGGGAAGCGGACACTGATGGTGGCATCGGCGGCATGGCGAGCTTGAAGCTTTCTGGCCTGAGCAGCCCTGGAGGATCAGCAAGTGTCCGAAGACGAACTCGCCCGAGTCATGGAACGCATGCCTTACGGCCTTTATATCATCGGTTCCACGATGCCGGATGGCGTCAACGCGATGATGGCCGACTGGGTCATGCAGGTGTCTTTTTCTCCGCGATTGGTGGCGGTTTCGTTGGAGAACGACGCTCACACCCTCGCCAACATCCGGGCGAACCGGTTTTTCAGCGTGAACTTCCTGTCGGAGGGCGAGGACAGTATGCAGCTGGCAGGACGCTTCGCCCAACCGTATTTCGGCTCCAAGGTTCATGGACCCCAGGCAAGGGGTGTGCACCACAAGCTCGAAGGCATCAGACACAGCCTGACAGAGCACGGCTGCCCCCTCCTGGAGCGGGCCGTGGCCTGGTTGGAGTGCGACGCGGAGGAGTTCATTCCGGTTGGAGACCACACACTGGCCATTGGCGTTGTACTGGACGGACGCATAGTTCGCGAGGGGCAACCCTTAACCTCGACCTTTACGGGCTGGAACTACAGCGCTTGAAGAGCTTGGCGACTGTTCGCCAATGCGCGAAATGAGCGACGAAGCTCCGCGATGATTGCCGACGCCTCTCGGAGCCTCATTTGATGAAGGTCCGAGTTCTCGGAACTCCCGCCGCCGCTGCGCTCATCGTGCTCTCTTTTGGGCTTCTGCTTCTCGTAAGCTGCGGGAAACAGGAGACGAAGTCCGCGAGCACTGCCGCATCGCCGCCCTCTGACGCCGCCCCGGCGTCGGTATCGGTCGAGATTGCCGAGAGCGACGAGGGCTTCGAGCCGAAGTTGGTCACCATCGAGCGTGGCCAGTTGGTCCGAGTCACGTTTGTCAACAAGGGCAAGGTAATACACAACCTGCGCATTGCCGGGCCGAACGGCCAGTTCGGCGGACCTGGAGATGTCGTCCTGGGCCAGCCCGTGGTAATGCCCGGGCAGAGCGCGACCATCGAATGGAAGGCCCCCAGCCAGCCGGGACAGGTGATCTTCCGGTGTGACCTCCACCCCAACCACACCGGCGTCATCACCATTCGCTAGACACTTGATCCCGCGCTGAACGAGGCAAGCCAACTCGGTCTCGCCTACCGCCGCCTTCGGCAGCCTTCTGCACGCGCGCTCGCTTGCGCGCAACCTGGGTGGCGCGGGCGGGGGTTTGATTCCCCCATGCCCGCGTGGGATTTGGTGGACGCCGAGGCCGGCACGATGGGACCAATCCGCGGCCGCGGCTGCACAGCGGAGCGGGAGCGGGAGCGGCGTCGGACGCCATCGCCGCGAGTATAGGCGGCGAGCCCCCGAAACTAGCGCTCGCGGCTGAGAAGCGAGCGTGTGCGGCGCTGAGCGCCGGTCACGCCAGGGCCGCGAAGCAGGCACTAATCCGCGGGCGGCGATTTGGGCATTACGGCCGAGGGCTGGCCACGGAAAGGGCCCGATCAGTCCGGCGGGTCATCAACGAGCAGAAGAGAAGAAACCAAGGCCGAGTTAACCGATGCCCGCCGCCTTCAAGGCAGCAGCGCGGCGCCCTTGGTCGAACCCACTCAGCTTCATGCCCTCGTCAAGGACTTCCCTGGCCAGCGTTCCCACGCGGTCAGTCTGGCCGTTCAGGAGGGTACCCTCCAGCTCCGCAAGGACTGAGCGCACCACGGTCAGGCTCTCCTGAGCAATACCTCTGCCCTTCGCCGTCAGAGTCACAAGGACGACTCGCCGGTCTTCTCGAGTGCGGGACCGTGTCAGGAAGCCGTGATCGTCCTCCAGGCGGTTGAGGAGGCCGCTGATGCTATGGGGCTCCTGCAAGAGGAGAACGGCCAGCGTTCCATTGTTCAGAGGAGCAGAAGCGAAGTGCAAAATGGCGAGTAGGCGCTGCTGGATGAAGCTAATGTGCAGGGGCAGGAGGCGTTTCTCTATTGCGCGCTCGATGATGCTGCCGGTGTCGATCATGACCTGAAGAGGCGTCTCGTCGTGAAGCGATGTTCGCGCTTCCTTGTTTACTGGCATAAATGCTCTCGCTCCTGTCTCGAAAGAGCTATATCACACGGTTGCATTTTATGTCGGAGCGCTTCTCAGGAATCCACCCCTCGCCAGACCTGATCCTGTGGAGCCCCCCGGGGGTCAGCGCCGGCAGAGAGGAGGCTCATCCTCTGGAAGAGACGGGGCCTGCCTGGCTCCGCCGCCGTCGGCGCGTCCGCTTCGGGACGGCGCGCCTGAAGTAGACGCGGCCGTCCGCATCCCAGATGTCGATGCTTTGTCCGAGCCTGGTGGCCGCCCGGCGCAGGGATACCTTGACGCCGCGCACGTTCTCCCCGTCCGCGAGCACCAACTCGCCCACGCTCCCGGCCTCAACTCCTCGCACGAAGCCTTCGTACATCTGATGCCGCTCCCGGAGCGCTCTTGGTACCCGTGAAGGCTGAGGTATTTCTTCGAGGGCCCGGACCTTGAGTTTCGGCACTTGCTCCTCCGTGATCCAGCTGGAGTACTCGCCCGAAAGTGTACCTTCTGCGGGAACACTATGGCGACGTAGTGTGGTGGCCCCTGGAGGCCTGGCTCCTCACCCTGACGCGTCCACTTTCCAAGACTGGAGAAGGCTGCCACCGGCAAACCGTGTCGCGACATGCGTTTTCCGCTTGTCGTTAAGCCCTGATATCCGATCCGCCTCTCACAGTCTCGACGCCTGATCAACCGGAACCCCCCGTAGGGAGCATAGCGGGCGCGGCGTCGAGAGCCGGGCCTGGTGGCTGCTCGCGAGGCCGGCGCTCATCCAAAGGTCAACACCAGGGTGCCGGTGGTCGAGAGGCTGCCGTCGCTTGGGGCAAGGAACGACGGCCGGAGTTCTGCGATCTCTAGTGACGAGCCGTCTGCCAAGCTCGTTAGGCTATACTTGGCCCGTCAAGCGACGGATTCGATTGTCCTATAGATGATAACAGGGAGGTTCCGATGATCGACCACCTTGTTGTCGGGCTGGTAAGCGGCTACAAGGGCGGGCGCCTCGACTTCATCCTGGAGCGAGTTGTCGACAGCTTCCAGGCGTTTCCGGCCCTCTTCCTCGCTCTGGCCGTGACGACCGCGTTGGGACGCACGGTGCTCAACGTCGGCCTTTCGCTGGCGATCGTCGCCTGGCCAACGGCGGCGCGCGTGGTGCGGTCTTCCGTCCTGATCCAGAAGAGCACCATGTACGTGGAGGCCGCGCGGAGCGTCGGGGCGGGCACGCCGCGAATCATATTCCGGCACATACTGCCGAACGTCTTCTCCGTGTACCTCATTCTCGCCACGGCCGGCATCGCCCAGGCCATCCTGGTCGAGGCCTCTCTCTCATTCCTGGGCGTAGGGGTGCGGCCGCCGGAGCCATCCTGGGGTTCCATGCTCCTGGACGCGAGCCGTTACGCGGTGCGGGCGCCGTACATGGCCATATTCCCGGGCCTTGCGATCACGCTGGCGGTCTTCGGCTTCAACCTGTTCGGGGATGCGCTGCGCGACCATCTCGACCCTCGGCTAAGGTCGCGGTGAAGCGCGCACGAGCACGTAGTGGGCCAGCATGCTGGCCCACTACGCGCTCGCAGAAGCCTAATCCGCGGTCAGCACCAGGGTGCCGGTGGTGGAGAGGCTGCCGCCGGTGCCGTTGACGATGCAGGAGCGGGCCCTGGTCTGCTTGCCCTTGATGCCGTTGATGCCGTCCTCGGCGGTGCCCGAGAGCTGGCGGTAGGCCTCGACCAGGAGTTGCATGCCGTACATGCCGGAGTGGTTGAAGGAGAGGCCGCCGCCGTTGGTGTTGATCGGCAGGCGGCCGCCGGGTCGGGCGTGGCCCTCCTTGAACAGCAAGAAGCCCTCGCCGCGCGGCGCCAGGCCGAGCATTTCGACCGTTATGCCGACGGTGATGGTGAAGGAGTCGTAGACCATGGCCATCTCCATGTCGTCGGGCCCCATCCCCGCCATCTTGTAGGCGGTGGCGCTGGAGGCCGCGGCGGAGGTGGCGGTGAAGTCCTCCATCTCGAGCATGTTGGCGTGGCTCATGTTCTCGCCGGCGCCGGCGATCCAGATCGGCTTGGTCTTGAGGCTCTTCGCGATCTCGGGGCTGGTAATCAGTATCGCGCCGCCGTAGTCGGTGACCAGGCAGCAGTGGAGGAGGGTCAGCGGCCAGGAGATGATGCGGGCGTTGTTGACGTCGTCGATCGTGATCGGGCCGCCGCCGGGGTTGGAGTCCTTCGAGAACATGATCGCGCGCGGGTTGAGGGTCGCCCACTCGCGGGTGACCACGGAGATGTGGGCGAAGTCGGCGGGCGTGGTGCCGTAGCGGTGGTTGTGGCGGGTCATGGCGTGGGAGTACTGCGAAGGGGCGCCGGTGGTGCCGTAGGCCATGGTCATCTGCTGTCCGGGTGACATGGCGCCGCCGCCACCGGGGCCACCGGGGCCGCCGCCACCGCCGCCGCGCTGCGACCATCCGGCCTGGCCGAGGACGACGAGACCGACGTCGATGATGCCGGCGTAGACCGCAGCCAGGGCGTGGTGGACGTGCATCTCGAAGGAGCAGCCGCCGACCGAGGTGGTGTCGATGTAGTTGGGGTGGAGGCCGAGGTGCTCGGCCAGCTCGGACGAGGACAGGCCGGCGCTGAAGATGCCGTTGATGCGCGAGATGGGGATGCCGGTCTGGTCGCTGACGGCCTTGATCGCCTCGATGCCGAGCTGCATCGACGTCTTCGGCGTGACCGGGTAGCCGATCTCTTTGGCCTCGGCGGCGCCGACTATGGCCGCGGCTTTCGAAACTGCTGCGGGCATGACTAGCCCTCCTCTACCACGCGCCAGAAGGGGATGTGAACATCCTCGCTGGCGGGCTCGAACTCGACGCGGCAGCGGGCGCCGATCTTGATCGTCTCGGGCTTGTTGCCGTCGACGCCGCGCAGGACGGTGAACATCCGATCGCCCTCTTTGAGGTCGATGTAGGCGGTGACGAAGGGAGCTTCCTTCTGCCAGCCGCCGAAGGCGCGGTGCTGGACGGCGAAGGTGTGGACGCGGCCCTCGCCGCTGCCCTCGATCCACTCCAGCTCGGTGGAGTGGCAGTGGGGGCAGATCAGGCGCGGGTACCAGTGCACCCGGTTGCAGTTGGTGCAGCGGGGCAGCATGAGCTTGCCGGCTTTGGTGCCGTCCCAGAACACCTTCGTTTCCTGGCTGGGACGGGGGATGGGCTTGTCGTAGGGCACCGCGTCTCCTCCTGTTTGCTGGCTGAAAGGCAAAACGGCACGCGGCGGGGGGCTGGTGCTGCCGAAAGGCAGGCTAAGTCTCGCAGCACGGGGCCGCTCTCGCAAGAGCGGGAAATCTGGCGGACCAAGGCAAGGACCAGGCCGGCCGCGGAAGCGCGCGCGGGCGGAGGCGGCGAAGGGAATCCGTCCGCGGAAGGACGGGATTTATTCGTAATTTTCGCCTTATCGCGTCGGCGTTTCCCTCGTGGAATCGAATTCGTTTGGTATTTTTCACTTTTTCGCGCCGCATCCCTTCGCCCCCTTCGACAGGCTCAGGGCAGGTTCTGACTTCCTCTCCCCTTGGGAGAGGGAGAGTCGTCCGACCCTCAGGGTAACGCAGCCGGGGCCTGATGTTGGAGGGGGCGGTGGCAGCGGGGCGCGGCCGTGCGGCCCGCCGGTGTGGCGTTAAGGCTTGAAGGTGTCGTAGGGGCTCTCGGGCTGCGCCCGGGCCGCCGAGGGCTGCAACGCACCTGACTCCTAGTCAAGTACGCAACACTTGACGGTTTCAATCCTC
The DNA here is from genome assembly GCA_964422735.1 of uncultured Dehalococcoidia bacterium. GTDB lineage: Bacteria > Chloroflexota > Dehalococcoidia > DSTF01 > WHTK01 > CAYRCD01. Next base: position 28,302 of record CAYRCD010000020.1, on the reverse strand, counting down.
ACCCCCGCCGAGACGGGGGTGCAACGCTGGCTACCGAGCCGCCGGCGGCCGCCCCGAGTGGGTTTCAATCCTCACCCCCGCCGAGGCGGGGGTGCAACGAAGAATCACGAGGATTCGCTGAGGCTGGCGAAGGAGTTTCAATCCTCACCCCCGCCGAGGCGGGGGTGCAACTCAGTGTGTCGCCGCGAGCGTGCCCTTCTTCTGGTTTCAATCCTCACCCCCGCCGAGGCGGGGGTGCAACTGGCCGACGCAGCGGCCCTTGATGGAGGAGGCCTATGTTTCAATCCTCACCCCCGCCGAGGCGGGGGTGCAACGAGTCGGGGATGATATTGGCCGTAGCCTTGACTGGTTTCAATCCTCACCCCCGCCGAGGCGGGGGTGCAACCGTCGAGATAAGGTTGAGCCTGATCGATTAGCTTGTTTCAATCCTCACCCCCGCCGAGGCGGGGGTGCAACCAGGATTTCCAGTTCGTTGCCGACACCGCCAAGTTTCAATCCTCACCCCCGCCGAGGCGGGGGTGCAACGGCCCGGAAGTTGGGTGGTTGTCGACTCGGCCCGTTTCAATCCTCACCCCCGCCGAGGCGGGGGTGCAACGTGAGTCTTGTAGAGCGATACGAAGTCGCGGCGGCTGACCTCGTTTCAATCCTCACCCCCGCCGAGGCGGGGGTGCAACGGGATCGGGTTGGCGCAGTTGAACGGCCGCAACTAAGTTTCAATCCTCACCCCCGCCGAGGCGGGGGTGCAACTTGTCGCCTATCTCGGACCGACGGGCCTACCCCTCGTTTCAATCCTCACCCCCGCCGAGGCGGGGGTGCAACGGGTAAGAAGGTCGACGCTGAGGGCAATCTTCTGCCCACGTTTCAATCCTCACCCCCGCCGAGGCGGGGGTGCAACATTCGGACGCGTGCCGGGTAGGTGCGGGCGGTCTCAGGCGTTTCAATCCTCACCCCCGCCGAGGCGGGGGTGCAACCCTCGAACTCACGACAAACCTCGAAATCCCCTCTCCCTCGGTTTCAATCCTCACCCCCGCCGAGGCGGGGGTGCAACGTCGGCGCCGGTGGGCAGATCGATTGGACAAATCCAGTTTCAATCCTCACCCCCGCCGAGGCGGGGGTGCAACTTCTAGACAGCAAAAGGCCAACCCTTGGGCATTACACGTTTCAATCCTCACCCCCGCCGAGGCGGGGGTGCAACCTCTCTGGATGGCACCGCAGAGAACCGCTTGGAAAGAGTTTCAATCCTCACCCCCGCCGAGGCGGGGGTGCAACCCTCTATCCGGGCTGGCCGTATACGTCAACGGTAAACATGTTTCAATCCTCACCCCCGCCGAGGCGGGGGTGCAACTTTACCCAGGAGTCCCAGCAGACCGCGGTTGATGGTTTCAATCCTCACCCCCGCCGAGGCGGGGGTGCAACTTCTTTCTAAGAGCAGTATGCAGCCCTTCATAGGGCATGGTTTCAATCCTCACCCCCGCCGAGGCGGGGGTGCAACGCGAGGAGTGCTGGCACCTGCGCTTCGTAAGAGAGGTTTCAATCCTCACCCCCGCCGAGGCGGGGGTGCAACAAGGCCGCCGCGGTGCTACGCTTACTCGGTAAGGTGTTTCAATCCTCACCCCCGCCGAGGCGGGGGTGCAACGCCCGCGCCCTCGCGTGATAGCCGTGGTCGCATAGGTTTCAATCCTCACCCCCGCCGAGGCGGGGGTGCAACAAAAACCTACCACCCGATATACGTGGCTTTCGAGGAGTTTCAATCCTCACCCCCGCCGAGGCGGGGGTGCAACCGCGCCTTCGCCAAGGCCATTGATGCCTTGAGCAAGGTTTCAATCCTCACCCCCGCCGAGGCGGGGGTGCAACGCCCTACTCGACCGTATGCCAGACGAATGGGTGCCGGCGTTTCAATCCTCACCCCCGCCGAGGCGGGGGTGCAACGGCGCAAAGCTCCACCAGCCGCGCGAGGGCACGAAGTTTCAATCCTCACCCCCGCCGAGGCGGGGGTGCAACCCAACCTTCTCCGCCACCAAGATCGTCCTCGTCGTCCGTTTCAATCCTCACCCCCGCCGAGGCGGGGGTGCAACCTCACACAGACACATTCTGCGGCGGTAGGAGTAGTTTCAATCCTCACCCCCGCCGAGGCGGGGGTGCAACCCGCCTTGGGCGAGGCCGCCGGCATCGCCTTCGCCGAGGTTTCAATCCTCACCCCCGCCGAGGCGGGGGTGCAACCCCACCGCAGCAAGCCCGTCAAGCACCCCCGAACGTGTTTCAATCCTCACCCCCGCCGAGGCGGGGGTGCAACATGTGCAGCCTCTGTGGCATTGTCGAATGGCCGTTCGGTGTTTCAATCCTCACCCCCGCCGAGGCGGGGGTGCAACTGGCACCAACCGCGTAAGCCAGACCAGCTCCGACTACGTTTCAATCCTCACCCCCGCCGAGGCGGGGGTGCAACGCAGCTCCCCGCACACCATCCCGTCCTCGGGGTCGAGTTTCAATCCTCACCCCCGCCGAGGCGGGGGTGCAACCGGATGCCGGCGGGGACGGCGCGGCGATGCGGGAGCTGTTTCAATCCTCACCCCCGCCGAGGCGGGGGTGCAACGTCAAGGGCGCCGGCGGCGCCGCCAACGTCGTCGTCGGTTTCAATCCTCACCCCCGCCGAGGCGGGGGTGCAACCTCAATGCCTGAGAGCCAGGCCACCGCCTCGACGTTTCAATCCTCACCCCCGCCGAGGCGGGGGTGCAACGACGGCGATCAGTTTCAATCCTCACCCCCGCCGAGGCGGGGGTGCAACGAGCAAAGCTCCACCAGCCGCGCGACGGCACAAAGTTTCAATCCTCACCCCCGCCGAGGCGGGGGTGCAACCTGCGGCCGGATTCACGATCACGGCGGGTAGCTCGTTTCAATCCTCACCCCCGCCGAGGCGGGGGTGCAACATGCGCAACGCCGCGCTGACGCCGTTCAAGGGCACGTTTCAATCCTCACCCCCGCCGAGGCGGGGGTGCAACACGGCCGGGCGCCTCCGCAGGGATCGCCTTGTAGTTTCAATCCTCACCCCCGCCGAGGCGGGGGTGCAACGCTGAAATCGGTCAGGTGCTCTTGCCTTCGAGGTTTCAATCCTCACCCCCGCCGAGGCGGGGGTGCAACCGGCCCACTCGCCCTTTGTATGGACAAGGTTGTTGATGTTTCAATCCTCACCCCCGCCGAGGCGGGGGTGCAACCATGCTTGAGGGCTACGGACGGCGAATTCTCTGCGACGTTTCAATCCTCACCCCCGCCGAGGCGGGGGTGCAACCGTTTCGCGAGCAGCCTCTGCCGACGCCTTCACGAAGTTTCAATCCTCACCCCCGCCGAGGCGGGGGTGCAACTCAGGGCTGCCTACCCTGCGTGACCCGGCTGGCGTTTCAATCCTCACCCCCGCCGAGGCGGGGGTGCAACAGTCTAAATGGCATCAAAATCGGACTACTTCGAGTTTCAATCCTCACCCCCGCCGAGGCGGGGGTGCAACATCACGGTCGCTGAAGCTCCGACACCAATTGAGGAAGTTTCAATCCTCACCCCCGCCGAGGCGGGGGTGCAACGGCAAAATTGCCGCCATGTTCGGCGAATAAGGCCCCTCCCATGCCCCTTCTCGCCCCTAACCTGCCCTGATTCCCCTCAAAATGGGCGTCCAGCGCCATTAGCCCGCCGACTTCGCCAGGCCAGCGCCGAAATCGGCCATTTCCCTGCGCGAACGTGCTGAGTGGGAACCGATTGCCCGATGTCCGCGCCGGCTTTGGCTTACACGACCAGCGGCTCCCTCAAATCGAACTTCGGCTCCACGCCGATGATCCGCAGAAACCTCTGCCGGGGTTCCCGAAGGCGGTAGATCCGCAGGCTGTCCTCGGCCGGCTCGACCACTCGCCAGAGCTTGTGCAGGAGCACCTCCAGCTCGGCCTCGTTCAAAATGCACTCGAACACCGATTTCTGCACCCTCTGACCGTGCGCTTCACACACGTGGGCGACCCTGCGCAGGCGCCGCCGGCCTTCCTTTGTCTCCGTTGACACGTCGTATGCCACCAGGACTTCCATCGCTCCTCCCTTCGACCTGCTCAGGGCACGTAGACCTGCCGGCAGGCAGGGGCTACCTGTAGAGGAACGGCGGGTATTCCTTCAGGTCTCCGCGCAGGTGGCGCGCCAGTAGCCGCGCTTGGACGTGCGGTACCAGGCCCAGCGGCACCTTCTGCCGCAGCAGCCGGTGCGTCACCTCCTCTTCCTTCCTCTTCTGATACGCGACGATCACCGCTCTCCGGCCCTCCTCCGTTAGCGCCACGGCGCCGCCCGGCGTCGACTCGAAGTCATCAGCCTTCAGTTGGCGCCTGTTGATCAGGGTTATCGCCAGCCTGTCGGCGAGCAGAGGGCGAAACTCCTCCATGAGGTCGAGCGCCAGCGCCGGGCGCCCCGGCCGCAGCGCGTGCAGGAACCCGACCTGCGGATCGAGACCGACGCCTTCCAGGGCCGATGCGCATTCGCCTCGGACCAGCGCGTAGAGGAACGATATCACGGCGTTGGCCCGGTCGCGCGGCGGGCGCCGCGACCGGCCGGCGGGCGCAAACGCCGCGCGGTCGCCGCGGACCATGTGGCCGAACACCCCAAAGTAGGTCCTTGCGGCCTCGCCCTCGCAGCCGCGGGCCTCGTCTATGTCCCGGCCGGCAGATCGCAGCCGCTCCAGCGCCGCGGCCAGGCGTTCGGCCGCCTCACCGAGCGGCTCGCGGTCCCTGTCGTCATCGGACTCCCTCGCCGCCCGTAATAGCACCTGGCGCGAGTTCTGGATTTTCGCCGCCACGATCTGGCGCGCGATGCGAGCGGTCTGGCCAGCGTCAGAGAGGGCGAGATGCTGTGCCCGGCGCAAGAGAACGTTGCCGCGCGTCGGACCCTCCACTCTGGCCTTGAACCGGCCCGCGCGCGTCAACCAAACCAGGCTGCGGCCATCCTCGGCGCAGCGCTGGATCAAGAATGGCGTCAGCGTTACCTGGCCGAAGACGACGATGCCGCCCAGTCTCAGCAGGGGAGCGCGCAGACGCGTCTCGCCCTCGACCGCCACCCGCACGGTGTCGTGCTCTACGTGCAACACGGCGCCCTGGGTCTGGACGTAGAGAACGTTCAGCAGCTCATGCACTGTTGTCCCCATCCTCCGCGAGACCCAGCGGCCGGAAGAGCGCGCCTTGCAGGCCCCGTAGCCGCGCCGGCTCCGCGACCACACCCGGAAGGCAGGCGTTGATCAGCGAGCAGCTCGGACAGCGGGCATCGTTCGGCGCCGGCGGCAGGCTCTGTGACGCCAGCATGCGGCGGATGGCGGTCACCGCTCCCTCCGTCGCATCCCTCAGCCCCGCGTCGAACGCGACCTCGTGGCGGCGCCGCAAGGCGTGGTAGAAGATAGCGCCTCGCCCGACCGGCAGGCCGAGCATCTCCTCCAGGCAGAGGGCTTGCGCGCAGAGCTGGAGGTCGGCATGGACCCCGTGTCGCCGCCCGACCTTAAACTCGACCGGATAGGGGCCCTCGGGCCGCATCTCGACCAGGTCTGCCTTCCCGCGAAGCCCCAACCTCTCCGACCACAGCGGCATCCCCCGTACGACCTTGACCCCCCGCGCGACGGCGTCGCCGGCGGTGTCCACGTTGACGTGGGCGATCTGGCCGCGGACCGTAAAGATGTTCTCCTCGAACGTCTGCTCGACGTGGATCAGGGCGCACTGGCGCGGGCAGTAGCTGAAGTGCTCGAGCGCGGAGAGCGAGACTTCGTAATCTTCGGCGACCTCGATGCCATCGCCTGGATCGCCCGGGTTCATGCTATGTATACAGAAGCAGGCTCGGCCGGCTCTGAGACCAGCGCCGTCATGTACCCGAGCAAATCCGGATCATACTTGCCAGTCCATGCGAAAAGGCTGTGAGGATCGGAACTCTCGCCGCGCAACAGGACAACTGGCATTCGCGTCACTCTCCGGCTCCAAATTTGGACGCTGCCAGCGATGAGCCGATAGCGATCTACCTGTCGTCCGGATTGCAGCGCGTCAACTATCTCAGGCTCAATCACGACCAGCCGAGTGTCGGCTTCTATGACCCGACACTTGTCGGCCACTCCTGGGTGGTCCTGGTTCAATTCGGCACTTAGGAGCTCTTTTGAGCGTTTGCTTTGACCCTCAGTTACTTCCAGCCTCATCGCCTCCAGGGCCAACTGACTGGCGGTGAACTCCTCAAACGCGCCACGCTGCAGAAGCGAACGGAGAACCCTGCGGGCCACCTCCAATGTCGGGTTGGGTGGGAGAAGCGGATCGTTTACACGAAAGTCCCACACTTCCGCGTCTGGATGTTCGCCACCGCGGCTGACTCTGCCGCTGACCTGGATGATGCTGGCGACGCTGGCGCTTTCTCGAAATCCGGTACGGAAGGATAGGTCTACACCGGCCTCGACGCAGCTCGTGGCAACGAGAGTCCAGTCGGTCTTTTCGATGTCGTGCCGGGATTCTTCCAACCGACTCCGCACCCTGGCTAACATGCGAGACCTGTCTGCTGGCGTGAGTGCGGTCGACAGATGGAGAACGGGGTGGCCCTGTGATTGCATCTTGTGCGCTACGGCAGCCGCGGACTGGACGGTGTTAAGGATCAAGAGGCGCGGACCAGGCTTGCTCGTGACAAAGGTGATGAGTTCTTGAAGTCCCAAGGCGCTTTGCTGACGACTCACTGCGACCCGGCGCGTCTCAGTCTGCGCTAGCTCAGCCAGCAGCTCGGACGGAACCAGATCAGGTACTTCGGGCGTCTGGGGCTCGTCGACGAACTCACGCAGTTCCCAGAACCGTGCTAGTGAGCCACTAGCCAAGACGAGGTGGCCGCGCCACTTCGAAGTCCACTCTTGGAGCCAGAGCCAAACTTGCGGCCACAGATGCGCGGGCAGGGCCGCGTGCGCTTCGTCAATAAAGGCCGCCGACCCCGGCAACTCATGAAGCTTTCTCAGGCGGGCGGGATGGTAGGCACCGAGGGTCTCGAAGAACTGCACAGCGGTAGTGACCACAATCGGAGAACGCCAGAGAGTGGCAAGTTGGCGCAGGTCCAGGCTGGCGAAATCCGCGTGGTGATCGTGCTCTGCGACGATGTCGGACGCGTTTTCTCCGGGAAGCACCAGAGCGCGGCGATAAACGTCGACGGATTGCTTGACAATGTTGACGTAGGGAAGCACGACGAAGATGTGTCGCAATTTCTGCTCGGCGGCAACTCTCAGCAGATGGGCCATCACAGCGGTCGTCTTCCCACTTCCGACAGGCGCCTCGCAAGCTCGAAGTCGAGGATCCAGGGGTGCCTCACGGCAGGCGGCGTAGACACGCGCTCGCTGCTCATCTCTGATGGCTCCGCCGGGAAGCCGGGCCATGTACCGGTCAAGCGCGTCCAGCCGTTCTTGCCAGCGAGGGTTCGGCCAACGGCTATCCGGCTGGTTACCGTAGTGCCTGGCCGTGTCGCCGTGGTCCGCGTCCACGAGGCAAGACAGACCAACCCTGCGCTCGAACCCGCTGTAGTGGAGTATCTGCGACTGCTCCAGGGCCTCGAACACAGGAGCACCCTCACTGGAGTGCAGCTGTGAATAGATCGAGAGCTGCTGGTCGACGTGGTCTGCAACCTCAAGTCTTCGGAAGGCTCTTTCACCTTTCGTCCGCTCGGTTTGCTGATCGAAGAGACCGGCGTGGTGTGCAGCGACCAACACCGCTGCTTCACTCCGGTTGCACTCTAGTAGGCGCGCCACGCCGGCATCTTCGTGGCTAATAGGCAGTCTCCGACGGGAAACGTCACGAAGCACTCCCTGATTCGCCACGTCCAGCTTACCCAGGTCGTGATATGCCGCCGCCGCGGCGACGTCCTCTATGAATGGGCGGCCTTCTCCTGCATAGAACCCGGCCGCCCGGCCGGCGTTGGCGCGGGCCTCCCGCTCAACGTTGGAAATGTGGTCTAGATACGTCTGCGGGCCGATTGGCGGGTTGGGGCTATGGGCGAGTGCGATCATTGCTCATTCATAAGGTCGCGAAAGTCGGCCACACGCGACCGGAAGGCGCCTATGTCGTTGGGCTCCGTGTACTCGTTCCAATTCTGAGATGGCTTCGCCTCGTCCGCTTTTTTACGCGGAGTCAAGGCATCGATCAGTTGGAAGTCGGAACAGGAGCCTAACGGCGACTTGTGTTCGACATACCATGCATGCCTGATCTCAACGAAAGGCCTCACGCTTGATTTGGTATGCGAGTAAGCGTGAGGAATCACTTGAAGCATGAGGTCAATGTCACGCGCCGCGCAGCCGGACCTGGACGCCGCACTGGGATTGACGAAAAAGGGCATGCAGTAGACGCCGTGCTCGACGATCCTGAAGCCGAGAGGCGCCATCCCGCGACTCTTGTCCGCCTCGACCGAGGCCTTGCTGGTCGTTGTTGACCGTTCGATCCGAACGGGAGCGACCGAAAGGCCAACTCCAAACTGCACCACACCGGTTCGGATGGTGTCTGGACCTTTCTCTTCCAGGAACGTGTTGCCGAATACTCGGCCATCCCAGTATTTCTGCTGGAATCCCCCAAAGTTCGATTCTAGAAGCTTGATGATCGCGGGACGATCTCGGCCTCTGGACTCGAGGATCTCGAATTCGCCGGGATCCAGCCCGTCCGCGAAAGCCTGCCATACTGGGCCGCTCTTGTCCCCTACGAGATCGCGCAGCTTTCGCTTGAAGGAGACGGGCGAGATGAAGCCTCGAAGATCGTGTGAGCGCTGCCGTGGGTCTCCTTCTTGATCCGGATCGCCATTCGGGTTGGAATCGCGCACCTCGATCACGAGGAGGCCGACGGCGCGGTTGATGCTTCGGGCGTTTTCACTCTGGGTCATGGTTCCCTCCCGGTGTAAGGTTGGCCGGCTCTTCCTGAGAGCCAGGGTTGGACACTGTCGCGATGTAGCCGAGAAGAAGCTGGGCTCGATCTGCTTCGTCCGCGCTTGTTGGTAGCGTCGTTTCGGCGAGGTCGTTCCCAACTCGCCGCATTTGGTGCACTGCCCACCTGGCAAGACGTGCGTCGCCTCCAGATTTGTCAGCCCAGGCCTTGTAGATGAGGATTCTCTCGCCCAGTCGATCCACGGCTGCCTGAGGGTTGCCCCTGGCCACCGCCATGAGTGCGTTGCCAATCATCTGAGGTGGCGGCAGTGATCCTCGCTCAACCCTCGAGTGCTCCCTATGGAGGACATCGGCGAGCTGGAGCAACTGGCCAACGAGAAACGGCGCGGATTTCATATATGACTCCTTGCGAAATCCAAGTGCGTCGAGGAGGATGCCAAGAGTACTGGCTGCGAGGAGGGCGTGCTGCCGCGCCGCGCGTGGGTACTCGTCAAAGCGCCGATCGTCACGCCCCATCGGGCTGCCGAAGAGCCCGATCAGGAGGGGCCATGTTCGATTAGTAGAAAGATCGAGCAGCTCCAGGGCAGTCGTGTGCCAGCCAGGGCCTCGGAGCAAGACGTCGACGACCTGGCCCAGACTTGCGCCGCGTGAAGGCGTCCAACGGCTCCCGTCTCCGACCCACTGGCGCGACGTTACTCGAATGAGCTGGTCCGGGTGAGGAGCGCGTGGCGACACCCAGAGCGGGCTGGCGCCCTTTACAGGCATTCGCAAACCAACGGCCGGGATATTCGCAGCGCCTGCCAGCCAGTCCTGCGCGCCGCGAATGACATCCTGGACCGCCGGACTGCGATCTAACTGGACTTGCACTTGTCCCTCAGAAATTCGCCTGAGCAGGAAGAGGTTGAGATGACTGAGTGGTACTCTCTGAAATATCGCATCCAAAGCATCACAAACCGCAGAAGCGTCGGCCTCAAACTGACGGGCTTCGCTGTCTCGCCCGGCCCCGAACAAGCTCGCCACTGCGGCTGGCAAACTAACCTGTCCGTCGACGTAAGCTACGAGAAGATCGAACTTCTCCCTCGGTTGGCCCTTACTCTTTTCGTAGTGCCCGCTCGCAACGCCCCGCCATGTCTTGCCCTCGCGTTCCTTCGCGACGATTGCTTCGAGAACTTTCCACATCTGCAGAGCAACACTGGTTGTAACGGGTACGCTAAATGCGTCCGTCAGCCCGTAGCGTTGGTTGCAAGCCGCCTCACTAAACATCGACACCAGCGGGAAGGCCTTGTTGAGAACCGGAAGAAAGACCTTCGGGAACGGCTCCGTCTGGAGCCCTTCCGTTGCGCCGCTGTAGGCACACCACTGCGCCGGGTGTCTGTCGGCTTTCGCACCCGCGGCTGAGGGCAGTGCCCCTTCGACACGGGTGCTGGTTGCCTCCCGATATATGGTCTCTATTTCAACATCAAAGGCCAATTGAACCTTCGAGCGGTTGCTATCTGCCATCTCCGCCCCGACGCGCTCAACAAGCTCCTGGTGCAGGCGGAGCGGGTTTGTTGCGGCAGCGATGAAGCGGCTGCTCATTTGCTGAACGCTAGCCAGATCGGACCTGTCTTTGGCGACGTCGAAGAGCAGTCTCGCCTTCTTGTCGAGCCGATTTAGAAGAGCAAGTGTCGGTGGTGCCCAGGCCTTCCCATCTACTGGTAGGCGGCATACCGGAAAGCTGCTTTGATTCCCTTCGCGCGTCGTCCAAAGGCCGAGCCACTCGTCGTCGGTGATTCGCTCTACGCCGACTATGTGCCCGCCCTCTCCGAGACGGACCCTCACACATGGTCCCCACGATTTTCCGGGAGGGACTACACGGGGGTTCCTGTCTGGCACATCTATGCCCGCGGTCTCCACAGCCTTCGCCAGCGCCCACAACTCATTCAGCAATCTCTGGCCTCCTGGTATATGACAGGAGACCATCGCGGATTTCGGAGTCCTGGTGAAAAACGGGGGAGACGCGGCCTGCTCGATCAAAGACGGAGTGTAGAAGGGAAGGAATGTGGAGATTGATTTCTCGATTCACAGTAGTCTCGCCGCGTAAGGGCCCAAAGTAGCTGGGGACAAATTCCTTCCAACCCAGACAAGGTGTGTAGAAGCTCTGGCCGTTGCGAAGGCGCCGCTCGAACATATCTTGCAGTTGATGGCAATCGCGAGCAGCCTGCCTGCTGGTAGGCGCCGCCTCGACTTCGGCATAGAGGCGAAATGAGACGTCTACGAGAATGGTAGCGATGAGCTGGTAGTTCGTCCTGTGCCGAATTTGGTCGCTCTTGCGTAACGGTCCACCATAGTTTGTTATATATCGCTCGTAGCGAATATCGCTGCAGATCTCCACGTGGGTCGGAATGATTTCAGCCATGATGGCCCGGCCCCTGGCCAGCCGAGCTACGGCCTCGAACATGCCCTTCGCCGCAGAGTAAGTTGGCACAGGATAGGAAACGGGCGCGGATCCCGTGTCTGGGCGCGCGAAGATCGCGAAAGGGGCAGCAACTTCCAGGCTCACTGGATAGCTCCTGTCACCCTGTCTAATTTCTTCCACTGAGCCTCTCACGGGCGAACCCACCTGCCTTCCTCTCGATTGCGAGCAAATAGTAGCACTAAGATTCTAAACGTCAAGAGGCGTCTCCGAAGAGTCGGGCCCGAGGTCGTGCCACAGCCCCGCGTAGTACGCGGCCTCGCCGGCGCCGAAGGCGCTCGCGAACTCGCGCGCAAGCGCCGCCACACCTCTCAGGTGCTCGACAAGGTCATGCCGCCGCCCGGCATCGTTCTTCGAATGCGCGTAAGCCATCTTGTCCCCGCCGACCCAAAGGTCGGGGGGGCATTCTAACACATCCGTTTGGAGCAGGTGTTCGCCCATCCAGTGGAAAGGCGCTCACCGCGCCGCCGGCCACGGCCACCACCCCTGGAAGCCTGAAGGCATCCGCTACATCTTCTTCCCGCCACGGCCACCACCCCTGGAAGTCTCAAGGCTTCCGCTACATCTTCTTCCCGCCCACCGCCACCGCGAGCGCGGCGGCCGTGAGGGCGGCGGCGACGGCGGCGTGCCAGGGGTGGAAGGCGAGGAGGCCGGCGGCCTCGGCGGCGACGAGGGCGAGGGCGCTGCCGGCGGAGGTCCACTGGGCCTCGGAGACGCGGAGGAGGTGGCGGCGGTCGGGGTCGCCGCGCAGGAACTCGAGGGCGAAGCGGCCGGCGCCGTACCCGGCGACGTAGAGCGAGAGCGCCGCGCCGGCCTCGGCGTTGCCGAGGACGAGGGCACTGCCGGCGGTCACGATGGCCAGGACGAGCGCGGACTCGAGGGCCTGAACGGGGAAGAGGCGCGCGTCCATAAAGGCGCGTCTGTAGCCGGCGCGGGCGTGCTCGTCGCCGTAGCGGACGCCCCAGGGCCAGGGGCGGCCGTGACAGCAGCCGGACATCAGGCAGCCGACGCGCCCGCAGGCCAGGAACATGCCGACAGCCACAATGCTTATGTCAAGATAGGGCAGCACCGGCTGGCCTGAGAGCCGGTCCAGGCCCGCGACCAGGGCCAGGACCGCGACCTCGTGGTGGTAGTAGGTCAGCTGCTTCTCGCCGGTGACCAGGCGGGTAACGTTGGCCACGAGCAGGTAGGCGACGACGGCGGCGAGCACGTTGCCGGCGATCAGCCAGCGCGAGAGGCCGGTCGCGGTCGCGAGGCCCATGGCCAGGGCGATGGCCAGCGCCAGGCCGGTATAGCCGCAGACCATGTAGCGGGACCAGGAGCGCCGGCCGACGCGCAGCCGAGGATGGACCGCGCGATCGAAGATGCGGTTGATGGCCGCCGCCGCGCGGGCCGTCATCGAGGGTCGTTCGGGACAGACGCGAGGCATCTGCCGCGTAGACGCAAGGTGGTTAGCCCCCGGCGGGTGAGATCCTTCGGCTGCGGCTCAGGATGACAAGAGAGAAGCGGCTCAGGATGACGAGAGAGAAGCGCCTCAGGATGACAGCATGAGCGCCTCAGAATCGTGCATGAAGGGCTTGCGCCCCGCACGCAAAAGGATGAAAGCCTTCGCCTCGTGGAGGCCTCCGGTAGGACGCGCATGGGCTTCGCCCCCTTGGAGTGCCTGAGGGCAGCCTTGCAACCCCAGGCCCGACCCTTCGGCCCGGCTCAGGCCCGACCCTTCGGCCCGGCTCAGGACAGGCCCTTCGGCCCGGCTCAGGACAGGCCCTTCGGCCCGGCTCAGCGCAGGCCTAAAGGTGGGCCGTTACGGGGAAAGCGCAGGATGACGGCCGGCTGCGCCCTCAGGGATGCTCGTCGGGGAGGCGGTCGAGGGCTTCGACGTCGAGCTCGCCGCCCTCGTCCGGCGCCGGCGAGGCGTCGGAGGTTTCGACGCTGGGTGCTTCCGGCTGCTCCGGCTGCTCCGGCTGGCTGGCCGTGTTGCAGCCAAGCTGGTCCCGCAGGGGGCTGATGAGGACGGCGGCGGCGCCCAGGATGACGCCGACGGCGGTGCCGAGCAGGCCGATAACGCCGCCGGGCGATGAGCCGGGTTCTCCCGGCGCCGCCCCGGCGCCGGCGCCGCCCGAGGCGGCGGTCGCTCCGGTCGCGCCGGCGGCTGCGGCGGTGCTGCCGGCGGTCGCGGTGGGCTTGAAGTTCACGAAGCGGTCGAAGGCCAGCGCGAAGGCCTGGTTGACCCTCTGCTTCTGGCGTTCGTCCAGGCTGGAGGCGCCGACGACCAGCTCGAAATGCTCGATGCCCGCGCGCTGAGGGAGCGAGCCGTTGAGCGTCCACCAGCCGTTCTGGAAGACGGCGTGGCGGACCTGGCCGGCCGCGACACCCAGGGTCCGCGCGACCTGGAGCACGGGGCCCTGCACGGAGGAATCGTCGATCGCGACGTAGAGGCCGGCGGGCACGACCGGGGTGTCGGACAGCTCGTAGGCCACGCCCGGATTTCCGCGCGTGCCGGAGAACCTGGCGGTGAGGGTGACGCTGCCGCCGGTTACTGGTCGAGCCGGGGTGTCCTCCACCCAGACCGCGCCCGACGACACGTCCATATCCATGCCGTCGAGCTCGCAGCGGATGGTCTCGACGTTTGTGACAGCGTCCGCGAAGTCGAAGGTCACCTCCGGCGCGGCAGGCCCCGGGGTTGAAACCTGAACTTCGGGCGCGGCGGCGTCCACCGTCCAGGTCGCCGTCGGTTCGCCGCGTACGATGACGGTGCAGTCGGAGAGGTCGCAGGGCTCGCCGGCGGCGTCGACGGCGTTGCAGGTATCGTTGAGGCGGACCGAAAGCTGGCAGGCGCCCGTCTGGTCGTTGAAGGTCCCGTCGCAGTCGCAGTCCGTCAGCTCGACGGTGTAACAGTCATTTCCGCAGCAGACGGTGCCGGAGCCGGAGCAGGTGCCGCTGACATGCGACGTTCCCTCGACGGGCGGCGTCAACTCGTGGGCGTCGCCGGCGCAGAACGTCTCGATCTCGGTGTCGCACGAGGTCCCGGCCGGGCCAAGGAGGGGCGCGTGGGAATCGGTCATGACACCCATGCGCTGAAGCGCGTCCGCCAGACTGCCGATCATGCCCATGGTCATGGCGTGACCCTCCTTCCGGCGGCAACGGCCGCCGCTCGCGTGTGGGGCGTGGACAAAGGCTTAAAGTTGACGAAGGCAGAAAAGGCCGCGCCGAACTCGTCGCTGCACTGCTTGCGCTCCTGCCGGCTGAGGTCCGAGAGGGCCACGACGGACTCGAAGCGGGCCAGGGCCCGGCCAGCCGGAAGCGAGCCGTTGAGGGTCCAGAGTCCGTTCTGGAACACGGCGTGGCGCACCTCGCGGGCCTCGACGCCCAGGACCTTCGCCAGCCGGGCCGCAGGCTCGATTACCGGGCGGCTCTCCATGGCGTCGAAGAGGTGGGGCGGCAGCGACGGCCTGTCCGCGATCACGTAGTCCACCGGCGGCCGGCCGGCCGCGACGGTGAGGCTGCCGCTGACAGTCAGCCGGCCTCCGGTCAGCCGCATGGGCTCCTGACCCTCGATGCGGAGGGAGCCGGTGGCGACGTCGAGGTCGCCGGCCATAGCGCTTACGGCGCCCGGCTCGATCGCCCGCGGCTGGAGGTGGGCGGACGGCTGGGCCCCGGTGGAGGATGCGGGCCTGGGCAGTGGCAGCTGCTGTCCGGCGGCCCGGCTCTCGCCGCCGCCAGCGGTCGCGGCCGGTGAGAATGCCGGCCTGCCGGTCAGGACCAGCGAGCAGTCGCTCACGGCGCAGAGGTCCCCCGAGGGCGCAAAGACCCGGCAGTCGTCGTTGAGCCTGACGTAGAGCTGGCAGGTGCCCGTCGCCTCGCAGTAGTTGCCGGTGGCCTCGCAGTCCCTGAGCTCGACGCGGTAGCACTGATCGCCGGCGCAGGCCGTGCCCGAGCCGGAGACGGTGCCGGT
Organism: uncultured Dehalococcoidia bacterium; assembly: GCA_964422735.1. GTDB lineage: Bacteria > Chloroflexota > Dehalococcoidia > DSTF01 > WHTK01 > CAYRCD01. The sequence goes on along the minus strand of CAYRCD010000020.1, from coordinate 13,017 downwards.
CACGTGAGACGTCCCCTCCAGGGGCGGCGTGAGATGATCGCAGGGGCCGAAGCAGGCGGAATCGACGATTACGTGCTCGGACACCGACCGGCTGGCGCCGTCGAGCAGGAAGCGAAAGTCGGTGAGCAGGCCGATGGTCTGCACCGCGTCCCGGAGGTTGGCGATGGGCCCCATCACCATGGCCGCTTGCCGCCGCCGCTGCTAGGCCCGCGGGCTCGCCGGTGGCCCCGGCGGGCGCGGGACGGGCACGAACTCGGTGCCCCTGGGTATGAGGATATCGAGGGGCTCATCGGTGAGCTTGGTGATCTTCAGCTTCACCTTTGAGGCGACGCCTTCCTCGACACCCCAGAGCTCGAACACGGCCAGGCCCTGGCTCACCGCTTCGCCCAGCGTCACCTGGCGGGCGCCGGACGATGGTTTTCTCTTCAGGAACCGCATAATATCCCTCCGATATGGAGAAGTGGCTTATCTACCTGGGCACGGCGCTGGTCGCCGCATTCGTCGGTTACATCCTTTATACCAACGTGCGGCGGGCCCTCGACGACGCCAGCGCCGGCAACATCTTCGCCGTCCTGGGCATGATCGGGCTGCTTCTGATCCTGGGCGCGACGGCGCTGCAGCGCGCCCGGTCCTGACGGCGGCGCCCGCAGTCTAACGCATTTCATCCCTGACGCGTCGGTCGTCCCCCGGTCCGGACTCAGGGGCCCACAGCGGCCGGGCATTCGTGATCGCCGAGCGAGTGGCTGCCGCGATGGCCGCAACGCAGGGGGCAGCGCATGGACGTGTCGCAGGCCGGGCAGGCGATGCGGAGAGCGCACTCGTGCTCAGGCACCGTATGGTTCCCGGAATGGGGACAGTCACGGTAGCAATAGGTGCTCAGGCGCCCGCACCGGCGGCAGTGGACGATGACCATACAGCGGTGCTCGGGTATGAAGTGGGCCTCTTCGTGCGGGCAGTCGAGCGAGCAGGCAAAGTTGACGCCGCAGGTCCGGCAGGCGCGCCGGCCCTTGCAGCGGTGCGTGCCCACGGGGTTATGGGGTCCTTCGTGGCCGCAGTCCTGCAGACAGGCGACCGCCAGGCTGCACCAGGGTGCGCGGCACCTGAGGACCACCTGACAGTGGTGCTCGGGGATTCTGGGCTCGTGCGGGCCGTCGTGGCCGGACGGCAGGTGGCAGAAGCCGAAGAACCCGCCGCATTTCGCGCACTCGATGCGGAAGTAGCAGGGGTCGGGCTCCGTCGCGACGGTCACGCCCGGCGTTGCACCCGCGGGAGCGGCTTCGACACCCATCGCCGAGGCCATCGCCGTCCAGATCGCGCGCGAGCCCGCGGAGGTGACGACGACGCTGTGTCGCCGCCTGCGGAGACGGGCCCCCCCATTCACTCCGTCGCCCGGCGTATCGGCGACGGCTACCTCGGCCGCGGGCGTCGACCAGGGTTTGACGAAGATCGCCCCCAGGTCGAACGCGAGCGGCGCACGGCGGCGTCTGCCGGCGAGCAAAAGCAGGGTGGCGATCGCGCCCGCGGCGGCGGCGGAGCCGGTAGCGCTGGCCCAGGCCGGGTCATCGCTGCCGAGGACCTCGCTGATCATCGCGCCGGGGTAGACGGACACGGCGCCGCTGCCGCCGCCCGCTGCCGCCGGGACCGAGGGGGCCCGCGTGGCGGCGGCCAGGGGAGCGGCGCCGGCGACCGCGGCCCCCGCCGCGATGCCGGGGTCGGGCGGCGGCGGCGGGAGCGGTGCTTCCGGAATCAGCGCCGGGGATACTGCCGGACTCGGCGCCGCCGGCGGCGCGCCGGGCGGGGGTGGCGGCGGTGGCGCGACCGCGGGCGCTACCGGCGGCGGCGGGGGTGGCGGCGGCGGCTCGGTGCTGTCAGGCTCGGAAGCCGCCTCGGGCGGAGGCACTGCCGGCGGGATAGGCGTCGGCGAGGGCGTCGGCGTCGGTCCGGACACTGTGACCTTGAAGTTGAGCTGGGCGACCTGAACCGCGTTGCAGAGCACTCTCACCTGCAAGCTAAAGTCGCCCGGCGCCAGGCCGAAGGCGGCCGAGACCTGCAGGTCGCTGGTGCCGTTGCCCTGGAACGAGGGCGGTATGAGCGTTGCGCTCAGGCCCGCTACGAGGCCGGACAGGGTGACCTGCCACAGGTTCGAGGGCGCGCCGGTGAGCAGGAGGCTAGCGCTGGTGCTCTGGCCCGGCGCCAGCGTTGCCGCCTGGGTGCTGGCGGCCACCGTGTACTGGGTACAGGCGCCCGTGGGGGGCGTGGCCGTGGCGGGCACCTGCGTCGGCGGCTGGACTTGGGTCGGCGGGCCGGGCAAGGTCGGCTTCACCGGGGGCGTTGCCGTGGGCGTGTCGTCGGCGCCGGCCACGCTGACCGGCGGGCCGATGCTCGTCGCGGCCAGCGCCACGCCGATGGCCGCGACGAGCAGAACGAACGCGGTTAGGAGTGCGCGCCCGGGCCGGAAGGCAGGCCCGGTGAGAAGCGGCCCCGAGCGCTCGGGCCGAGGCCCCTGTCGATCTGGTGTGCGGCCGTGAAGCCCCATATATCAAGCGTCGCGCCCCGTCGGCGACCGACAAAGGCGACCATAGGTGCCGCGGCCGCCGCTTGTCAAGAGATTCGTCCGCGAGAGGGCGCTGCGGCGCCGGCGTCCGCCGGCGACCCCAACATCCTGGCCATCGGTGCCCGTTGCAAGGACTTCGACTTGCATAGACTGCTCGCGCAGTTAGCGGTGAAGTGCCGCGGCCCTGAAGTCGGTCTCCGATAAACGGGTTCGATACGCTCGTGGATTCAGTAACTTTCTCGCTGACGGACATTTGGAGGAGTTCATTGATCGGCTGACCTAGCACGTATGCCGCCAAGGGGTAACGGCGGCGAAGGCTGTCGCCGACATTTGAATACCGCACCGGGGTCATCCGACGGCGGATGTCGGGCCGTTCGGCACTCGCCCCCCCTTGACAGGCGGCGGATACTGCAGGCGACGAGCTTCGGGCGGCGCACGGCGGCTTCTGAAGTCGGCGCTGCCCGCGCTGGGTGAGCCCGGCGCCGGCCGTCAGGGGCGCGAGACCCCGCGCACGAAGGAGGGTCCAGGGATGAAAAACGTGCTCGTGGCACTCGACATGTCGCGCATGTCTGAAGCGATACTGCCCGCGCTCGACCTGGTGCTCCAGCCCGGCGACGCGGTTACGCTCCTGTCGGTGGAGGACGTCACCTTTGGTGTCATGGCCGCGGGGCCGCCGCCGGCGGGCGCGGAAAGGGTGAAGGCGGACTCGATCAAGAACGAAGCCAGCGCCATTAGCGCTTACCTGGAGGGGAAGGCAGAGTACCTGCGAGCCAAGGGACTGACCGTGAGGACGGAAGTGATCCTGGGGCACGAGCCCGCCGCGGCGATCGCCGAGTTTGCCCGCCAATCGGGCGCCTCTCTGATCGCCATGTCGAGCTACGAGGTGTCGGCCGCGTCCAAAGGCAAGAAGCGCAGCATCGCTCTCGATGTGATCCAGAGCGGCGTGGCGCCTGTCCTGGTGCTGCGGCCGCCTGCCCGGCGCTGAGGGCCGGCGGCCTCGTCGACCGGCGAGACTATGCGATGCAGGCGGCGAAGGCGAGCGACTGCATCTCGGTCTGCCAGGCCTGGTACTCCTCTGCCTTGAGCTGGCCGGTGGTCGTGAAGGCGTAGGCGAGGCCGCGGGCGGGGTCGCACATGCCGACCTGGCCGCCGGCGCCGCCGTGTCCGAAGGTCTTGATCGTGGCGCCTTTGGCCAGGCTGCCCATGTGCCAGCCGGTGCCCCAGCGCATGGGCATCTGGATGGTCTGGTCGATCTCACCGCGCCGTGTCGTCGGCGTCGTGCAGTGGTCCAGCCCCTCTTTGCTCACCAGGCGAACGCCGTCGAGCTCGCCGCCCACGGCGAGGGCCGCGTAGACGCGGCCAAGGTCGCGGGCTGTGGAGATGGCGTTGGCGGCGGGGAGCACGGCGCGCCAGGACGCGGGCCGGTTGAAGGGGTTCGTAAGCTCCGGGGTGTCTTTGTGGGCTGCGTTCAATGGCTCCGGAGGGAGGATCCGGGGTCGCGCTTCCGCGGCCACTGCCCGTGGGGCGTTGGCCGAAACTACGCCGGTGGCCTGAGACGGGGTCAGCGGCTGGCCGGCGTTTTCGACCCAGGCGACTCGCGCCTCCAGGGCCTCATCGGCGGGTAGGCCGAGATAGATGTCCTTGAGGCCGAGGGGCTTGAAGACCTCCTCGGCGAGGAAGCGGCCGCAGTCGCGGCCGTCGATGCGGTCGATGAGCTCGTTGACGGCGTGACCGAAGTTGATGGCGTGGTAGCCGTTCTTCTCGCCCGGGGTCCAGGCGAGCGGGACTTCTTCCATCGCGCGCCGGATCGCATCGCGGTCACCCCAGAAGCGGGCGGTGAGCCACTCGGGGCCGTTGGGGAAGCCGCCACGATGGCCCATGACCTGGCGGATGGTGATCATGCGCTTGTCGGGCACAAGGCTGTCGAACGCCGGCCAGTATTTGACGACCGGCTCGTCGTAGTGGAACTTCATGCCCTCGTAGAGCTGGAGCATCGCCAGGGCGGCGAGCCCCTTGGTGGAGCTGAAGATGACGAACATGGTGTCGGGCTTTACGGGCACGCCTGTCCGGCGCCGGGCGATGCCGCCACCGACGTCGAGGACCTTCTTGCCATTGCGATAAACGGCCATCTGGGCGCCGGCGAAGAGGTCGCCGGCGGCCACGGCGGCGTGGAATTTCTCGGCCATAGCCTCGAGCTTGGCGCTATCGATGCCTACGGATTCGGGTTCTGCGTCAGGATCAAGACGCCAGGTCTTCGTCATCGGTCATCCTCCTAAGAATGTGGGCATGATACGGCAGAAGGTCCGCGGCGTATCGAGGGAGATGGCCTGGGGACGCCGCGCCCGTCCTTCGACAAGCTCAGGATGGACAGATGCGAGGGCCAGGATGGATGAATACGTGGCTCAGCATCGACAAGTACAAGGCTCAGGATGGAGATAGAGCACGCGATGACCGAAGCGCGACCCTGCATGCGTTCCGGTGGGCGGCGAGGGTAGCGTTGTCTGTAAGGGCGCCTGAGGGTTTACTGAATCCCGGTCGGGAGGCTTTCGGCTGAAATCGCTCGCGTGCTTCTGTTACGACAAGAGACGCTTCGTAGTCGGCGGCTGGATATTGCTGCTCGTCGCTCTACTGGGCATGTCCAGCGCGTTCGCGGGCGAGTACCGCACGAACTTCGAATTGCCGGGCTCGGAGAGTCAGGCGGCAATTGACCTGCTGAAGGACCGGGGAGTCGCCGAACGCACGGGCTTCTCCGGCCAGATCGTCTTCAAGGCCGACCAGGGCGTGAACGACGCCGCCGTGCGTCGCACGATGGAGGACCTTTTCGGCCGGGTGGGGGCCGCGCTCGAGGGCGACCAGATCGTCAGCCCCTACGCGACCGAAAGCGCCTACCAGATCGCCAAGGGCGGCAAGGTCGCCTACGCCGAGCTAAACCTGTCCGACCGCAGACAGGAGCAGTACCTGGCGGACGGGCGGATGGTGAAGGCGCTGGCCAAGGACGTCAAGCTCGAAGGCCTGAGGCTGGAACTGGGCGGCGATATCTTCGCCGAGTCGCCGCAGTTCTCCAGCGAGGCTATCGGCCTGTTCGCGGCCATAGTCATCCTTCTCATCGCCTTCGGCTCTCTGCTCGCGATGGGCCTGCCGATCGTGACGGCGCTGTTCGGAATCGGCACCGGGTTCGCGCTCATCGGCCTGGTGACCCGTGTTCTGGCGGTGCCGGACTTCACCAGCCAGGTGGCGGCGATGATCGGCATCGGCGTCGGGATCGACTACGCGCTGATCATCGTTACGCGCTATCGCCAGGGTTTGCACGACGGCCTCGAGCCACGCGACGCGGTCATCCTCAGCGTCGATACCTCGGGCCGGGCGGTCGTCTTCGCCGGCCTCACCGTGGTCATCTCCCTGCTGGGCATGTTCATGATGAACCTGGACTTCATTCGCAGCGTGGCCGTCGGCGCCTCGCTCGCGGTCCTCATGACCATGCTCGCGGCGACGACGCTTCTGCCTGCCTTCCTCGGCTTCGTGGGTCGCAATATCGACCGCTTGCGCCTGCCTGACGTGACCGGCCTCATCTTGCGGCGGGCTGACCGCACGCGGCCGATTGGCGGCGCGCCGCCCGAGAGCGACGTCCGGAGTTCGTTCTGGTATCGCTGGAGCCGCGTGATCCAGGCACACCCCTGGCCGGCGTTGATCACGAGCACCACGTTCCTCGTGGTCCTCGCCATCCCGGTTTTCTCCCTGCGGCTCGGCTTCTCCGATGCGGGCAACCGCGCCGAGACGGACACGACGCGGCGTGCCTACGACCTGCTCTCCGAGGGCTTCGGTCCCGGCTTCAACGCGCCGCTGCTGCTGGTCGTCAACAACGCGGGCAGAGCGCTGAACCCGGCGACCGTCGAGAAGATCGCGGCGGCCGCGCGCCAGACCGACGGCGTCGCCTCGGTCGCCGAGCCGGCGATCATCGCGAACGCTAACCTGGCGTTGATCTACGTCTTTCCGGCCTCGGCGCCACAGGACCGCGAGACGACACGGCTGGTGCACCTTCTGCGCAAGGAGACGCTGCCGCCGGCGGTCGCGGGCTCCAGCGTCAAGGTGTACACGGGGGGTTACGCGCCGATTGTGGCCGACTTTTCCGACTACACGGCGGGCCGTCTGCCGGTGTTTTTCGGCGCCGTGCTCCTGCTGTCGTTCCTGCTGCTGCTGAGCGTGTTCCACAGCATCGTCGTGCCGCTGAAGGCCGTGATCATGAATATGCTCTCCATCGGCGCGTCCTTCGGGGCGATGGTCGCAGTCTTCCAGTGGGGCGTCGGTGCGAGCCTGATCGGCATCGGCAAGGAGGGCCCGGTCGAGGCCTGGGCGCCGATGATGCTGTTCGCCATCGTCTTCGGCCTCTCGATGGACTACGAGGTGTTCCTGTTGACCCGCGTGCGAGAGGAGTACGACCGCAGCGGCGACAACGGCAGCGCCGTGGCGGACGGACTGGCCGCCACCGGCCGCGTCATCTCCGCGGCCGCGGCGATCATGGTCTGCGTCTTCGGCAGCTTCATGCTGGGCGAAGAGCGCGCGATCAAGCTCCTGGGCTTTGGCCTGTCGTCGGCCGTCCTGATCGACGCCACGGTGGTGCGACTGGTCCTCGTCCCGGCCGCGATGGAGCTCATGGGCAAAGCGAACTGGTGGGCGCCGTCCTGGCTGGTGCGCTACCTGCCCAATATCCGGGTGGACACGGTGGAGCGCGGCGTCCCGGAGGCCGCCCCGGGCGGGAGCTAAGGCGGAGTCTGCTGTCGCGGCCCGACCTGACTATGTGAGCGGGAATCCCCAGACTTCCTCGGTCTGGCGATATCCGACGCGCCTGGCGAGGGCTTTCGAGGCTTCGTTGTCGCGCGTGCAGGTCCAGGTTGGCTCGAGGCCGCGCCTCAGGGACTCCGCCATGAACGACAGGACCGTCAGCGTGGCGAGGCCGCGCCGGCGAAAGGCTATGGCCGTGCCGACTTCGACCTCGGCCTCGCCAGCACCGATGGCGCAGGCCGCTGTGAAGGCCACCGGCCGGCCGCCCTGCAACAGCGCGAAGCCGAATGAGCGCCGGACGGCCTCCTCCGGGCCACCCCAAATGTTGAAGATCCAGGGGTCGAGCCCGGACCGGTCTCCGGCTGGATTCCAAAAGGCCGCCATACCGGCACCCAGCGGCGAGAGCTCGAAGCCGGGTGGCACCGATGGTGCCTCAGCCAGCTCGCCGGCGCGCTCGTATCCGAGGCGGCAAACCGAGCTCGCGAAGAGCGGAGCGAGGGCCTCGCGCCACGCCGCCGAGGTCGCATATAGCGAGGCGTAGAGCTCCGGCCCGGCTTCGAGGTCTCGTCGCAGCCGCGGCAACACCGGCGCCACAAGGTCTGCCCGCGGCTCACCGCAGGCGAAGTAGAAGCCGTTGGACGGGCAGATCAGGGCCGTGCGCGGCTGCTCAGGGTCATCCGCGTAGATCACACCGCCCTGGAAGCCTTCGAACATGGTCTCGGCCATCGTCCGGTGGCTGTGGTATTCCCAGGTGTCCATCAGGCGATGGACGGCAAGAAAGCCGGCGGGAGGGAGGAGTTCGAGCGACAAGTGGTGGTGTCCGGCCTAGCGAATGTGCTTCAGGGCATCGCCCAGCGAATCGATCACGATATCGGCGCCCGCGGCTTGAAGGGTGGCCTCATCGGCCGCCCCGGTGGTGACGCCGACGGCGACGGCGCCGTGGGCTTTCGCTGAACGGACGTCGTGGACGGTGTCGCCGATGACGAAGACGGTGTCGTAGCGGCCGAAGCGGCGGCAGGCGCGCAGGGCCTGCGCAACCATGTCCTCGCGCGCCTCGACGCTGTCGCCGAAGCCGCCGCCGCGGAAGAAGGCGGCGATACCGTAGTGGCTGAGCTTGATCGCGGCGGAGGTGCGGAAGTTGCCGGTCGCGAGCGCTACGGTCGCCTCGCCGTCGGCGTCGAGGCGCTGAAGCAGGTCCTTCACGCCGGGCAAGAGCGTCCCCTGCGACGACGCCAGCGCGTGGGAGAGGCGGCGGAAGTAGGCGCGCTTGAAGCGGCGGACGTCGTGGTCGAATGTCCCGTTATCGAGGCCGCACCTGGCGAGCGCATCGTGCAGGATGGCGCGGTCGGTGCGGCCGGAGAACTCGATCTTGGCGAAGCCGTCCTCGCGCTGCCACAGCGCCGTGAAGGCGGCCGACATCGCTTTGCCGCCGGCGCCGCCGGTCGAGATCAGTGTGCCGTCGATATCGAAGAGGTAGAGGCGGCGTTCCTTCAAGGCTGCGCCTGGAGCGCTGGAACCTTAGAACCCTGGAACCTGCCTAATGCATTCGGTATTCGCTCAGGTTCGTGGGTTTCGGGGTTCACAGGTCCTACTCGACCCCGAAGCCGGCCTTGACCCAGGCGTCGGTGCCGCCCTCGACGTTGAAGAGGTCTTTGAAGCCGGCGGCGGCGGCGAACTCGCAGGCGAGCGCGCTGCGCTGCCCCACCTGACAGATGAAGACCAGTTCGCGGTCAGACGCCAGCTTCTCTTTCTGGGCAAGGACCGACATATGGGGGATGTTGAGCGCACCGGGGACATGGCCGCCGGCATACTCGCCGGGCGTGCGCACGTCGATAATCTGGGCGCCGCCATCGATCTTTTCTTTTGCTTCCGCGGCCGTCAGCCGCCAGAACGGCTCGCGCTGGTCTTTTGTGGCCATCGGTGGATGAATACCTCCCGAACGCGAGAACATGCGCGCCCGATCAGGATTATATCAAGCGACCAGGGCAGGCACCGTGCCCATGCAAGAGTTCTTTGCGCCGGAGAACATCCGGGTGGATCCTGGGCGGGGAGAGGACCGCCAACGGCGGGCCGGGGTAAATTTCTTCCGTCCGACTGCCGATCTTGTAAGGAGAGAAGATCTTCTAAAGCGATCTTCGCAAAGGACCCGCAAACACTTGCTGAGCGCGTTAAGTGAGCTTTCGGCCATCGCGTCCACACCTCGCCCGGGACCTGACGATGTGGTGCACGCCTGCGAGGTTATCCGAGGCGCGGTCGGCGCGACTGACGCCTACGTGCTCAGGGCCGGCGATCCCCACTACGTCAAGGTTGGCAAGGATGGAGACCCAACCCTGTACGACGTCAAGCAGAAGGGCTATTGGCTGGTATGGCGCGACCTCGCCAGCAACCCTGAACTGCCCGCCGCCTCATTTGTCGTCGAGGACCGGCTGGTGCAGAGCGGCACGGGCCTTGAGGCCGGAACTGCCGCGACTCACATTGCCGCCATTCTGCCGGCTCCGGAGAGCAACTCGGAGATGCTCATCGTCCACGGTCCCTGGCCAAACGGGCTCAGTGAAAAGGAGCGCCAGTTCATCGTAGCGGCCCGCACGGCCCTCGCCTATTTGGTCTGCAACACGTTCGACATGGAGCGCCAGGCCCGCCTGCGTGACCAGCTGAGTGCACTCTCTGATGTCTCCAGGGCGTTCAGCCAGGCCAACAAGATCGACACAGTCCTCCAGGACCTGGCCAACGCCCTCGCCAAGGCGTCTGGATTCGACTGGGCGACAATTACGATCACCAACGATACCCACGACGCTATCACGGAACGCGTCATGAACGTCGCCCGATACTCCAACACGCAGACGGCCCAAATGAGCGCTCCGCTAACTCTGCCGGTGACGCTGGGCTGGATACGGGAGATGCTGCGCACGCATGAGCCTCGACTGGTGCCCGACGTTTTTGCGTCCGAGCTTGGCTATTCTCCCGAGCTCATCGCTTACTACGAGCGGGCGCACCTGCTATCCACGGCGTCGTTCCCGATCCTGTTCCGGGATGAGTTGCTGGGTGCCGTGCTCTTCTCCTCTTGTACGAAGCGCGGCTTCCCAGCGGAAGAGGTAGCCTTCCTGGGCGCTCTGGTCTCCCAGGCCGCATCCTCTATAAAGGGCGTGCTGCTCTACCACGACCTCGAGCGTTCGAGAGCGGATCTCAAGCGTCATGCCGGCCAGCTGGAGGAGATGAACCGCGTGCAGCACTTTGTCGCACGCACCGACACCCTGACCGGCATACCGAACCGCCGCCTGATCGAGGAAGTGTTGAGGGCAGAATCGACCCGGAGCAAGCGCGACGGCGGGCCGTTCAGCGTCGTCATGGCCGACGTCGACTGGTTCAAGCTGATCAACGACAGCTTCGGCCATCAGGCCGGCGACGAGGCCCTTCGGTTAGTCGCCAGTGTCGCGCGTCAGAACTGCGGCGCAACCGACTTTGTCGGCCGCTGGGGTGGAGATGAGTTCTTCTTCATCCTACCCGCGTCGGACCTCGAGGTTGCGCGCGTGTTCGCGGACCGCTTCCGAATCGCGGTTTCAGAGGCGCGCTTCCAACCCAAAGGCGCGGACGACCGCCTGTCGATCTCGATGAGCGCCGGCGTTGCCCAAGCAGACCTGGAAACGTCCGATAGCCCCGATTACCTGGTCAATCACGCCGACGAAGCGCTATACACGGCCAAGGAGTGCGGCCGCAATCGCGTGGTTAGCTGGAACGCGAGAGCCGCTGCCTGATCGGCCGGCCAGCGGGCGCGCCCGTTCCGCCAACTTTTCCCTTTCCCGGAGGCCGCCGCCGCATCAGGTCCAGGAGCAGTTAGAGCGGCGCTCGGCACCTCGAAGGCGGGAGCATAATCAGGGCATGCTCTCGAAGAACCGCGATTTCCGGACGCTTTGGATGGCGACGACAGTCTCCCAGTTCGGGACGGCGTTGGGAGCGCTCGCGCTCACGGCCCTGGTGTCACTCAGGGCGTCGCCCGCGGAGATGGGCGTGCTTACGGCTGCCGCGAGCACGCCGGTGCTCCTGTTCGCACTGGCCGGCGGAGTTTGGGTCGACCGCCTGCCCCGGCGGCAACTCATGGTCTTCGCTGACATCGGCCGTTTCGCGCTGCTCCTGACGGTGCCGGCGGTCGCGCTGACCGACGGGCTGCGTATGGAGCAGATCTACGCCGTCGCGTTCGCTGCCGGCTCGCTGGACGTGCTGTTCAACCTCGCCTACCGGTCGGTACTGCCAGGCGTGGTGCCTCTCGCGGATCTTGTGGATGCGAACAGCAAGCTCCAGATCAGCGATGCGGTCGCGCAGACCCTCAGTCCGGCGGCCGGCGGCGCTATCGTGCAGGCGGCAAGCGGCCCCGCCGCGGTGTTCGTCGATGCGGCCTCGTTTCTGGCTTCGGGCCTGGTCGTAAGCCGTATGCGACGGGCCAGCCTCAGCTCACAGCCCCAGAGAGACTCGGCGCTGCGCGAGTCTGTGGAGGGCCTGCGCGCCGTGGTCGGTCAGCCGGCGCTGCGGGCAATCTTCGGGATGGTCGTTTCCTTTAGCTTCTTCGGGGGCTTCCTGGTGGCGCTGTACGGCGTCTGGGTTATCCGGGAGCTGGGCTTCTCGGCGCTGGCGCTGGGCCTGCTCAGCGGCGCGGGCGGGATCGGCTCGCTCCTGGGCGCGGGCCTGGCAGGGCCGCTCACGCGCCGATTTGGGTTCGGGCCTTGCATTACCAGAACGTACTTCCTCGCGGCGGCGGCGCTGCTGGTGATTCCGCTCGCGGGCGGCCCTTTCTGGCTGGCCTTCGGAGTCCTCCTGTTCGACCAGCTCTTTGGCGACGTCCTCTGGATCGTCCACAACGTCAGCGCGCTGAGCCTGCGCCAGGCTCTCGCTCCGGGCCATCAGCTTGGCCGCGTCAACGCCACTTTCCTTCTCGCGGGCCAGGGCCTGCGGCCGGTGGGAGCGCTGGTCGCGGGAGCGTTGGCGAGCGCGGTGGGCGTGCGGGAGGCGCTGTTCGTGGCCGTGGCCGGGATCAACGCCGCCGGCCTCTGGCTCTATCTTTCGCCGGTCGGCCGGATCAAGTCAGCGTCCGCCGCCGAGGCGACTGGAGACTAGGCTGCAACGGTGAGAGCTGAGTGCGAAGTGGCGCGTGCCAGACCCCAGAATCCAATGCACGCTCCACCCGTGAACCTCGACCGCAATCGACGTTGACCCCTCCCGTGGGCGGCGATACATTCATCGCGCCAGTCCCGCGAGACGCGAAGCGAGGTGGAAGATGCCCTACGACACGATTACCAAGCCGGCCGTATCAGCATTCAAGGTGCGGCCGAACCTGAGCGACTACGAGGCCCAGCGCGCTTCCTTCAAATGGGAGGACGCCGCCAAGGAGCTGGACGGCTTGCCCGGGGGCGGCCTCAACATCGCCTATGAGGCGCTCGACCGCCACGTGGCCAGGGGCAAAGGCGACAAGCCGGCGATCCTGTGGGAGGGCAAGGACGGCGCGCAGGAGACGCTGACCTACGCCGAGATGGCGCGTATGTCGAACAAGTGGGCGAACGTGCTGCGGAACCTGGGCATCAAGAAGGGCGACCGCGTCTTCGTCTTCCTGGACCGCATTCCGGAGCTGTACGCGGCCGTTTTCGGGACGCTGAAGGCCGGCTGCATCATCGGGCCGCTGTTCTCGGCCTTCGGGC
>CAYRCD010000019.1:0-35032 GCA_964422735.1 uncultured Dehalococcoidia bacterium | reverse complement strand
GATGTGGGTCACGATCGAGAGCTGGACGATCGAGCGGGCGGCGTCCTCGGGCGCGGCGCCGCGCTCCTCAGCCACCCTCTCCATGAACTCGAGGTCCATCTCGGCGTCGATCAGGCTGCGGAGGATCGGGTCACCCAGGCGCTCCGCCAACGCGGCCTGCCTTGGCAGTCCCAGGTGCTTGACGGCGATGTCGAGAACGGGCTTCAAGTTATTGAGCTGCTCGAACAGGGTAAGCGCGGTCTCGACCGCCGTGGGCGGCTGGCCGTGCTCTTCCACCCAAGCCTGCTCAATGGCTTCTATGCGCTGGCCCTCTTCCATCTGGCGAGCCAGCCTTTTTTCGTCGGCGGCGGAGAGGAGGAAGACCTTACCGATCTCCCGCAGGTACATGCGGACCGGGTCGTCTATGCCCTCCTGGTCCTCGAGCGCGACGCTACCGGCGGCCTCGCGCTCCTCGTCGGCTTCAGCGGTCAGCTTGACGTCGGGTTCGGACCAAATGTCGCCGCGACGGCGGCTGTCGAGCATGTCGGCGACACGACGGAACGAATCGTCGGCGGTCCCTTCGCCCGACCCGATGATCTCCGGTGCGCCTTCTATTGACACGCGATTCGTCATTTACGCCTGGCCTCTCAAACCAAAATCAGGGCGTTCGCCTCAACGGCGACACCCTCGCGGAGAAGGTCTATTACGGCCCTTCCTTGTCCTGAGCCCCTCGAACGGGCTCTTGGAAGGACCGCCCTGAGCGGTCGGAGCGGGTGCCTTCGATCAGCCGGCGGTGGAAGCGCAGGCCGGCTTCCATATCTTCGAGGAGCTGGGACGCCACCACACCTTCGGCTGCGTCCGCTTCTGTCTCCTCGGTCTGTCCTGCTTCCCACCGGCGCCGGGCGATGGATGCAACTTGCCCCGGCCTTACCCCTGCCTCTCCTTCGGCAAGGGCCAGGGCGCTGGCCTCCTTGACCGATCTCATCTTACCCTGCTCTAGTCGAGCGACACAATCTAAGAACGCGGCCTCGGCCATGCCCGTTTCAAGCCTGGGCAGGCGCGTTCCACGAACGTCCTGGTAGGGCTCCCAAAGTGCCTCGTCGTCCTCGTCGACCGCTTCGCCCTCACGCCAGCGACGGAACAGCTCGCGGTTTTCGCTGAGAGTGAAGAGGTCCTCGGCGACGGCGCCGGCCAGACCGGCCACCTCCGGCCGCAGATAGAGGAGCGCGAGGAGGAACTCTTCTCCTGGCGATCGCAGGCGTGAGACGCCCGCGGGCCCGTGAGACGCATCTTGGGTCGCCTGCTCCGCCGCCGGCCGGTCCGAGCGCGTCCGCTGGCGCCTCATGGTGACTAGCTGGCGGTTCAGCGTGTCTTCGCCACTGCGCCCCATCCTCGCCTTTTGCGAAAGCTGCTGGACGTAATTCGCTCTCAATACAGGGTCGACGACGTCGCCGATCGCCGGAAGCACTTCGGCCACCAGCATGGCCCGCTGCCGGGGGTTTTCCAGGTCCAGCGTGGAGGCGGTGACGGTGAGGAGGTGGTCGACCACCGGCCGGCTTTCGCGCACCAGCCTCTCCCAGGCGTCGCGGTCGTTGCGCACCAGCTCGTCCGGGTCGACGCCCGGCGGCAGGGCGGCAACCCTGATGTCGAGCGCGCGAGTCTGACGGGCACCGGCTTCGCCTCGACGCGTCGCGACCGCGCGCTCCGCGGCCGCCGCGACCACCTGTATGCCTCGGAGCGCGGCGGCGTTGCCGGCCTCGTCCGCGTCCATCGCCAGCACCACGGTCGAAGCGAAGCGCTGGGCCAGCGTCGCCTGACGGTCGGTGAGCGACGTGCCCATCGACGCGACGACGTTGCGGAAGCCATTTTGATGAGCCGCGATGACGTCCATATAACCTTCGACAATTACGCCCGTGCCGTCGTTTCGGATCGCATCCTTCGCCCGATCGAGGGCGTAGAGGATGCTGCCTTTATCAAAAATCGGCGTCTGGGGCGTGTTTATGTACTTCGCTCCCGTATCATCCGACGCGCCAGGCAGGCCTGCCTCGCCGGCAGGCAGGCTGCGCGCTCCGAAACCTGCGATTCGGCCGCGGTCGTCGCGGATCGGGAACATCAGGCGTCCGCGGAAGCGGTCGTATCCACCGCGATCCGAGGCGATCACGAGGCCTACTTCAATCAGCATCGCATCGGCGAAGCCACGACCGCCCAGATGGCCTCTGAGGCCGTCCCAGCCGGGCGGACTCAAGCCGAGCTGAAAGTCGCGGATCGCCGCCGCATCGAGGCCGCGTTCCTGGGCGTACGCGAGGGCCGGGGATCCGTTCAGCAGCAGGCTGTGGAAATAGAGCGCCGCCGCTTCGTTGAGGTCGTACAGGGTTTTCAGCTCTTCCCGACGCGGGCCGCCGCGGTCGAGCTCAACACCCGCGCGCTCGGCCAGGAGGCGCAGGGCTCCGCTGAAATCGAGATTCTCCTTGCGGGCGACGAAGGCGAAGATGTCGCCGCCGGTGCCACAGGCGCCGAAGCAGTGCCAGGTCTGGCGGTCCGGGTTGACGATGAACGACGGCGTCTTCTCGGTGTGGAAAGGGCAGACTGCCTTGAAGCTACGCCCCGCCTTGTGCAGGGGCACGTAGGCGCCCACGACCTCGACGATATCGAGCCTGGCCTTGATTTCGTCGACCGCGCTCATCGCGTGGCCCCTCCAGAAGGACGCGAGGCGACGGGCGCTGCGCCGACCGCGAGGCGCCGTTCTTCGATGTCCAGGGCGTGTTCCTCGGCGTGACCCACGATCTTTTCGAACATCCAGGCGATATCTAGATGCTCGCCGAGCCGGGGGTGCCAGGTCGATCGCGCTAGGAATTCCCCTTCCCCGGTGATGCAGCGCTCGATGAGCTTCTCCACTTCGCGTCGACCGGCGAGCAGGCCGTGGACGAGCTGCGGGACGGGAGCGGCGCGCCCCGAGCGCGCGACGCGCTCGTGCTCCTCGGGCGCGGACGGGACGATTGCCGCACCATCATGCTCCAAGGCGAGCTTGATCCTCTCGGACCAGAGGCGGACGCCGCCCAGCACGTGGGCGAGGACCTCGGCGATGCACCATGGCTCGGGGTCGTCCGCGGTCGCGGCCGGGCGCCGCTTGAACTGCTCTTCCGTCACGCCGGAAATCGCCAGGAGCAGGCGCGCGTGAGCGGCCTCGAAGCGTTGGCGCAGCTCCTCGGGCCTCACCGCGTTGCACTCCCCTGGACTGGCGTCGCCGGGCGGCTGAGCGTGAAGACCGAATGGCCGCCCTCTTCTCCGACCTGGCGGAACCCGGCGCGACTCGCTACCGCCTGTGAGGCGAGATTACCGGGTTTGGTCCGCAGCCTGATCCGGTCGATCGTCGAGTTGTCGAAAGTCCAGCCGATTAGCAACCTTATGCTTATCGTCGCGGCGCCGCGCCCCCGCGCGGCCGGCGCCAGCCAGTAAGAGATCTCCGCTTCCTCCGGCCAGTCGTCCGTCGGCCTCAGGGCGAGGTTGCCCAGGAGGGCGCCGCTGAAAGCATCGGTTATGGCCAGGCCCACGAACCGGGGCTCGAGGTCATTGCGGGTTATGGCTTCGCGCACTAGATCTGCGCTGAGGAGCCGCGGTTCGTCTGTCCAGGCGAATATCTCCTCATCGCGGGCAGCCACATACCACTCGGCGTCAGACGCCTGCCAGCGGCGCAGCGCGATCCCCCCGGCCGTAAGCGCATTGGTGGGCACCGGTAAGGCCACAGGCTCCATCCTCTGGACTTCTGCGCGCGCTCCCGGTCTACGGTACCGGCGTGCGGGTGGGCGTGGGGGTCGGCGTCCGCGTAACGCCGGGGGGCAAAGTCGGCAGCGCCGCCACCACGCAGTCTACGCGGTTGTTCGCCGGGTTGGCGTCTCCCAGTACCATCTGTGGGTCGACGATCGCGACCACGCGCTCCTGAACGACGTAAGTCGTGTCGATGTCGATCGTGGCGCCGGGCGCCAGGTTCGCCGGTTGGGTGGCGACGAGCGTGCGTTGAGCACCGTCCCCGGTCTGGACAAGGACCGTAATCGCCCGGCTAACGAGGGGCACCTGGCTGACGTTGCGGATGCTCACGATCAGACGCTGGCCGACCTGGCAGGTGCCGGGGACGATCGTCGCCATGAGGTCGAGTCCGCCGCTTGGCGTCGCCGTCCCCGTGGCGGTCGCCGTCCCCGTCGGCGATTCGGTGGGCTGGGGCGCTGTCGTCGGCTGAATCACGGTCGCACGCGGCAGGGGCGTGACCGACACGACGGGGATCGCCGCCGTGTCGCCGGAGAATCTCAGCGCCGAGGCCGGCACCCAGCCCCGCAGCTGCGAGCCGGGAGGATAGAAGATGGCGTACCAGCCGCCGTCGCCGTTGCGCCCGACGACCTCGACATCCTGGTTGCGCAGCAGCTCGGCCACCGGTGAGTACTCCAGTCCCGGACCCTCGCGTACCGTCGAGGTGGAGACCGAGCGCGCCGCTACGACGCCGCTGCGCAATCCCGGCGTCAGGGAGTCGATGATCACGCCGGCGTCCTCGCTGCCGCCGGCTCCGTTGCCGCTGCCGCCGAAGATCAAGACCACGAGCACGGCGAGCACGATCGCCCCGGCGACGGCGAAGCCGGCCAGGACATAGGGATTGCGGAGAAAGGATTGCTCGAACCCCTCGGGCGGCGGCGGGCGTGGCGGTCCGCCACCCAAGGAAGGCGCCGGCGGCGCTCCATACTCCGCAATCCGCCGGATCGGCGGCGGCCTGTCTTGTGATGTGCTATCGCCGGGGCGACCGTCGGTCGACCGGTCGTCGGAATCGGGCGTCATTGGCGGGGCATCCTGTTCGCAAGCGCCTTCAGGCCGTCGTTATGGTATCAGACGTGGCCCTCAGGCGGGCGCCGGCGCGGCGGATGGCCTTTCTCTCGATGCGCCGTCTTTGCCGCGACGGCCAGTAGGCCTCCATGTTTCACGGTCCCGGCGAGCGGGATACAATCGGTCGATGCGTTACGGGTTCGTTCTGCCGGGCGGCACGGCGGCCGAGCAGCTGGAGCAGGCGGTCCTGGCCGAGCGGGCCGGCTGGGACGGCGTATTCGTGTGGGAAGCGGCATACGGGGTCGATGCCTGGACCTTGCTGGCCGCGATGTCCCAGCGGACGACGCACCTTCGCCTGGGTACAATGCTCACTCCGCTGCCCTGGCGCCGGCCCTGGAAGGTGGCGAGTCAGGCCGTCACGCTCGATCAGGTGTCTGGAGGCCGTGCCATTCTCGCGGTCGGCCTGGGCGCGGTCGATACCGAGCTGGGCCGGACCGGTGAGGAGACCGACCGGCGAGTGCGGGCGGAGATGCTTGACGAGGGCATCGATATCATCACCGGTCTCTGGGAAGGACGCCGCACCTTTGCCGGCAAGCACTACCAGGTCGACCTCGAAGCTCGCGCAGACCTGAGCCGCACCGCGGTTACCGTGCAGCCGCGCATCCCGATCTGGGTCGTGGGCGCCTGGCAGCGCCCCAAGTCGATGCGGCGCGTGCTGCGCTGCGACGGGCTTCTTCCCGTTTGCATGGACGAGAAGGGCTTTCGGCCCACGACACCGGATGACATTCGCGCGATGCTGGCGTGGCTCCGGAAGCGCGGCGGCGTGGGGGCGGGCTTCGACCTAATCATGGAGGGTGAGACGCCGGCCGGCGACCGTGCCCGGGCGGCAGAGATCGTCGCTCCCTGGGTGGAGGCGGGCTGCACCTGGTGGCTCGACGCCCGCTGGCAGCTCCCTCACGACTCCGCCGAGGGGATGTCCGTGGTCCGTGAGCGGCTCGAGGCGGGACCGCCGCGGCCGGCGTGACCCGCAGGCCTATGGCGTCGGACGGCCTGTGTGCGGCCCCTGACTTCGGTCGAAGCCGAGACTTTCGGCGCTGTCCAGGGCAAAGCCGTCGGTCATGCCGGAGACGTAGTCCGCCACCTGGCGCCAGGGCGGATCGTCAGGTAGCAGCCAGTCGCTGGCCATTTGCTCCGGGTGAGCCGCGAAGTGCTGGAACAGAAACTCGAGCACGCGCTGGGCGCGCTTCGCCTCGGCGCGCGCGCCCTCCCAGAGATAGACGCGCTCGAACATGAAGTCGCGCAGTTCGTCCATCGCGCCGAGGACGGCCGCGCTCATCTCGATCCGCACGGCGGATGTCCCGGGCGCATCGACCTCGCCCGTCGCGGCCCACGAGGTGGCAACGATGTCCTTCACCAGGGAATCAATGCGGCGGGAATGACTCACTCCGAGCGTCTCCCGCACACGGGCGGGCAGGGACCCATCCGACAACAGGCCGGCGCGGATGGCATCGGCGATGTCGTGGTTGAGGTAGGCGATCGAGTCCGAGATGCGCACGATCTGGCCTTCGAGGGTGGTTGGAAGTGGGAAACGAGAGGCCGGAAGCGAGATATCCAGGTTCGCGGTCGCCTCTCCGGCGTCTCCCTTCTCGTCTCCATAATCCAAGACACTCGTGCGCGGCTTCGAGTGCTTGAGTATGCCCTCGCGCACTTCCCAGGTCAGGTTCAGGCCGCGCAAGGCGTCTCCGGCCCGACGCTCGAGGAGGTCGACGACGCGCAGGCTCTGCTCGTTGTGGCGGAACCCCCCGGGAAGGAGCGCGCCCAGCGCCTCCTCGCCGGCATGGCCGAAGGCCGTGTGGCCGAGGTCGTGGGCGAGCGCGATCGCCTCGGTCAGGTCCTCATTCAGGTTGAGGGCCCGGGCGATCGTGCGCGCGATCTGCGCGACCTCTAGCGTGTGAGTGAGGCGCGTCGCGAAGTGGTCGCCCTCGGGCGCGATGAAAACCTGGGTCTTGTGCTTGAGCCGCCGAAACGCCTTCGTATGGATAATGCGGTCGCGGTCGCGCTGGTATTCGGTGCGCAACGGCGACGTCTCTTCCCGCCGTTCCCGCCCCCGGCTCGCGGCGGCACGCTGGGCGAAGGGCGACAGGCGCTCCTCGCGCTCGCGCAGCCGCGCCTGGACGCGGTCGAAGGGGTCCATCGGCGTTAGTTTACGGGTATCGAGAATGGAGCGCGGAGTAGAATCAGCGGTACCAGGAGGATCGAGCTTATGATTGCCGGCGCCCGCATTCACGAAGTCTCTGACGAAGCGTCGGCGATCGAATACTGCTATGAGCAGGGCTGGACGGACGGCCTGCCCGTTGTGCCTCCGACTGACGCGCGGGTCGAGGCGATGCTCGAATGGGCCGGCCGCCCGCCGGAAGAGGTCGTCGCCGCACAGCCGGCCACGGGTCGCGAGTGCAGCGTCTTCTCTGCCGCGGTGAACGCCGTGATGGCCGGCTGCCGGCCTGAGTATTTTCCCGTCGTGCTGGCGGCGTTGGCGGCGATGAACCAACCCGGGTACAACTTTCACGCCTCGACCGCCAGCACCGGCGGCGCCGCGCCGCTGCTGATCGTTAGCGGGCCGCTGGCCGATGAGATCGGCCTCAACTCCGGCGCCAACGTCTTCGGCCCGGGAAACCGCGCCAACGCCACCATCGGGCGCGCCGTCCGCCTTATCATCCTCAACGTCTTCAAGATGATCCCCGGCATCTCCGACCAGTCGACGCAAGGGAACCCGGGGAAGTACGCCTTCTGCATCGCCGAGAACACGGGCGCAAACCCGTGGCCGTCGCTGAACGTCGAGCTCGGCTACCCGGCCGACGTGAGCACGGTCACGGTCTTCGCCGGTGGCGGCTTCCAGAACGTCGAGAACCACGGCGCGCACGACCCGGAGGGCATCCTCCTCTGCGTCGCCGACTCCATGGCGAACCTGGGCTGCATCTCAGCCGGCCAGGCGGTGGTGGTGCTCTCGCCGGAGCACGCCGCGATCGTCGCCGGCAAGGGCTGGAGCAAGCTGGAGGTGCAGGACTTCATCTACGAGCACGCCAGGCGCTCCCTCGCCGACCTCAAGCGCAGCGGCAAGAGCCAGGCCGCCCCTGAGACCGGCGACGACGACAGCTTCGTGCACCGCGGCCGCGGTCCGGACGACATCCTGATTACCGTGGCGGGCGGCGACGCCGGCGGACATTCGGCGTTCATTCCGTCCTGGAGCCGGGGGCGGGCGTCGTTGTGGCAGACGCGCGCGATCGGCGTCTGCGTCGATTGCGAGACGGAGGAGGCTCGTGATGACGATACGTCTTTATGATCCCGGCGGCGCCAGCCCCGGACATTCCGCCGTGGCCGCTCTCCGGCTGGAGAGCCTGCAGGGCAAGCGGATCGCGATCCTGGCGAACGGCAAGCACAACGGCGACGTCCTCGCGCGCGAGACGGCAAAGCTGTTCGAGGAGCGCCACGGTTGCGCTGTCGTCATGGAAGAGAACAAGGGCAACGCGACGCGCATCTGCCCGCCGGAGATCCTCGCGGCGCTCACCAAAGACGCCGACTTCCTCATAACCGCGGTGGGCGACTGAGGGAGTTGCTCGACGTGCAGTGTGCACGACGCCATCACCTTCGAGCAGTCGGGCAAGCCCGCCCTCGCGATCTGCACGACGCCCTTCGCGCCCACGGGCCGCATGATCGCCGCGACCCTGGGCCTGCCCGATTACGCCTTCGCCCTGGTCGAGCACCCCATCGGCAGCCGCACGCTCGCTGAGATCAAGGAGCGCGCGCGGCGGGCGTACGAGCAGGCGGTGGGGATTCTGGTGGGCGGCCGGGCCGAGGGCTGAGTTCTGCGTATCATGAGGCGTGCTTAGAAGCGATATGAATGACACAGAGGGACTCGCACAACAGGTCGCGCTTCTGGCGGCCCGGGAGTGGCGCGTGGCGAAGGCGGCGACAGAGGCCCTGATCGCTGCCGGCGCCGATGGCGTCGCGGCGGTCGTGGAGGGCCTGCGGCATCCGGAGCCGCGCTTGCGCAGGCGCTGCGCCGACTTCCTCGACCACCACGCCGACGACGTCTGTGTCGAGGACTTGCGCCGGGTGGCGACGGAGGACCCGGTGCCCAGCGTGAGGCGTGCGGCCGTGCATGCGCTCGGCTGCGTGGCCTGCAAGCCTGTACCTCTGGCGGGGGACTTTGTCGACTTTCTGGCCGCGGTTGCCTGCAACGAGGACGAGAGCTGGAAGGTGCGGCGGGCCGCGATCGGCGTGCTTGGGCAGCAGGCCGACAACGCCCGAGTTGTCCCGACCTTGAAGCTGGTGCTCGAGCGTGAACCCCACCCTGAACTGCGGAAACGAGCGCACCAGGTCCTCAGGCTTCACGACCCCGACTACCGCCGTCTGACCGACGTACTCGCTCGGCAAGCATCGGTCGCGAGGGCGAGGGCCTGAGGCAGCCGCGATACGGGCGCGGCGTTGTCTCCCCGCCCGCAGACGGCGCTCCTTTCCCGGCTACACGGCGGAAGCGGCTCACCTAGAATTGCTCTATGCCGTTCGAGGTGCCCTCGCTCGATCCCTGCCCCTTCTGCGAGTACGTCGCCGGCCGTCTCGTGACTCGCTGGCATGGTCGCGACCAGACCATGATCGCTATAGAGGACCTGCCGCACACCCTCGCCCTTCTTCATCCCGACCAGCAGCGTCCTGGCTGGATTTTCGTGATAACGAAGCGTCATGCGCCGACGCTCTCTGACCTGACCGACGCCGAGGTGATGAGCGTAGCGACGCATGCGCGAAGGATCGCCCGGGCGGTCCGGTCGGCATTCGATCCCGACGGCGTCAACGTCTTTCAGAACAACGGTATCGCCGCCGGTCAAAGCGTCGGTCACTACCACGTCCACGTGAGAGCGAGGTACAAGGGCGACCGCGAGCGCCCTACTGGAGGCGACCCCTGGGGCCATTCTTCCTCCGAGGAACGCCTCCAGGTCGCTCAGGCCGTCCAGGAGCATCTGCCGCGCGCCTAGTGACGCAAGAAACGCACGGCCCGCGCGGGCCGTGCGTTGGGTCGAGCGTGGATAAGGAGCGCCTAGAATGCGCCCCCGAAGATGTGGATCGCCAGGGCGGCGGCGCCGCCGGGCATGTTGCCGCCGGCGTTCTGGGTGAGGCCGATGCGCGCGCCCTCGACCTGGCGCTGATCACACCGGCCCTGGAGCTGCCAGACGATCTCGGTGATCTGGGCCAGGCCGGTGGCGCCGATCGGGTGGCCGCGTGACTCGAGGCCGCCGCTGGTGTTGACCGGAATCTTGCCGCCCAGCGTCGTGGCGCCGCTGGCCGACAAGGGCCCGCCGCCGCCGGCTTCGCAGAAGCCGAGGGACTCGATCTCGGTGATCTCGGCGAACGCGGTAGCGTCGTGCACCTCGGCGACGTCGATGTCGTCGGGACCCAGCCCCGCCCTCTCGTAAGCCTTCTTCACCAGCATCTGCGACGAGCTGAGGCCGTCGAAGCGGCGCTCGCTGCCCGAGGCCAGCATCGACGCGAGCACCTCGACCGGCCGCGCGCCCGCCAGCCGCTTGAGGAAGGACTCCGAACAGAGCACGGCCGCGGCGGCGCCGTCGCCCAACGGGGCGCACATCGGCCGCGTGAGCGGGTAGCTGACGACGTCGTCGGAGAGGATCTCCTCGGGCGACATCTCCTTGCGGTACTGAGCGTAGGGGTTGAGCGACGCGTGCTTGTGGTTCTTGGAGCTGACGATCGCCAGCTGCAGCTGGGTCGTGCCGTAGCGCTCCATATGGCGGCGGGCGCCGGCGCCGTAGATGTCCATGAACATCGACTTCGGGCGGCCTTCGCCGTAGGCGCTCGCCTGTCCAGCCGCCGCCAACTGCTGCTCCGCGGCCTTCTGGTTCTCGCGCATCCGGTCGAGGCCCTCGACGTCGACCGCGGCCGAGAAGGACTCCATGGCCTTCTGCTTTCTCTGCGCGTCCTCGAAGGCCATCTTCTCCATGCCGACCGCGATCACGCAGTCATAGAGCCCGGCCTTGAGCGCGATCCAGGCGCTGTTGAACGCCGTCGAGGCGCTGGCGCAGGCGTTCTCGACGTTTACGATCGGCACGCCGTCGATCCCCAGCGGCCGCAGCGCGACCTGGCCCCGGATCATCTCCTGTCCGGTCAACACACCCTGCGCCGCGCTGCCGACCCAGGCCGCTTCCATGTCGCCGGCCTCCACGCCGGCCTGCTCGAGGGCCTGGGACACAGCCTCCCGGACGAGCGACTTGGTGTTGCGGTCGTAGAACTTGCCGTAGTGGCTCTGGCCGGCGCCGATGACGTAGATCTTCTCACTCACGCTGTTTCTCCCTCTCTGGCGGGCGGCTGAAGCAGCCCGCCTACGTCTCTTCTGGGAATGCGGCCCGCTCCGGGCCCCAACCGAGTGTCGCTCTTGGGGGTGGCGAGTGACCGACGACGTCGAGTTGAGACGAGATGCGGGCCCGAGATTGCCACGTCGCTGCGTCCTCCTCTGAAGGACTCCGCTCCTCGCAACGAAAGTTCGGGACCTCACCGATGCGTCCGGTTGCCTCGGCCTCAGCCCATGAGGACGCTTGGGTTCATCGCTACACCATTATGAATGAAGAAGCTCCTGACGACGTTGGCGGTGTCGCGGTCGGTGTCGGATTCGAAGATCGCGATCTTGTCGATATACTCGCGGCGTGCCCGTGTGCGCAGGACGAAGGGCCCGCCCTCGGCCGACCGGCGCAGGCACTCGTCGATCATCTCGTCCGGCGCCTTGCCGACGTTGTCGCAGAAGCGGACGAGAGGGCGGAGAAGCTCGTTTTCCTTGCCTCTATCCAACGCTCCGCCCCAGAGAGCGGTGCGGCTGGCCAGCCAGCGCCGCGTAGATTCAGACGTGCGAACCGCGTCCAGGTCCATGTTTAGGCCTCCCTATCCAGGTAGTCGCGGAGCATACGGGTCAGAGCCTGGACTTCGCGTTGGCGCCAGGCCGGCGGGTCCTGGCCCGGTATGAGGCCGCCCGCGCGCAGCTTCTCGGTCACGGCCGGGTCGCGCGCGAGTGGCTGGTCGGGAGACTGCTGGAAGAAGGTTCCCTCGAAAGGCCGTGCCGGCGCCTTGCCGGCCGCCTGCCACGACTCGGCCGGATAACCGATGAACATCGCCGTCACCGCCTCCCAGGTATCGGGAGCGTGCAGGACCTCGCGCGCGCCCTCCTCGTTGAACGGCCCCAGGCACGCCGCAAGTCCCTCGTCGTAGGCCGCGAGCAGTCCCTGAGCCATGGCCAGGCCGGCGTCGGGGTTCCCGCCGCGCTGGGGGCCGCCGGCGAGGCCGGGCATCAGCACCTCCGGCAGCACAACCTCATCGACGTACCGATGGCTCCAGCCGTGCGGCGGGCCCAGGGCGCCGATCTCCACCAGGGCCCCGGACGCCACCGTCGGCCAGCGCCGCTCCCGGATCGCCCGGCCGCGGGCGTCCATGTCGTGATACCAGAAGATGTATACGGGCGCGACGTCGAACAGAGCCCCGCTTACGAGTGTCTTCAGGGAGCGCCGCTCCTCCGGCGTGAGGCTGCCGCGGTAGGCGACGATCGCCTTGGCGAAAGGCACGTTCACCGCGCGCGAGGCCAGGCGGGCTGCCTCCAGGATGGTCTGGACCTTCTCGCGTTCGACGGGACGATAGGGCAGGAAGTACTGGAAGTTCCGGTAGCGCCCTACAGTGGTTTGAAAGTCCACGACTCGTGCTCCTTACTCCGGCAGGCCGTACTTCTTGGCCAGCCCGCGAAGCTCCTCGAAGCGCCAGGGGAAGGGCGCCGGCTCCTGGACCATGCGGGCCTCGGTCAGCTTGTGGACCACGGCGGGCTCGCGGTAGAACGGGTGGCCAAAGCGCAGCTCGAAGAAGTCCTCCTCGAAGGGCTCTCGCGGGCGCTGACCGCCGGCTTCCTGCGACTCCCCGGGGTAGCCAACGAGCATGACCGCGTTCAGTCCGGTTATCCAGGTCTCGGGGGCGGTGAAGATCTGCTGGTGGGAGAAGGACGTGAGCTGGACGGCGAGACCGAGGTCGACCGCCGCGAGCAGGCCATAGGCCTGCGCGATCCCGACCGCGTTTCGGCCGAGGCTCAGGAGCGTGCGCGACACCGTCGGCACGATCTCTTCTTCGGAGCGGCGGAACCGCAGCGGCGCCCGATCGGCTTCGTCGAGGATCGAACGCAGGTAGGGAGCGGCCCTTTGCTCGATGAACTCGCGACTCCAGCCGTGGCTCGCGGTCAGAGCTCGGCGCTCCAACAGCTCGCAGAAATTGCGGCCGTCCGCGACGCGCTCCAGTTCCGCCAGGTCGGCAAAGAAGAAGATGTAGACCGGCGCCATGTCGAGCTGGGCGCTCGTCGTCGGTGTCTTTATCGATTGAAGCTTCTCGATGCCCAGATCGTCCCGGCTTACCACCACTCCGCGGATGAAGTCAGTCTCCAGCAGGCGCGGCGCCTGGTAGACCGCCTCGAGGATCGCCTGGACCTTCTCGGGCTCAACCGGGCGCCAGGGCTCGAAGAAACGCACCGAGCGCCGAGTGCCAACAACTTCTTTGAACTGCACGCAAAGCTCCTGCTACGCCTTTTGGCGGCTGTATTTCTCGCCGTCCCAGACGATCCAGCTGCCGGCGGCGTCGGTCGCCTGGCCGCGGACGTCCAGCCGGGTACGGAGGACCTCTAGCTCCTCTTCGTTCGGCGGGTCGAAGACCCGCACCTCAGCGGCAACCAGAGGCTTCCACTCGCATTCGTCCAGGACCTCTTCCACGGTTACCCAGGGAGCGCGTGCGATCAGCCTGAGCCGCCGCTCCTCGTAGTCGTAGATCGCCCAGGGGGTCACCACCCGCCAGGGACCGGTGTCGCGTGGCAGACCCCAGCGCTCCCGGGCGCCGGGCGATCCGTCCAGATATCCGGGAGACGAGATGAAGTCGACGTCTTTGACGAACTTCCTCTTGTCCTGGTCGGTCATGATGATCGTCCGCCAGCAGCAGGCGGCGATGGTGTCGGCGCCGCCGGGACCGCCGAAGCGGCGCGGGTTCTCACCGGGAGTGCCCAGCAGCGTGGAGTTGATGTTGCCATGGCGGTCGATCTGGAGCGTGTTGAGGATGCCGTAGTCCATGAACCCGAGCTGAGCGTGCTGCCCGGCCGTGTTCATCGTGCCCCAGGCCAGCGCCCGGTAGACCGGCCGCGAAGCCACCATCGTCATCATCGGATCGAATGGCAGCAGGGGTTCGGGCGCGATAACCCCATCCTCGGTCACGTACTGGGCGTCGGGTGCGTACAGCTTCTGCCCCAGGAGGACGGCGAAGAGCGGCGTGCCGCCACCCGCTACCCAGTAGGTCCGGCCGGCTTCGACCATGCGTGCGACCGTGCAGACCTCGACTTCGCGGTCCGAGAACGCTTCGGCCCTTGTCATGGCCGGTAGCCCTCGGTGATCGTCTCGGCCTGGCGCAGCGCGAGCAGCTTCTTCACGCCCACGAGCTTCTCCAGCATCGCGCGGTCGTCCTCGAAGGCGTGGACCCATTTGTCGGCATACTCTTCCACAGCGTCCCCGTTCGTGGCCCTTATGGCCTCAACGACGCCCTCGCGGTCGGAGCCATACCAGCCGGGGCAGGTCCCGGGGTAGGCGCCGAAGGGGGCGTGCACGACAGCGTCCACCGCGTAGTAGGGGATGGTCGTCAGCCCCGGATTCCTGCGGACCTCCTCAATGTCGATAATCTCCTCGGTCGAAATGATCACCTTGCGCGAGCCCAGGGCCGCCTCCGTGTGGGAGATGCCGGTGCCGAACACGCGCGCGTTGCCGTAAATGTCGGCCTGGTTAACGTGGATCAGCGCCACGTCCGGGTTGAGGGCGGGGACGATCGGTATGGGCAGGCCCGTGTAAGGGTCCTCGATCAGCTTGCAGCCCGACTCGCGGAACCCGGACGTGCCTCCGAACGAGCGTACCGGCAAGAAGGGGATACCCATCGAGCCGGCCAGGAGCCGCTGGGTCATGATCACGTTGCTGTACTCGAAGACCTCGACTCGGCCCTCATTCACCGCGCGCTGGATCGTCCTCGACGGTAAGAAAAAACCGCAGTCTACCCTGCTGACGCAGCCGGCGCCGACGAAAAGGCCGACGTCTGGATAGCTGAACTTGCCCGCGAGCCAGAGGTCGCGCTTGCGCTGTCGCAGGACCTCGCGCACGAGCGAGTTTGGCCCGCGCATGATGTAATTGCACTCGTACACCAGGTAATCGCCGTCTGATACGAAGCGTGATACCGCCTCGCGCTCGGTCATCAGCCTGGGCGTGAGAGACCGCACCTTGTGGTCTCGTACGTGCGCCCGGAAGCCGTCGGGGTCGACAGGGTGATACGGCGCCCGACCCTCGTCTATCACGCCCAGCCGCGGCTGTGCCTGAGTCATCAAGGGCGTCTCAGACGGTTAGGGCCCGGTCGTTCGCTTGTCACGGAAGGCGTGGCATCTCCTTGAGGAAATCGTACTCCGGTTCGTCGCTAATGAAGACCTGCTCCGAAATGAAGCCCGGCCACTGGTAAGGGGGCGGCGTCCAGACCGGCTCGCCTCTGGCCGACTGCTGCTCTCGCCTCTGGTCCTGTCCGTCTTTCCAGGCGGCCATATCTTTGAATCCCAGCTCCGTGACGCGGTGCCACTCGGGGCGGTCCGGGGGGCGGGCGGCGGTCCCCGGACGCATCTCGTTAGGGACGAGGTGCGCCCGCCAGGTCTTGTAGCTCTCCAGGTTCTTCAGGTGCTTCGCTTCCTGGGTGTGCGTCTCCAGGTACCAGCGCTCGCCTTCCTCGGTCGAGATATTGTCTGGATAGCGGATCAAGAACAACCAGCGCAGCATTTCGTCCTCCTTGCCCTGAGCAACAGATAACGCGAGTGACGTTTCGGGCTAC
This sequence comes from uncultured Dehalococcoidia bacterium, assembly GCA_964422735.1. Taxonomy (GTDB): domain Bacteria; phylum Chloroflexota; class Dehalococcoidia; order DSTF01; family WHTK01; genus CAYRCD01. Next base: position 19,327 of record CAYRCD010000019.1, on the reverse strand, counting down.
TGCCTTTGCCCTACTCCTTGCGCAGCTCGGCATCGGGCTCTTCGGGTATGTAGAAGTTCCTGTAAGCGGGGACATCCCAGGCGACGCCATGCCCGTAGTGCAACGATGGGGTGTACCGGGGCCCTTCGAGATTCACCGCGAGCTGCTGATACTCGATGCTCTCGTAGCCGATCTCCGTGCATCGGTAGAACTTCGCGATCTCGGGGATGAAGTTTTCCAGGCCCGGGATGGAACGGCGCCTCCAGGTAATGTAGGTCTGGATGCCGGGCAGCTGTTTGCCTTCGCGCGTATGGTGGCCGAGATACCATTCCTCCCCGAGGCGAATGTCCACGTCGTCTCGGTAGCGGAAGAAGTACATGTACTTGACCAGTGTCGTGGTCTCAGGGACGGGAATGTCGGCCGGCCGTCCGGTCCGCCAGACCATGGGCATGTTCAGGTACGGGTATTGCTGCGGCGGCACGTCGGCCAGGAGGTTGTACTCGTGCGTGGCGCCCACGACGATGCCTTCGAAAAGGCCGAAGCCATCGCGGTTCTTTTCCTGCCACGGCGACTTGTCGGTGCAGAAAGCCGACTCGGCGTCCTTCAGCGTCCTGAACCGCACCTCCGTCATCCGGTCGAATTCGTTTGGTGGCCGATAGACCTGCCGCTCGGCGAAGAGCGTGCGCCACGACCTGATCTGATCGACTCCGGGAATGGCCAGCTCTCTCCTCAACCGGTCGTTCACATACCAGCTGTCGTCAAACCCGTCTTTGAGCTTGACCATATAAACGAGATGACAGGGCGGCATGCCCGCTACCTCCGCTAGGTTGAATGCATCCTAACTCGCCGGCGGTTTGGACTTTTCGGGCCAGAGGAAAGGCGCGAACTCTTGCCGGACGCCGCCATCCGCGAGCATCTTGAAGACGGCCCGGCCTACGGCCGCGGGCCAGTTTAGCCCGAAACCGAACCCTGGGCCAGGCACGCCGATCCGGTGAAAGTCCGTGGTCAACGAATAGCTGCGCTCTCTCCGAATGGTTCCGGTGTACGGAACTAGAATGCGCGGGATGGTACTTCGCGTCATTCTGTGCGGCGGTGAAAACGGTTGTCAAGGGCCGATCGGGTGGTCGCGCGGCTGGATATGGCCGGGCGTGGCCGGCCTTGGCCCCGGGGCCGGAACGGAGGAACCGTTCGGTATAGAATGGCGTCGGTGAACTGAGAAGCGGTTGGAGGAAACGAGTGCCCGAGCCCACCATCAGGGCCGTAGAGAGAACCCTGTCCATTATCAAGCTTCTGGCGGAGGAGCATGGTCCGCTCGGGATCGGAGAAATCGCCAAGGCCACCGGCTTGGCGCCCGCCACCGTTCATCGCGTCCTCGTCACGCTCATGCAGGAGGATTGGATCGAGCAGAGCACCAGGACATCGAGGTACCGTCTCGGTTTTGGTCTGCTGGGAACGGCAGCGGCGAGCCTCGCCAGCACGCCCCTGGTGGAAAAGGCCAGGGCCACGCTCCTGCGCGTCTCGGCTATCTCCGAGCTTTATTCCTGGCTCGGCGTGCTCGTCGGCAGGCAGATCGCTTACCTGGCAGAGGTAGAAGGCAAGTCTGGGAAATACGCGCCCTTTCAGGCGGGAGTCGGCCAGCACGCGCACGCTACCTGTGGCGGGAAGGTCCTCCTCGCCGGACTCCCAGAAGGAGAGCGAAAGCGCCTGTACAGGGGTGCCCGCGAGCTGCACCGATATACGCCAAACACGATCACGGACCCGGCAACGTTGGAGGAGGAGCTGGCCCAGGTCGGAACCCGAGGCTATGCCGTCGATAAGGGCGAGCTCCGTGATTCCTGGTACGGCGTGGCCGTGCCCGTGAACGATACCGACGGCCGCGTGATCGCCGCCTTGATCACAGGCGGCCTCGATGTCTCCATGGAGCGCCTCGAGTCCCTCGTCCCGGAGATGAGGTTCCTCTCGCACGAGCTTTCCTTCGACCTCGCCCGCGACGACTGACGCCTGCGGCCTCTGGAGCCGCGCCAAGCACCCGGGAGATTCCATGGTCAGGGCAATAGACGTGCATATGCATCCGCCGCTGACCAGCGGTTACTCGACCATCGGCGGACGATACATGAACATGCTCGGTGAGCGGGCGATGCGTCCCGGCCGCGGCCCCGAGCCGATGTATGAGAAGTACGAGGCTCTGGACATCTTCGGCGTGCTCTGCGGGATCGACGATGAGACGCTCAGCGGCGTGCCGTTCACGGCGAACGATGAAATAGCGGCCATCGTCAGGAGGTGGCCGCGGCGCTTCGCCGGGTTCGGTTCCGTGGACCCTCATAAGGGCCGAATGGCGCTGCGCGAGGTCGATCGCTGCGTGGACGGCCTCGGCCTCCGCGGCCTCAAGTTCCACCCCGCGGTGCAGGACTTCGCGATGAACGAGTCCACCTATTGGCCCCTCTGGAAGCGCTGTGAGGAGCTCGGGCTAACGTTGCTCGTCCATGCCGGTGTAACGGCGGTCGGGAAGGGTTTTCCCGGCGGCGGCGGGATCAGCCACGGCTATTCCAGGCCCATCCCCTTTATGGACGACGTTGGCGCCATGTTCCCCGGATTGAACATGATCATGGCCCATCCGGCCCGGCCCTGGGTTGACGAGCAGCTCGAGGTGATCGTTCACAAGCCCAACATGTACATGGACCTGTCCGGCTGGATGCCACAGTACTTCGAACCGCTCGTCGTTCAATACGCCAGCACGATCGCGAAGACCAAGGTCCTCTTCGGCAGCGATTACCCGATGGACGTCGATCGCTGGCTGCGGGAGTTCGCGGAGCTACCCGTGCGCGAAGAGGCTCGGCCGCTGATCATGTTCCACAACGCCAACGAGCTATTGAAGCTCGGCCTGACCTACACCGGCGACTGAGCCATCGGCCCCGGCCCGACGCCCGCTTTCGGCGGCAGACCCGGTGGATCATGGGCACGGCCGCGCCGTGCGTGCGACAAACGGCGAGCGCTCTGCTATTTCACAGCGATCCCCGCAGGCGCGGGTCGAGCACGTCACGCAAGCCATCGCCGAGCAGGTTGAACGAGAGCACCAGCACGAAGATCGCCATTCCCGGCACGATCGCGACCAGCGGCTGGTGGTTCATGAACCCGAACGCGAACTGCAGGTCCTGCCCCCACGACGGGGTCGGGGGCCGCACGCCGACTCCCAGGAAGGAGAGTCCCGCTTCGGCCAGGACCGCGAAGGCCATGCCTAGCGTGCTCTGCACGATCAGGGGCGCCACGCAGTTCGGCATCACGTGCCGGACCATGATCCGCAAAGGCGAAGCGCCTACCGACTCCGCGGCGACGATGTACTCCTGCGCACGCACGGCCAGTGCCTGGCTGCGCGTTACGCGGGCGATGAAAGGAATGTTCGCGACGCCGATCGCGAAGATGATGTTCGAAACGCTGGCGCCGCGCGCCGCGACCAGGCCGAGCGCCAGGATCAGGCCAGGGAAGGAGACGATCGCGTCCATAAGCCGCATCAAGAGGTCGTCGAGAAAGCCACGCGCGTAGCCCGACAGGATGCCGATCGGCAGCCCGATCGCGGCGCCAAACATCACGGCGCCGAAGCCGACCTCGAGGGCGATCCGCGCGCCGAAGATCAGCCGCGAGAGCGAGTCGCGCCCCAGCTGGTCTGTCCCCAGCAGGTGCTTCCAGCTTGTCCCCTCAAGCCCGTGGAATGGGTCCTGCACCGCGGGGTCGTACGGCGCGACCAGGGGCGCGAAGACGGCGGCGAACGCGATCACCAAGATGATCGCCAGCGACGGCGCAGCCATGCGCACGCGCATCAGCCGGCGCAGGAAGTCGAGCGCGCGTCCGTACCAAGTGTCGGAGTGGCTCGGCCTGGTCGGGGACCAGGCTAATGCCTGCTCATTCACCGGGGTTCTCCATCCGGGGAAGTGATCCTGAGCATCATCACTGGTAGCGAATGCGGGGGTCGAGCCGCGTATAGAGCAGGTCGGTAATCAGGTTCGCCGTGACGACCGTGACCGAGATGATCAACACGATCGCCTGAACCGTCTGAAAATCACGGAAGGAGATCGAGTTGATCAGCAGCCGGCCCATGCCGGGAATGGCGAATACGGTCTCGACGATCACGGCGCCGGCGAAAACGCGGCCCACCACCAGACCCATGATCGTCACCACCGGCAGCAGAGCGTTGCGCATCGCGTGCAGCCAGACCACCCGCATCTCGCCGAGGCCCTTCGCGCGCGCCGTGCGAACGTAGTCCTGCCGTAGCACCTCGAGCATCGACGACCGCGTCTGACGCGCGATGACCGCCGTGAGGCCCTGCCCCAGCACGAACGTCGGCATGATCGATAGCTTGATCGCCTCGATCGGGTCGTTGTAGATGTAAACGAAGCCCACTGGAGCGAGCCAGTGCAGTTGCAGCGAAAACAGCAGGATCAGCATGATCCCAAACCAGAAGTCGGGGATGGCGACGCCCGCGACGGTGACCAGCGTTACAACGCGGTCGATGAGGGAGTTGCGCCAAACGGCGCTGGCCACGCCCGCCGGGACGGCGATGACCAGCGAAAACACCAGCGCGAGCGCGCCGACCTGGAGCGTAACAGGCAGCCGCTGCTTCAATTCGTCCATGACGGGACGGCGCGTGTGCGTGGAGTCGCCGAAATTGCCTTGGATGGCGTGGCTGATCCAGATCGCGTAATGCACGGGAATCGGCTTGTCGAGACCGAGCTGATGGCGTCGCGACTGGTAGTCTTCCTGGGTAAACTGCGTGCCCGGCGGTACGGTTGCGAGCACCGGGTCGCCCGGAACGAGGAGAAAAAGCGAGAACGAAAGGAACGTGATCAGTATCAGCAGCGGCACCGCCTGCAAGAGACGGCGCGCGATATAAGCCTGCACGGCGGCTCCTTGTGACACTTGGGCGGGCGGCGCCGTCGCGCCGCCCGCACCCCGGGCGTGGCTGTTAGCCGCTGACCCAGAGGTCCTCGAAGTGCTGGATGTAGTAGCCGTAATACATCTGCTCTTGGCTCTGGACCCGCTTGCTAATCGAGATCAGTCCGACGCTGTAGAGCATTGGCACCCATAGCGCCTGGTCGAGATAGAGCTTGTCGATCTGGGCGTAGAGCTGCTTGCGCTGGTTCTGGTCGTAAATCGCCACGGCCTTGTCCAGCAGGTCCTGGATTTGCGGGTTTTTCTGCGTGCTCGGGTTGTAGAAGGCCGCGTCGCCGATGATCCCCCGCACAAGCCCGTCAGGCGCGGAGCCGGCGCCCCAGGAGGTCGAGTAGACGGGAACGTTCTTCCCGGTGAAGAAGGCCTGCGTCGCCGCGCCGACGTCGTTCACATTGATCTTGGCGTCGATCCCGATCGCCTTCCACTGCTGCTGGTAGATCTGGGTCTGCTGCTGGATCAAAGGCGCCGAGTAGGTGATCACGTCGATCGAGAGCCCGTTCGGGTAGCCCGCGTTCGTCAGGAACTGCTTCGCCTTCTGCGGGTCGTACTTCGGACGGTCCGGTACCGCCGTGTGCGCCCACACCGCGGTCGGGTGAACGCCGCCGTCAGCGGGGATTGCGAGGTCGAAGTAGACGGCCTTGTTCACCGGCAACGGGTCGAGCGCCCATACCAGCGCCCGCCGCAGGTCGACGTTATCGACCGGTTTGAGGTCGCGGTTGGCGATGATCGTGGACGCGGTGCCCAGGCCCTTTAGGATGAGCGTGTTGACCTTGGAATTTCCCTGGATGGTCTGGAGGTCCTTGGGATCGAAGCCCGTGACGTCCACGTCGCCGGTCGCCAGCGCCGCCACGCGCGTGGTGGAGTCCGGGATCGGCTTCAAGGTCAGCGTGTCGAGGTAGGGCTTCGCTATGCCGTTGGCGTCCTTCCCCCAGTAGTTCGGATTCTTCGTGACCGTCAGGTGGCTTCCGGAGACGAACTCCTTGAACACGAAGGGGCCGGTGCCTACAGGGGCTGCGCCGAACTGCTTGCCCAATTTCTCGACTGCCTTCGGCGAAAGCATTTGGCCGCCACGGCCGCCGAGGTTGACGATCAGGTCCGCGTACGGTTGCGTCAGCTTGAAGGTCGCGGTGGAATCGTTCGGCGTCTCGACCTTGTTCACGACCAGGTACGCCTGCCGGTTCACGGAGTTGAGCGCCGGGTCCTTGGTGCGCTCCATGTTCCAGGCCACGTCGGCCGCGACGAAGGGGTTGCCATCGTGGTACTTGACACCCTGACGCAGGGTCAACACCACCGTCAGTGGGTCCACCAGCTCGAATTTTGTAGCGAGCGAGTGGGTCGGGTCGTAGACGTCCTCGCCCACGCCGGTGGTGCTGCGCGCGAGCAGGTAGTCGAAGTGCGGCCGGGCGTAGACGTCGTCGCCACCACTGACCACGATCGTCGGGTCGAGCGTCGAGGGCTCGAGCGTCTGCGCGACCGTGAGCTTGCCACCCGTCGTGACCTTGCCGCCTCCCCCTGATCCTTGTGAGGTCGAAGTGCCGCCTTTGTCAGAGCCCCCACCGCACGCTAACGTGTAGGCGGATACCAGGCCGAGCCCGGAAAGGGCTGCGCCGCGGATCAGGCGCCTGCGCGTGATCCGTGACTTCTCGATACGCTCCCAATAACTGAGTGCCATGCTCAGCCTCCCTTTTTCTTGGACTTGTTGCTTAGACTTACGAATTCGCTGCCATGCTAGGATTTGCCGGTCGCCTTGTCAATGGATTGATATGTCAACAAATGAGGGCACGATCCGTTAGCCGGAATGGCCTCCCGCTTTTCGCGGGTGGCGAGCCGTCACCCCTCAAGCGACGAGCGGGGCACGCCCACTCTTATAATGACGCCCGATGACCAACTCGCTGGCCGATCTGCGCGTAGTCGAGCTGTGCGAGGACCTCGGCGCCGCTTACTGTGCGCGGCAGTTCGCCGCCTGGGGCGCCGACGTCGTCGTCGTTGAGCCGCCGGCCGGGTCGCCGGTCCGCATGTTCCCGCCGATCGTGTCGGACGCCGGCGGGAAGCCGGCTTCTCTGGTCTGGGAGTACGTGGCGGCGAACAAGCGGTCCCTCACGCTCGACGACACAGACCCGCCATCCAGGGAGCGCCTCCGCTCTCTGGTCCAATCAGCAGACGTGTTCGTCACCGACCTGCCAGGACCGCGGCTGAGGGGGCTCGCCCTCGACCACGCCTCGCTCGCCTCCTCGGCGACCAACCTCGTCACCGTTTCGATCACGCCCTTTGGCTCCGACGGCCCTTATGCCGAACTGCCCGCCTCCGACCTCGTGCTCCAGGCGCTCTCGGGCATGCTCTCGCTCAGCGGGACGCCCGGCCGGGCGCCACTGAAATTGGCGGCGAATGTCCTGCCCTACGCCTGCGGCGTCGGCGCCTTCGTCGGCGCCCTCGCCGCGCTGCACGAGCGCGCGAGATCGGGCAGGGGCCAGCTCGTGGAGGTCGCCGGCCTCGAGGCGATCGCATCGCTGGTGCTCTTCCTGCGCGCCCAATACCTTGGCGAGCCCTTCCCGCGTCGCAGCGGCGTCGGGACGATGCTCGTCCCCTGCGCCGACGGCCTCGTGCTCTGCAGCCCACGCTTCGACCGCGGCTGGAACGACCTGCTCGTGGCGCTGGGCATCGAACCGGAGATGGTGCCCGAACCCCTGCGCTCGATGGCGGGCCGGCAGGACGACGGACTTCTCCTGGACTTCCTCAGTCAACACACGCGCGAGCGTTCCGCGAAGGACGTATTCGAGTCGCTCGGGGTCCTGAGCGTTGCCGGCAGCCTGTTTCAGACGCCGCCCCAGCTCCTCGAGAACGAGCACCTCAAGGCCAGGAGCTACTTCCAGCCGCTGCGCCAGCCCCGTCTCGGCGTCCTGACCTTCCCGGGCCCGGCGGCCCGGATGAGCGAAACGCCCCCGGAGCCGCCGGCGCCAGCGCCTGCTCCGGCCGAGAGCTATGAGGATGAGTGGTTGGTCCCGCGAGAGCAGCACACGGAGGCACATTTCGCCCGACGTTCAGGACGAGGCACCCGCAAGGCCAGGCCTCCACTTGACGGCGTCCGCGTCCTCGACCTCACAGGGGCCTGGATTGGACCTTACGCCGCGATGCTGCTGGCGGACCTCGGCGCCGATGTGATCAAGATCGAAGCGCCCACGCGCCCGGACGTGTGGCGCTTCTACGGGCCCGTTGCCGCCGGCCGCCCACAGCCGACAATTGCCCGGCCTGGATCGAGCCACTGGAATACGAGCCACTACTTTAACTCCGTGAACCGCAACAAGCGTGGCCTGGCCCTGGATCTGACCAAGGCGCGGGGCAAGGAGATGCTTCTGCGACTCGTAGAAGATGCAGACCTCCTCCTGGAGAACTTCACCCCGCGCGTGATGGACAATTTCGGCCTCGGGTACGAAGTCCTGAGCCAGGTGAACCCGGGGCTGGTCATGGTGTCGTTCTCGGGCTACGGCAAGACCGGCCCTTACCGAGACTTCAAGGCTAACGGCGCAACCACCGAAACAATCTCGGGCTGGGTCTCGTTGTTCGGCTACCCCGGGGAACCGCCAATGCTGATGGGCGAAATGGAGGCCGACCCGATCTGTGGCCTCCAGATGGCTGCCCACGCTCTGGTTGCGCTCGCGCACCGCGAACGCACGGCCAAAGGCCAGAGCGTGGATGGCTCCATGTTCGAGGCCGCCACGGGTTATGTCGGTGAGGAGGTCTTGCTCGCGAGTCTGGGCCGCGAGGTGTCACACCCGCGGGGCAATCGCGACCGCGCCCTGGCCCCCCAGGGCGTCTTCCCCTGCGTGGGCAGGGACGAATGGCTGGCGATTACCGTGCGCAACGACGACGACTGGCGGGCCCTGCTCGGGGTTGCCGCGGATGCCCGATGGCTGCAGGAGCCCTGCTTCGAGACGGCCGCGCTGCGCCTGGGCCGCGCCGGGGAGTTGGAAGAGGGGCTGGCGCGCTGGACGAAGACAAGGGACGCTCGTGGCCTTATGACGGCTCTCGGGCACGCCGGCGTGCCTGCCGCGGTCGTGCTCAAGACCAATGAGGTACCGCGCGACCCCCACATGGTCGCCAGGGGCTGGTTTCGCCCTCTCACCCACGCCGACACCGGCACGAATCTGCACAACGGCCACCTGTGGCGGTTTTCCCGCTCGCCGCTCGTGTGGCGGCTGCCCCCGCCCAGGCTCGGCGAGCACAGCGAAGACGTGCTGATCGGCGACCTCGGCTTGACGGCGGACGAGTTCCAGGCCCTCCTCGCCGCGGGCGTCACCGCGGGCCTCGACGCTGACTTGGCCGAGTCGGAGGTGGCAGCGGCCACTTCCCCATAATCCCGGCGGTCTCGTCCAGCTAGCTCCGACCCGCCGGCACGACGGCAGGCTGTTTGGCGTACCTGAGCTGCAGCCGCATTTCCGCAACCCTGCGCCCGGTGAGGTCGTCCAGGGCGGATTCATACCAGAAGTATTCGGTCTTCGGGCTCTGCCCGCGCCCAATGATCTTGCCTGACGCCTTGTAGGGGGTCTCTTTGAACACCGGGCCGGCGACGTTCCTGATCTCGATAGCGCCGTCGATCGCGACGGCGCGGACCGGGTGCTCGCGCAGGAACGCGCCGCAGGGAGAGCCCAGCGCGGTCACCATCGCGGCCAAAGGTACGATCGGCCCGCCCCAGGGTGAGCTATCGACGTACCACGGCGGCGCCGTGACCTCGGCTTCGTAGCGAGCGATAGCTCCGGCGCTGACCCTGACGTCGACCTCCGGAAGCAGCGTCCCGGGCTCCGCCTGCGCCACGATCGCATAGGGACCGCTGTCGTAGGCCTTGAGGTCCTTGCGGTCGAGCCAGGTCGGCTCGTTTGAGCCGCCGGACGAGATGGTCCCATAAGCGGCCTTCTGGCCGTCGCCTGTCTCCAGTCGCGCCTCGACCTGGGCCCGTGGCTCGCCCGCCGCCGGCTTCCCGATCAGTCCTCGCACCGGTTCTCGGTCTAAGGTGCCGTAACGGAAGTCCAGCGAGACAGTGCCGCGCTCGAACCACGTCTCACCGAAGGCCTCCAGGATCAGCGGTACGAATACCAGAAGGTGTACGCGTCCGCTGACCCAGGCGCCGCGGAACCCGAGCTTCTTCGCCATCTCATCGTCATGGATGGAGCCCGCTCTGTCCCTGGCGATGTTGCGCGGGCGTTCCCACGGTCCGACCAGAAGGCCGGCCTCTTCGCGGATGCTTACCATAGCGATGCCTCCTCGGGAACGATCGAATGCTCCGACCTGCGATTCTACGTCGTTTCGACCCGCACTCGCGCCGCCCTCGCTGCATCGAACGCGGGACGGGGGACGGACGTAAAGTATCATCCAGTCTGCCATCGCTGCTTTAGCTCACGTCCCGGCGCATCCGGTCGAAGTCTTCCTTCGTGATCTCGCCGCGCGCGTAACGACGCTTGAGAATCTCCAGAGGAGTGTCGCCCGTATCGGGAGCCTTTCGTGACCTGGAGACAACCGATAAGACGAGCCACACCAGCAGGCCCCAGAAGAACACGAACCAAACCGAGCCAATGAGCATCCACCAGCCCATTCCTTCGTGCGCGTGCCACATGACTCTTCTCTCCCTGCACTTACTTCAATCGTCGCAACAGCGACGAGTTCACAATCACAGACAGCGAGCTCAGGGCCATGGCAGCCGCGGCGATGATCGGATTGAGAAGACCCGCCGCGGCAATCGGGATGCCGACGCTGTTGTAGATGAAGGCCCAGAACAGGTTCTGCTTGATTTTGGCCATGGTCGCGCGAGACAGACGGATCGCCGTCACCACCTCTCGAACGTCATCGCGCACGAGGATGATCCCGCCCGTCTCCTTCGCAATGTCCGCTCCGGAGCCGATAGCGATGCCGATGGTGGCGGTCGCCAGCGCGGGAGCATCGTTGACTCCGTCACCAACCATCGCGACGACCTTCCCCTGGGACTGGAGGTCCCGGATGACGTTGGCCTTGTCAGCGGGCAAGACCTCAGCAATCACATCGTCGATGCCCACCTCAAGGGCGATTGCCTCGGCCGTCTGGCGGTTGTCGCCAGTCAGCAGAACTAGCTGGATACCCTCGCGGCGTAGGTCGGCGACGGCCTCCTTGGCTTCGGGCTTCAAGGTGTCCGCGACAGCAATCAGACCCAGCAATTTGTCTTTCGTTCCAAGCAGCATCACGGTCTTGGCCTCCTGCTGGAGCTTCTGCAGGTGCGATTCCACGCCGCTGATGTCGACTTGCATTTCGTCGAACAGCCGCCTGTTGCCTAGAAGCAAACTCTCTCCCGCCACTTCCGCCTTGACGCCGCGCCCGGACAACCCTTCGAACCTACTGATCGCGGGCAACGCGAGTCCCCGGTGTGCTGCCGCTCGAAGGATCGCCTTACCCAGCGGGTGCTCCGAACCCTGCTCAAGGGCGGCAGCCGTGGTGAGCACGCCAGCTTCGGTCGCGTCTCCGAGGGCCACGATGTCCGTCACGTTGGGTTCGCCTCGCGTCAGGGTCCCCGTCTTGTCGAACACCACGGTCGTGAGCTTCTGGGCGACCTCGAGTACTTCGCCTCCCCGAATGAGGATGCCCTTTTCAGCCCCCTTACCGACGCCGACCATGAGGGCGGCTGGCGTAGCGATGCCCAGCGCGCAAGGGCAGGCGATGATAAGGACCGCGATGAACGACAGCATCCCTTGAGGGAAGTCGCCGGCGATTGTCCAGCCAACGAATGCGGCCAGTGCTACGAGGACGACTGAGGGCACGAAGAAGCGTACGACCTGGTCGGCCAGCCGCTGAATTTTCGCGCTCCCGGCCTGAGCTTCTTCGACGATCTTGATGATCTGGGAGAGTGCGGTCTCGGCTCCGACCCGAGTGGCTTCGAACCTGATAAGCCCGCTCTGGTTGACCGTCCCACCCAGGACCTGATCGCCAGGCCTCTTCGAAACGGGCATCGACTCGCCCGTGAGGAGGGACTCGTCGACGGCGCTTTCACCCTCGACGACATTCCCGTCCGTGGCGATCTGTCCCCCAGGTCGGACCACAACCAGATCGCCGAGCTGAACCATCTCCGCCGGGATCTGGACCTCGGCGCCGTCACGGATGATGTTGGCCGTGGGAGGCCGCAGGTCCATGAGCTTGCGGACGGCCGCCGAAGAGCGCGTCTTGATCGCCTCCTCCATGTACTTGCCCAGGAGGACGAAGGCAATGATGACCGCTGAGACCTCGAAGTAGACGTTCTTCTCGTCGGCGGAAACCGGCAGGAGCGACGGCGCGAATACAACGATCGTGCTATAGACGTACGCTGTGGACGTCCCGAGGGCGACCAGGAAGTCCATGTTGATGGTCCGAGAGCGGATGGCGGCCCACGAGCCCTTGTAGAAGCTCCAGCCGCCGATGAACTGGACCGGCGTAACGATCAAGAAGAGCCATCGGCCCCACGTCAGCCAGGGCAGAGCCGGAATTGGCGCCCATGTCACAATCGTTGCGCCGGCGGCAAGAGCGAGGAACGCTGCCGCCCGCAGGAGGCCAAGGACCAGGACGCCCGAAAGGGCGATACTGACTCGCCGTCGCATCGCCTTCAGCTCGGCCTCGGGCGACTCGAACGTCTTCACGCAGTTGATACTGCAGAAGTAGTAGGTTCTCCCCGCCCTTTCGACCTTGAGGGCTGTGGCCTTGTTCACGACCATTCCGCAGATCGGGTCCTTCGCCCGTCCTTCGTCGGCTGGCACGGGCGCTGTCTTCTCTAGTTCAAGGGTGGCTGCAGTCCTGTGAATCACCGAACAGCTCCTGACTGAGATGGTGACGCTGATTCGGGTCCAGCGTTCCCGGGAGTTCTTGGCGGAGTGCTGTGACTGAAGCCAATGGCCCGATGGCTCGGGTGGTGGAGCGACACCGTGACCCTTATGACGAGCTCATATGGGACGAAGGTCACATCCATGTCCTCGCACGTTTCAGTGTTTCGAAAGAAGGCGACGGACATCCATCTCTCGGACAATGCGATGACGTGGCAGAGGTCTAGAACCGTCCCGTCGCCGAGGCGAAGCTCGACTACAGGAACGAGGCCGGGATGGCCCTCGCATTCCTTCGCCACTCGGTCGGAGAGAACGGCTTGATAGAAGCCGGCGTCGAAGACCGGGGCGGAGGGCATCAGCGATTCGCTTCCGTGTAGAGGTCGACCAGCTCTTCAATCACTTTCGAGGCGTTCTCGTCGCGGATGCCCTCCACCACACAGGTGCGAAGGTGGGCGCCCAGCAGGATGGCTTCGACTTTCTCGAGAGACTTTCGGACCGCGTAGCTCTGCTTGAGGATGTCCACGCAGTAACGGTCGTCCTCCGTCATCTTCTGGATGCCCCGCACGTGGCCGCTGATGTAGTTAAGTCGCTTTAGGACCTGGCCGCGAACCCGTTCATCCATTCCTTGCCTCCACTGCTACAAAGCCCATCCCGGGGGGTATAGCACTAGCCTGCGCCATCATCAGCTTCCGCCCGAGGAGCATTGAGCGGATTCAACCACCGATACCTCGATGTCGCGCGTGTATGACCGCGGGACCCGTACGACCGAACACATGCGGGAAAAACCGCGGTGTAACTGCCGCGTACTCCGTGTAGGTCTCCCCAAAAGTAACTGCAACCTCTCTCTCCTCCGTCAGCGCCAGCCGCCTGTACATAAATACGAGTATCGGGAACATGATCAGGGTGACTAGCGTTGGCCACTGAAGGAGCAGTCCGAACATGATCAGCACAAAGGCTGCATGCTGCGGATGCCTCAGGTGGGCATAAGGCCCGGACGTTGCGAGCTGCCCGGAACGCTGGGCGTCATAGAGAACACGCCAGGCGCTTGCGAGGAGCACGAGGCCGCCCCCGATCAGCACGTAGCTCAGTACATGAAGGGGGTTCAGATGCGGGTCTCCGCCCCAACCTAACAGAGTTTCCCAGAGGTGACCCGAGTCATGGGCAAAGAAGTCAGTTCCCGGGTACTTGTCCTTCAACCATCCCGAGAGCAGGTAGATAGTTAGAGGAAAACCATACATCTCCGTGAAGAGCGCAACCACGAAGGCCGAAAACGCGCCCAGAGAGCGCCAATCGCGGGATGTTTTGGGCCGCGTGAAACTAAAGGCGAAGCCAACGAAGATCAGAGCGTTTACGACTACCGCGACCCAGAGCCCGTAGCCATAATTCTCCGTACCCATTTGCATCCTCCAGAAGCACCAAGGATCGCCACGCTTATCGCCGTGCCCCCCTGGAACTCGAACTCGGCACCAGGTTCGCCCTGGCCGCTGTAGTTCCAACCGGTGAAGGTCGAGGCCAGCGGTTCGCCTTCACGCACGATGCCCGGGTTCGCCCATATTCGAGTCCTGGGCCTTTATACCCTCCCCGGGAGGGGTCTGTTACCAGTCTGGCCCGCTGGCGAAACCGCGCCTAAGGGCCATTTGGCCACTTTTGACAGGCCCATTGGTCCCTTGTTTGGGGGTACCGGTCGCGAGCACGATCGAATTGACCCCTGGCGGGGGGATGCGGTTCGTCGCCGCGAAAGTGCGGCGCCGCCGGTCGGGAGAACCAACATGGGAAGCCATTTGAACCTGAAAACTGCGGCCGTCCTCGCAATAGGAGTTGTTGCGGTTATCGCGTTGTTTCCGGACGCAGCACGCTTTTTGCCATATCTCCTGCTCGCGGCCTGTCCCCTGATGATGCTGTTCATGATGGGTGGCCATGGCCGTCACGACATGGGCCACACCTCGACGTCTGTGTCAAACGAGTACAGCTGCCCCATGCATCCCGGGGTGCGGAGCAGCTTCCCGGCCAAGTGCCCGCGCTGCGGCATGAATCTCGAACCTGAGCAGTCGCCAACGGCCCGAAGCGCGTGAGATCAGAAAGGCACTGGGATGGAGAGAACGCCATTCCTCTTCATGGGAATCCTTTGTTGGCTCTGCGGAGCCGTCGTCGTTGGCATCGCAGCGCAGGTGGTCCTGGGGACGGGTGCGGCCGTGATAGCGGTCGGCCTCGTCACGGTTCTCGTGCTCGCGGTGTTCTGGAAGCTCGGTGACGCCGGCCTCAGCGTCGGCAAGACAGGAGGGAAGGCATGACCCGCCAGGCGAGACTCATCATCGGAGTCCTGACCAGCCTCGTCCTGATCCTGGCGGTCGGGCTCGGAGTCGCGCTCGCCAGGGGAGGCGATGACGACCAGGGCCATATGAACTCAACCACTGACAGCTACATGGGCATGATGGCGGCCATGAGCAACATGGACTCCGACCAGATGCTGGCAATGATGAAGAGCGTCTTGGGCCCCGACGCCTACCAGAAGATGCTCGGCCACATGGCCGCCCACAAAGCTGGGCAGACGCCGAGCGACACAACGGTGGACTCGATGATGCATCAGATGATGGACGGCATGATGCAGCGCATGCCCGCAGACCGTGACAACGTCATGCCATTCATGCACTAGTCCGTCACCGAGATGGATTCGGGAGGTTGGTAGGAAGGTGACCATTGACGACGGGCGTTGAGGTTACTGTCGTGACCGGATTCGGCTGCGGGTCCCGCGACAAGGTAAAGGAACGTCTACAGCGCCTCCAGTCCGAGTTTCCTCATCTGTCCGTCATCGAAGTGGACATTGGGAGCAAGGAGGGCACAGAGCTTGCCCTACGCTACCGGCTTGGCGGGCTGCCCGGCATTCTGATCAACGGCCGGCCTCACTGAATCGAACGAGGGCAGAGGGACGGACGTAAAGTATCATCCTGTCAGACGTTCCTGTGATCACGCGAGGTTGCGACTCACGACGTCTTGGATTGCGGCTCAGCTTTAGATATTGAATGTCGGACGCCGAATCTGGCCAGCCCCGCCTCGTACTTGTGGCCCTGGACGGGCGTCGTCGAGCCCGGGCGCGGGACGTAAACTAGCCTTGCTGAATGTCTGACGAACCGGCTCCGGCACGCTTGCTGCTTATCGCCCTGGACGCCGTCCCCCCATCCCTGCTCGAGGAATGCCTCGGGGATGGCTCTCTTCCCAATCTGCGCAGCCTTCGAGAGGAGGGCAGGTGGGGCACGGTCACGTCTGATGCGGAGCTTTTCCCGGGCAGCGTGTGGCCCACGTTCTTCACAAGGAGCGACGTTTCCAATCACGGCGTCTACCATCTGATCCAGTGGGACGCCCCCAGCAGGAAGCTGCGTCCTCCGGGACATCCCTGGTTTGAGGTGACCCCTTTCTGGCATCGCCTCGCGGCTTCCGGCATCCGTGTCATCACCCTGGACGTGCCGTTTTCGGATACGAGAAGGCAGACCCCGAACGCGACCGAGGTCATCGGCTGGGGGATGCACGAAGGCATGTGGGCAGCGTCATACCCGCGGGAGCTCCTCGCAGAGGTGAATCGGCGACATGGCCGCTCGGCTCAGATGCGAGAGGGTCCGGGAGATCGCCCCGACGCCGAAATCGTACCCGACCTCCCCGGCCTGCTCGCCGACGTCGGACGTCGCGCGGCGATCATCGAGGACCTCGCCGGGCGCTTCGACTGGCGCCTGTTCCTGGCGGTGTTTTCGGAGACGCATCGGACCGCCCACTGGTTCTGGAGCGAACGCGGGACCGATGTGCCTCAGGGTGGTGTCAGGCAGATGCTCCAGGCATTCGACAAAGTTTTGCCGCGACTCAGGCGAGTCCTGCGGCCGCAGGATCAGCTCGCCGTGTTCTCGGCGCACGGCATGGGGCCCGCGGAAGACGTGGACCGCATCGGCGAGGCCGCGCTCCTCTACCTGCGCCCACCTTCGAGCCCCCGCACCGGCGCCAGGCTGGACCCCGTCTACATCCTCAGGCACGCCCTCCCTATGCGCGCCGTAAGGGGCATTGCCAGAGCGCTACCGCAGGCCGTTTACAACTGGGTCTATTACCATCTCCAGAACACCCGCAGAGAGTGGTCGCGGCAGGAATGGGTGATTCATCCGCTCGATCACCTCGTCTACCTTTACGCGAACCTGAGCGAAGGCAACTCCGGTCCGGAAGCGGTTGAGGCGCAGCTCGCCTGGCTTAGGGCCCAGTTCGAGGGTATGACCACTCTCGAAGGCCAACCCGTGGTCGAGAGGCTATTCCAGCCCGGTCTGGCATACAGCGGTCCCAGGCTGCATCTCCTTCCGGACCTCGTCGTCGACCCGGTGCGCAGACCGATTGGCCCCGAACTGGTAATGGCCGATGGAATTCGGCGCAGAGCACCCCGCCACAATTCCCGTGACGGCGAGCACCTGGGCGGAGGCTTCTACATTCAAGTCGGGCCGGGAATAACGGCCGGGAGCGCGGGTGCCACCGTCCCGGGCGAGGAGCTGGCGCGCTTTCTGTGCCGGCCGGCCGGCCTGGCGCTGGAATGACAGACCCGGACATTACCCGGGTCTGTCATCTGATCGGTTGGTGGAGCGGAAGACGAGGTTCGAACTCGCGACCCCCTCCTTGGCAAGGAGGTGCTCTACCACTGAGCTACTTCCGCGCGCCCCGATTATACGTCGCGGCCCGCCGCCCTCGCCAGAGCGAAAAGCGAGAGGCCAGGGATCAGGCGGCGCTGAGACCGGCGTCGCCGCTCGGGCGGGGGCGCTTACGCCAGGCGATCAAGGGCGTCTCGATCTTGACCGCGTTGGCCTCGGCGCTGGCGGCGGCGCGCAGTGCCTCCCGGCGCATCACCATGCGGGCGAGCTTTCCGTTCTTGACCACCGGCAGGTTCAGATAGTTGCAGGCGGAGAAGATGCTCAGGATCTCGTCCAGGGCCGTCGCGGGCGTGGTCAGCGCAACGTGGCCCCCGGCGCGGCGTTGATATAATCACACGGCCGGCCCATTGCGGGCTCTGCGCTCATCTGACCGCTCCCGAGGTGACCCGATGACCGCGACCTCAGCGAGTCCCGCCGTATCCTCGACGGCGCCCAAGTACGTTTACCTGTTCGGCGGTGGCAAGGCCGACGGTGGCGCCGATCTCAAGAACCTGCTCGGCGGCAAGGGCGCCGGCCTCGCCGAGATGACCAATATCGGCATCCCGGTGCCGCCGGGCTTTACGATCACCACCGACGTGTGCACGGCCTTCTACGCCAACGGCCGGAAGTACCCGTCGGGTCTCGAAGAGCAGGTGCGGGGGGGCGTCGCCTTCGTAGAGGGACTCCTGGAGCGCCGTTTTGGCGATCCGGAAAGGCCCCTGCTCTTCTCCGTCCGGTCCGGCGCCCGCGTCTCGATGCCCGGCATGATGGACACCGTGCTCAACCTCGGCCTCAATGACGCCGTCGCCGAGGGCCTGGCCCGCGAGTCGGGCGACCCGCGTTTCGCCTACGACTCCTACCGCCGCTTCGTCGCCATGTACGGCGACGTCGTCCTCGGCCTCAAGCCCGAGGGCAGGGAGGAGGACCCTTTCGAGGTCCGCCTCGAGGCGAAAAAGAAGGCGCGCGGCGTCCACCTCGACACCGAGCTGGGCGCGCAGGACCTGAAGGACCTCGTGGCCGAGTTCAAGGACGAGATCCGCAAGCGCAGGGGCATCGCCTTCCCCGACGACCCCTGGGACCAGCTCTGGGGCGCGATCGGCGCCGTATTCGGCTCCTGGGAGAATCCCCGCGCCGAGACTTATCGCAGGCTCTTTAGCATCCCCGGCGATTGGGGCACGGCCGTCAACGTCCAGGCGATGGTCTTCGGCAACCTCGGTGACGACTGCGCCACCGGCGTCGCCTTCACTCGCGACCCCGCCACGGGCGAGAAGCGGTTCTACGGCGAATTCCTGGCCAACGCCCAGGGCGAGGACGTGGTCGCGGGAATTCGTACGCCCCAGCCCGTGTCGCGCCGGCCCGCGGCGCTGGGTCAGGCCGGAAGCCCGCCTGCCGGAGGGGCGGCCGACAATGGCCAGCCCTCACTCGAAGAGGCCATGCCCCGGGTCTACGCTCAGCTCACCGAGGTTTTTAAGACGCTCGAGAGCCACTACCGCGACATGCAGGACATCGAATTTACGGTCCAGCAGGGACGGCTATGGCTGCTGCAGACGCGCAGCGGCAAGCGTACGGCCAGGGCGATGGTGAAGATCGCGGTCGACCAGGCGCGCGAGGGCGTGATCACCAAAGAAGAGGCCGTCCTCCGCATCGAGCCCGACAAGCTCAACGAGCTCCTCCACCCGACCTTCGACCGCAACGCGCGCCGCGACGTTATCGCCGTCGGCCTGCCCGCGTCGCCGGGGGCCGCGGTGGGCAAGATCGTGTTCAGCGCCGACGATGCCGCCGAGATGGCCGCGGCCGGCGAGAGGGTCGTTCTCGTCCGCATCGAGACCTCGCCCGAGGACCTGCACGGCATGAACGTCGCCCAGGGCATCCTTACGGCGCGCGGCGGCATGACCTCCCACGCGGCCGTCGTAGCCCGCGGCATGGGCCGTTGCTGCATCGCCGGCTGCG
>CAYRCD010000018.1:0-35365 GCA_964422735.1 uncultured Dehalococcoidia bacterium | reverse complement strand
TCCACGTCACCCGCGAGCGCATCCGCCAGATCGAGGCCAAGGCGCTGCGCAAGCTGCGCCATCCCTCGCGGTCGAAGAAGCTGCGGGACTACCTCGAGTAGCGCTGGGGCGCGCCCCGCCTTGGCCGGCCCCGCGGAAGGAGTAGGCGGCCGCCTCAGGCCGCCTGCGCACGTCTCGGCGGCAGCCGACATTCATACCCGAAAACGGCGGCCTGGATGGCCGCCGTTTGCTAACCTCCACCCACACCGGGCGGCCAACGGGAAGGTTTACGAGCGCTTGGCGTGAAAGCTTGTTCCAGGCCAGGGTGACAGAATGAGGCAGATTGTCTGAGCGCCACACCAGAGGCCGCCCGACGCCCGTGGGGAAGCAGGCAGGGGAAACCGCCGGACCTGGCGGCAGCCTGCCGGGCCTTGGACGATGGCCGGCCCTTATTAGCCCCGGCCGGGCGTCACGGCTGTTCGGCGTCGCAGCGCAGGCCCTTGCGTTGCTTCTCCTAATCGCTATCGCCGCGCGGTTGGTCCTGGACAACCAGGAGCTATTCCGGGGAGACTTCATCCTCACGGGAGATTTCGCGGCGACATCGATCGGGACGTTCGACGCAGAGCATCTCAAGCAGCTCTACGGCACTCCTTCCTTCAACGGCTACTACCACCCCGGTCCCGTCCTGATGTATTACCGCGCTCTGTTCGACGGCCCCGCGCGAGTCCTGGGGCTGGGAAGTGTCTCCGCGGCTCTCATGGCTTCTCACGTTGTTCTCATCGTCTTGCTCTTGGGGCTGGTGCTCTTCAGCCTCAAGCGGACGTGGAGAGGCACCAGGGACGACCTCGCTTTCTCTGTCTTCGCGGTCTGGGCGCTGTTTGTGGTGGAAAGGCCGGCGTTTCTGCGCAGCTTCTGGGAACCGCAGGTCGGCGGCCTCCTGTACCTCTGCTCTGTGCTGGCGGGTGCGGCGGCACTGGGCACGCGCAGGACTTCATGGATCGCGGTCACGGTTATCGCCGGTGGGCTCGCCGTTCAACTGCAGCTCACTTTTTCGCTGCCCGTAGCAGCCCTGTACCTGGCCGTGGCTCTCTTCTACTTCGAGGACAGCCGCCGCATGGCCAAGGAGCTTCCCTGGATACTGGGTGCCGCCGTCGTCGCCTACTTACCGGTGATTCTCGACCTTGGTCTCCACGGGGGCGCCAACCTTGGGCGCGTTCGTGCGTACGCCGAGGTGTCGAGAGGCCGCCCGTCCCTGCCGACGGCTGAGGCCTGGCGGATTGTGGAGCGCAACCTCGGCTGGAGCTCCCCCGTTTTCGCCGCGGTCCTGTTGATCATCGCGGTGACAGCCCTCACAGGATTTCTCGAGTACGGCAACCGCCGCTCCCTCAGCGCCTGGATCGGACGCATGACGCCGGTCGCGCCGCTTTGCGGGCTCGCGCTGGTGGCGCTTGCCGGCGCCTTAGTGTTTCACCTTTTTCTCTCTGACCGGACTTATTCGCCGCCACACGCCAGCGCCTATGCCTATCTGATGGGCGCGGTCGTCTGCGGCTCGCTGGTCGCGTTCCTGACTTCGACGCTGCCGCGGGCAATCGCTACGGCGCCGGCCATCGTACTCCTGGTCACGGCCATCCTGGTGGTTTCGTTCGGGGACGGCCTCGGCGAGGGAGGCTCGCCGTATTCGGGCTTCGCATCGCCGGCGCTGACCGAGCTCCGGGACGCCGCGAAGACGGCGAAGGCTGCCGATGCCCGTTATGTCAGCCAGATTGCGATCGAGGGCCGCACGCCCAACGAGTGGCAGTACGGCTGGCGGACGGCCGTGGGCCTCACCGACCAGCTTCGCCGGGCGGGCGTTCCCTACTGTCTGGCCGACAAGCTCAATCCGCAGCAGTACGGCGGCTACGACGTCATGGAGAAATACATGAAGACCAGGCGCTGTCCCGACGTAGATGCCGGCCAGGCCATCATCTTCTCTTGCAGCGGCCCCGACTCTTTCGGGTACACCCGCGCCGGACGAATGGTCGAGCTGTGGAAGAGCTGCTGAACCTGGGGCGGCCTCTAGGCCGACGGTAGTGGCGGGAGGTCGGCGCCCATGCCACGGGCGGTGCCGTCGAACGCTTTCGCCCAGCCGAGCGCCGCCGCGAAGTCGGCGTCGTCGGCAAGAGCCGGCAACGTTACGAACCCGCCCATTCCCGCGCCAACCGCCTTAGCCCAGGCCACGAAATCCGTCAGAGCCGTCGAGTCCGGTACGGCCTGCATAGGAAAGCCGGCCGAAGCCGCTGTCTGCACGAGGCTCCGGCCCCACTGAAAGAGCGCGCCAATGTCTTCGCCTGCCATGTGTCCCCCCTTTGAATCTCTCCAATTCTACCAAGGCTTGAAGTCTGGCGCCCGCGTAGGTGGTGACAGACGCGGCCCTTCTCCGCGTAGCCACCCATCGACGAGTTTCCGCCCTGCAGGGCAGGTGAGGGTTCGAGCGGCAGCGCCTTCGGACCCCGTCGCCGTGTTCGCTTGACTGGGCCCGCGATCAAATCTACACTCGACCAGCTTAAGTCTGAGGCGAGGCAGTATCCTGAACGAGTGGCAGGCGATCGTGCTGGCGGGGGCGTTCGGGGGCGCCGTTACGACATTCATGCCGGCCGGGACGGACTTCCCCTGGCCCGCGCCTTTCAAGAAGCTGGTCGAAGGCGTCCTCCTCAGCCTGACCGCCAATCTCATGCGCAACACCGTGCTCGGGTCCATCGCGAGCTTCCTCGTATGGGCGCTGGCCGATCCGAACCAGTCTTTCGGCGGCGGCGCTGCCAACGTCGGTCAGGTTGCCTCCGGTATAATCGTGGGAGGCGCGGGCGGAAGCATAATCAACAACCTCTTCCGCCAGGCGCAGCAGACCGAGGCCTCATCGAGCGTTATCAAGACGTTGACTGATCTCCTCGGCCCCGTTATCGAGGACGACGATGGCAGTGAAGATCAAGAAGAAGGACAAGAAGGAGCTCCTGGAACTGGTTAAGAAGTTTCAGGAGACGAAGAGCGGGCGCGAGTCCGTGAAGATCGCGGAGCAGATCGAGCAAAAGGCGACCCAGATCAAGTCGAAGTCTTAGGCCCGCCTGAGACCCCGCGGGCTTGATCGCCCAGATCTAGCGCACCCGCACCCAACCTCCGGCCGAAGTGGCGGAACAGGTAGACGCGACGGTCTCAAAAACCGTTGCCGTGAAAGCGGCGTGCCGGTTCGAACCCGGCCTTCGGCACCAAGACCAGCCCGGGATACCGACCGAGACCAGATTCGATGCAAGTCCGTACCAAACGCCTCTTGGTCCGCGACTTCGTGCCCGACGATTGGCCCCCGGTGCACGTCTTCCTCTGCGATCCGGAGGTCGCGCGCCACACCTGGTTCGCCAATCGGACCGAAGAAGAGACGCGGCAGTGGTTCGACGACTGCATCTTCCACAACAGCAAGGAGCCGCGTTCCTCCCACAATTGCGCCATCGTGCTCGAGATGGGTGACGTGATCGGCTGGATCGGCTTCGGCGATCCGAGCCGCCAGGGCATCGGTGACCTCGACTTCGGCTACGCCCTCCGGCGCGATCAATGGAGCCAGGGCTATATGACGGAGGCGCTGACGGCCACGCTCCGCTTCTGCTTTGAGGAAGCCGGCGCCGGCTCGGTCTTCGGCGAGTGCCGCCCCGAGAACCCGGCTTCGGCCCGAGTGATGGAGAAAGCCGGGATGGAGTACAGCGGCCTGTTCCCATCGAGCGCAGGCCTGGTGCACAAGCGCTACCTGGCCTTTCGCGAACCGTGGCTGCAGAGCAACGCCGTAAATGACCAGACGGCGGCAAGGCGACTTCCTCACCCGCCGGTGATCTAACCCCCCGGCGTCCGCGAGCGGTTCGCGCTAGATCCAGAGATTGGCGTACCGCGGTTTACCCTCGCCCCCGTACAGCCTCTCGAGATTCCCAACCTTCAGGTTGGCGTGAGACCGCGCTATCCGGTAGTGCGTCAAGACGTTCGAGTACACGAGTTCGACGGCCTTCTTCTGGATGTCGGAGTAGATCTTCTTGCGCTCGTTCTGGTCGTAGGTCGTGCGCGCCTTGACGACAAGCGGCTCCAGTTCAGGCATGGGCGCCTGGCCGGAGTTGTAAGCCCCGTTTTGCAGGTAGAACTGACCGATACTGCCGTCGGGATCGACGCGAATGCTCCAGCTGCTAAAGCCCATTGCCTGGGTGCCATCCGCTCCCAGCCCCTTGATCACGTGATTGGTCACACCCAGCCGTTCGGCCCTGGCCCAGTCAAGCTTTATGCCCGACTCCCGGATATTCGCGTTCCAGTACTCTTCGCCGGCCGTCACTGTTTCCGCCTGGGGCTGCGTCTTCACGACCCAGGACGATTCCGGCAGACCTGACCTCTGGAGGTATTCCTTCGTCTTCGCGACGCTGTACGGGTAGTACTCGATGGATGGTTCATGACCCCAGGAAGCGGGCGTCAGCAAGCCGTTAACCCGGAGCCCTTCGCCATCGTCGATGTTTTTGATGAAGCTCTCCTTGTCCATCGCGGAGGCGAGGGCGCGACGGAACCAGACGTTGTCCAGGGGCGGGAAAGTGTGGTTGAGATACCACAGGGCCGTGCTGCTGCCCTCGAACTTCGCGGTCTTGAACCTGGCGTCGGCGTCCAGCCGTTTGACGTCGGTGCTGGGTGAGCCGACGAGAAGGTCGATCTCGCCCGTCTCCAGGGACGCTGAGCGGACCGCGTCGGCCGGGATAATGTTGAATCGGATCGTTTGCAGGTAGGGGAGCGCCCCACCCTTAGGGTTCTTCCTCCAGTAGGAGGGATTTCGCTCAAAGACAAGGAAGGCGTCAGAAACCCATTCCTTGAGGGTGAACTGGCCCGTGCCGATGGGGTTACGCTGGAAAATCGCCTTACCCATCTTGTCCCAGGCCGTCCTCGAGACCATTTGGCCGCCCCTGTCACCCAGGTTGGTGAGGAGTGGCGCGCTCGGCTCTTTGAGCTTGAGCACGACTTCATACTTGTTCACGGCTTCGACAGCCGCTATCGAGGCGAGGTCGGAACGTGGCGTCGCGCCGAAAGAGGGGTCGATGATCCGATCTATATTCCACTTGACGTCGTCGGCGGTGAATTCGGGGCCGTCCTGGAAGGTGACGCCCTGGCGCAGCTTGAGAACCAGTCGTGTCGGTTCGGCAAGCTCCCACTTCTCGGCCAAAGAGATCGATGCGTCGAGCTGTCCCGATTGGTCGTAGCCAATGAGAGAGTCGCACACCATATAAAAGAACTGGTGGTCGCCGCCCCCGGTCCCGGTGTGGGGCTCGAACGGCCGGGGTTCCGCGCTGATCCCCACCCTGAGTGTGCCCCCATACCTGGGCTCCGCGCCACCATCACCCTTCTTTCCTGCCTGCTTGCCACCGCCGTCCCCGCCGCCGCTGCACGCCGCGAGCAAACCGGCGATAGAGAACGCGGCTGCTGTTCCCAGAAGCCGGCGACGCCCGATTCTTGATCTCTGAACTTTCTGCCAATACCCAGCGTCCACTGAATTCCTCCGGAATGACTGCGCGCAGAACCACGGGTGAATTTCGTGTCGCATTATACACACGCGGAATTCAGAACCAGCGACGCCATGCTTAGATCCCGCATCTGGAGTCCCACGTAGAGTGCTCCTTATTCGACGGGAAGTCAGGGTTTGTACCCGCGGGGCCAGGCGGTCGTGCTGGGTTAGACCCGTCCGACAGCATCAGCTCCGCCCCACAAATGGGTGTCAGGCGAGCGCGCTTCACTGGTGGACCCCCAAACCGTCCTCTCTCTAACGGTAGAACGGAACGGGGTCATAGCCGTTAGCGCTCGCGCCTATCGGATCTCTATCACCCGCAGGCAGGCGCCGAGGCCACTGCCATCCACGGAGGAGCGAACCCTGGCGATGCACCAGGCCCTCGTCGTCGCGGGCGCGAGATCGGGCGCCTCAGGCCGCGAGCTGCAACTCGTCGGCCGGCGCCGGAGAGGTCTTGTAGCCGGAGTTGAGCAGGGCGAGGGCGATCTGGCCGATCTTTCGCCGCTGGCCGGGGAGGAACTTCACACCCAGCCGGGTGCCGGCCCCGGCCGGGTAGCGGCGTTGCACCTCCACGTCGACCGACACGCGGCCGCGGCCGAGGTCGAGGGACAGGACCGAACGCCCGGTCCGGAACTCACCTCCCGACGCCACGTAAACCTTCGCGCCGGTGAGCGAGAGGTCGACGATCTGGCAGCGACGGCGCCCTAGCGACCCGCGCAGCTTTACCTCGAAGCGGACGCTGGCCCGGCGCTCGCCCGCGAAGCGCGCATCGCGGACTCGCCTGATGGCCGAGATCAGCAGGCCGAAGTTCATTACCGCGAAGAAGGCCGAACCGATGACCGCCGGCTTGTGATGGTATGTCATGGTCGTGAGGCCCGCCGTCGTGGCCGCGAACCAGAGGATGCTCACGGCGGACAGCACGGCCAGGCCGATAAGAAGCGGCGGCACGGGCGTGCGCCGGCGGCTCGCGCTCACCCCCTTGGGCGTCGCCTTGAAGGCGCGCCAGCGGCCGGGAAAGACCAGGGCCAGCGTCGCCGGCAGCACGGCCGGCATTCGCAGAAATTCGAATAGCAACGACAGGAGGGGCGGATAGTACCCCCGGGCGAGCACGCGTAGCGCGAAGAACTGAACAGAGAAGGTCGCGGCGAAGAACGGGCCATAGAGATAGCCGGGCGCATGGATTGGCGACGCATCGGTCAGCAGCACCGCCGCGGGCAGGAGCACGAACGCCAGGGTGCGCCAGGAGTCGAACCAGCCTATGAGCGTCGTCATGAAGCCGAGGCGCTGACCGAACGTGAGACCGGAGGCCGTGAGCGGGTTCTCGTTGCGCAGCACCTGCATGGCGCCGATTGCCCAGCGGTTGCGCTGGATCATGTACTGAACTGCGTCGGCCGGGGCCAGGCCGCGCGCGAGCACTTCGTTGTGGTAAACGCCGTGCCAGCCGCCCCGGTTCATCCGGATGGTCGTGTGGATGTCCTCGGTCAAGGAAGTGGTCGCGACGCCACCCACGGAGCGGATCGCCTCCGTCCGGATCAGCGCCGAGGTGCCGCACCAGAAGGGCGCGCCCCACAGGTTCTTGGCCGGCGCAATCACGCGGTAGAACACGGCTTCCTCGTTGAACGGGCGCCCCGGGCCCGACTCGTGCTCGAAGGATTCCTGGTTGTAGAAGTCCTGGGGCGTCTGGACAAAGGCCACGTTCGGGTCATCGAAGTAGCACAGCGTGTGACGGAGGAAATTCGGACCGGCGACGTGGTCGGCGTCGAGCACGCCGATAACGTCCACGTCGACGACCGTGAGAGCGTTGTTCAGGTTGCCGGCCTTCGCGTCGCGGTTGTTGGGCCGGCTCAGGTAGCTAGCACCCATCTCCTCCGCCAGCTCGCGCAGCCAATCACGCTGCCCGTCGTCCAGGACCCACGTCTCATGCGCTGGCTCCAGGGCGACAGCGGCCGCGATCGTCGGGAGCAGGACCTCCTCGGGCTCGTTATAGCTGGGAATGAGGACCGCCAGGCGGAGGCCGCTGCGGTCGACGGGGTGCCACGCGGGCGACGTATCGATATCCCACAGCGCGAGCGTGTAAAGCGCCAATCCAAAGCCGTTATGCACCTCGGCCGCGAACAGCGGCAGCGCCAGCCACCACACCGACAGATCGATCGTCGCGAGCAAGCGCCAGGTCAGGTAGGCAGCGGTCAGCGCGAGGCAGCCGAGGGCAACGGCGTGAATGAAGGTCTTGCGGGCGGGGGATTCGGGCTCGGGACGGGCGCTTTCGGGGAAGGCCGGAAAAGACGCCGGCTCGTCCTGGACGAGTCGAAGGCGCCCTGAGACTGATTTTCGTTCCGCTGTCTGCTCTGGCATTGCGATCCAATGGCATGCCGACCCGCCCGGTACTCGAGCGGATCGCCCATGACTTATTGTCGGCCTGGGCCCGTCGAGATGAATGGGCCGCGAACGAAAAGGTCGGGGCGCGCGCGGCCCGCCGCGACCTAACGCTCGCCTAAGAGCACGGCGCCAAAGCCGAAAGCGAGCCCCGCCGGCACGAGCTCGATGTCGGCGAGCAGGCGCGGGTGCTCGCCCAACGCGGCGATGGCGAAGAGAATGACGGCGATGAGGGCGAGGAGCCGGCTGGCGGGCATCGACACTTTCGTTCCTTTCCCAAGGCAGATTCAGCGCATTTTAAACCGTGGCGGTCAGCCGCCGGGCGACCGCGACATAAGACGCCGTCCATGTGCTAAAATGCTTACATAAGCACTCCGACATCTTCCGCCGACCTCTCTCGACCGCCCGCACAACGGATCTTTCCCATTTCCGCGGCCGCTGTGCCGCCGGAACCGGGCGACGAGTTCGGCTCCTTCCACGACTTCCAGCTTCGACAGAGCAGCCACGACGCCCTGGCTTCCCTGGGGATTTCGATCCCGACCGCCATCCAGGCCGAGAGCATTCCCCTGCTGCTCGAGGGCCACGATCTGATCGGCCAGGCGCACACGGGCTCGGGTAAGACGCTGGCTTTCGGCCTACCACTCGTCGAACGCTGCGACAGCAACAGGAAAGCCGTTCAGGCCCTGGTGCTCACGCCCACTCGCGAGCTGGCCCAGCAGGTGGCCGGCGTACTCAAAGAAGTCGGCGCCGGCGCCGGCCTCGAGGTGGCCGTGATCTACGGCGGAGTCGGTTACCAGCCCCAGGTCGACTCGCTTCACAGGGGCGCCCAGATTGTGGTTGGTACGCCCGGCCGAGTGCTCGACCATATCGGGCGCCGCACGCTGAACTTATCGGAAGTCCGCTATCTGGTCCTTGACGAAGCCGACGAGATGCTGGACCGCGGCTTCGCCCCTGACGTCGAACGCATCCTGTCTTATGTCCCCCGCGAGCGCCAGACCGCCCTCTTCTCGGCGACCACGCCGGAGTGGGTGCATAACGTCTCGGCGAAGCACCTGCGGGAGCCCCGCCAGGTGCACATCGGTTCCGAACGCGAAGCGGCCCCGGACATCGACCATACCGTGATCGAGTGCTGGAGCGGCGACAAGTTCTCCGTCCTCCTCGGTCTCCTGGACGAGGCGACGGAAGGCGCGACGCTGGTCTTCGGCCGGACGAGACACGGGGTCGAGACGCTGGCCCGCCGCCTGACCCGAATGGGTTACGAGGTGGCGGCGATTCAGGGCAACCTCGGCCAGCAGGCACGGGACCAGATCATGGCGCGGTTTCGCGGCGGCCATGTCCCCGTCCTTCTGGCGACCAACGTCGCCGCGCGCGGCCTCGACATGCTGAACATCGAGCGAGTGATCAACTACGACCTTCCCGAGACGCCGGAGCTGTTCACCCACCGCGTGGGCCGGACGGCCCGGATCGGCCACTCCGGCCGCGCGATTACCCTCATCGCCGCGACCGACCTCCAGAAGATGCAGGAGATTGAGCGCATGCTCGGTCGCAGGTTACGCCGGGTGGCCGCGTCGAGCCTGGCGCCAACGCCGGCGAAGCCGTTTGAGGTATTGTCGCGCCCGCGAGCAGCGGCGCCCCCTGCTGCCCCTCAGGCCCAGGTAGAGGGACAGACCAAGCGTCGCCGGCGACGTCGCCCAAGGCAGAGTACGGCGCCCGAGGCGACGGCTCGCGAGTAACGCTCGTCGACCCGCGGGTTCAAGGCGGGCACACCACCGTGGCCGCGCACCCTCGGGCCCGCCCCAGGCTTTCAGGCCCCAAGATCCCAGGCTAGCAAGTCCCTTGCGCTTCCTCAGCGCGCAGGAGTTGCTCGGCGCGGCGCAGGTCCTCTTCGCGGTTGAGGTTATGGAACGAAAGGCCGTCCGGGTCGAACCGCCGCCACTGCGCCGGCTGGAGATAGAGCGGCTTCAAGTAGCCGAAGAAGCCCGTGATCTTGAACTGTCCCGCCTCGAGCTGCATCCGCATTGGTCCCAGGCAGGCTTTGCCGTAAGCGGCGCAGAGCGGCTGGGGGAAGTCCTGGCTTACCGGGACAACGAGGTCGTGCGCGGCGGCCAGGCGCAACAGCTCGGCGACCAGCGGGCGTCGTAGAAGAGGCATGTCGCAGGCCACCGCGACCGCGAAGGGCGCGGTCGTGGCGGTCAGGCCCGTGTAGATTCCGCCCAGGGGGCCCGTGCCTGGATAAAGGTCTTCGACGATGACCGGGGGCGCCGCGGCCCGGACCGGCGGCAGTATCTGTCCCCGGGCGTGTACGAGCACGACCTCTTCCACCAGACCCGCCAGGCGGTCGAGCACGCGCTGAAGCAGGGACACGCCCAGGAGAGCCTCGCTGGCCTTGTCACGCCCGAGCCTGGTGCTCTTGCCACCGGCGAGGACGATCGCCGCCGACCGTGCGCCTGGAGCCGTCATCATTGCTATTCTAGGGGTGGCGCGCCCGACCCGCGGCGGAAGCCGGCGGCCGGTAAAGCATGATCCATGGCCGGAAATGCCGCGCCTGGCGCTAAGAGAAGAGGTCGAGCGAGGCACCATGACCGCGAGCCAGGAAGACATTCGGCGGTTGCTCCGCACCTTCGGCATCCAGGCCGACGAGGCGATCAACGCGCGCCTCAGAGAGCCTGGTTCCCGGGGCCCGCTGCGCCTGCGCATACTCCTCGACGAGCTCGGCGAGGGCCAGGCGGAGCGCCGGCTCCTGGCAGTCGAGGGCGAAGTTCAGTCCTGACCGCGCGGCACGCGGAGGATGTGCCATGGCGACGCCGCGCGGACTGAAGGGGAGGCCATTTGTGGCGACGATCGGGACGGGAACGTTTGAGCTGGTCGCGCCGCGGCCCTGAACGGCGGCCGGGTGACATGTCGGCAGCCGACCGTCTCTGTCCGAAATGCGGGGCCTACTGGGTGTGCGGTTGCGAGCGCGAGGAGCTGGGGCAGCAAACCGACCCCGCCTGCATGCACGATTGGGTCGACGCGGTCGGGGTCGATCGCGATGAATCATTTCCGGACAACGCCCGAGTGATCATGTGCCGCCTGTGTGGCCTCTATGCCGTGACCACCGCCGAACAGCTGCCGCGCTAAGCGTCTGGTTGATCCGGCGGCTCAGGCCTGTTCTTCGACCAGGCGGCGGAGGCGGTCGAGAAAGCGCTGCGTTGCCGCCTCCTGCGATTCACCGTAGCTGCGCACCGACTCTTGCATGTCGGCGGCGCAGTCGTTGCAGAGCGTGATGTACTCGCCGAAGGCCTGCCAGCTAAAGCCCTCCTCGATCGATCCGCGGCACTGGAGACAGTTCGGCCGGGGCTGGCGGCGGGCGTCGACCCGGAACTCCATCATCACGGTGGATCATGCCACAGATGCCGGCGAGTGAGAACGGCGCGGCGACTCGAGGGAACCTGGCGAACTGAGATTATCCGAGCGAGGCCGAAAAGCCGGCTGATGTCCCTAAAGGGAATATGGCTCCCCGACGAGGACTGGAACCTCGAACCTAGCGGTTGGCAGCCACCCGCCTCTCCAGGCGGGTTAACTTTCGGCCTTCCGTGCGCGTAGAGCGGCTTCGTCGCGGGAGTTCCCTTTTGCCACCCGCTGTGTAAGCTCTTTCGGGGCGAGTATATGGCCTTCGGCGGAGCGAGGCAGCGCGCGCCCGTCGGCTTCTTATGAGCGCCCACAGTGGCCCGGGAACCGCCACGACCTCGACCGACTCACCGGCGTCGCGCCGGAGCCTGGCGGTTGAGTGGCGGAAGTGCGGACACCCCGCCTGAGAAAGCCCGAAAAGCCCCTTCTGGTATCATCCCAACATCGATCGGTTTGGAGGCGAGAGCCATGGGAGACAAGAGTCCCAGGAATACGGACAAGGCCAAGAAGCAAAAGAAAACGAAGAAGGCTGGAGTGGCGGCGAAGGAAGCGCCCAAGAAGTAAAGAGACCGCCGTCCAGGTCGACTGCCCGGGCTAGTTTCTACAGCCCAATCGCCTCGGCGACCTTGGCCCAGCCCTTATCCTCCTGGCCGGCCGCGGGAGCTCCCGCCTTCCGGTCTGGCCGCCCTTGCTGCCGTACGTATACGAGAGGCCTTATGCTCTGTTGTGTTCGCCGCGACTTAGCTAGAAGGAGTCAGGATCATGAGGCTCGGCGTGGTTCTCCATCATCACGGTGGATCATGCCACAGATGCCGGCGAGTGAGAACGGCGCGGCGACGCGAGGGAACCTGGCGAACTGAGATTATCCGAGCGAGGCCGGAAAGCCGGCTTATGTCCCTAAAGGGTATATGGCTCCCCGACGAGGACTCGAACCTCGAACCTAGCGGTTAACAGCCGCCCGCTCTACCGATTGAGCTATCGGGGAATGACTCAGTCTACCAGACCCAGTCCGTGCTGGTTGCCGGGCCAGGATTCGAACCTGGACAAGAAGCTCCAAAGGCTCCGGTGCTACCGTTACACTACCCGGCAGCGCCTCTCGATTATAGCGGTTGCACCGGAGTGTCTCAGGCTTACGGAGGCGCGCCGACGCGGCCGCGATCCCCGATGTCAGTCTCCGGCACGCCGCGCTTACTCCTCTTGAGCCAGCCCTCCGTCGCCGGTACTGGGCGGCGTGATCGCCGGCGCCGGGGTGGGCACAGTCGTGGGCGAGGCGATCGGGGAGGGGACGACCGTGGCCGGCACCGTGGTTGGCGCCGGCGAGGGCGAAGGGCCCGCGCAGTTCACCGTCACCAGCGCCTGGCCGGTGGCAACGCCGGCTTTGGCGGTGATCGTGGCCACGCCGGGCCTGTTGGGCGTCGACGTGTATACCGCGGTCGCAAGCCCGCCGAAGATTGGAGTCACCGGAACGATGCTGCCCGAGTCAACGGTCAGTGTCACATTGGTGCCGTCGCCCGCCGGCCGGCCAAACTGGTCCCTCACGGAGACGAGGATCGACGAGGTGCTACCACAGGTGATGGACGCCGGCGTCACCGTGATCGCCAACTGCGCGGCCGGGCCGGCCTGGGAGCACGTAACCTCGAGCATTGCCTGGCCGAAGATGTTGCCGGACGCCGCGGTCACGAACAGGGTCCCCTGAAAACCAAGGGGCACGACCATGGTCATCGAAGCGCTGCCGAAGCTCGTCGTGGCCAGCGTGGCGGAGTTGCCGAGACTCGATCCGAAGACTACGAAAGTGCCGTCCGGCACTGCCCCTTCACTGGTGGAGAGCTTGGCGGTTACAGTGATCGAGTCCCCACAGTTCGCCTGCAAGACCGAGACCAAGATATCCATCTGAGTCGCCACGGGAGGCAGATTGGCCGGGTTGACGACGAGGTTGCCCAGAAGGCTCGCCGAGCAGCCCGTGCCCTGGCACCCGGAGACCGCGACGGAAGTGGGGGTGGAGACTGTTGGCGGCGAGAAGGTGAGAGTGATTGCCAGCGGTTCGCCGAATGTGTTGTCGCCGTCGGTGCCCGAGCTAAGGGTCACCGTACTCGTACCGGAGCCAGAGGCTACCGCACTGGAGCATCCTGTGGGACCGGAAGTTTGACAGCTGACAAACGTGAGCGTTCCCGCAGCCACGGAAACCTTCACGGGGCCGTTGCCACCATCGGTCTCCTGCGCGTTCACCGTGAGGGTCGAGTTCGCGGGGTTGAAGACGGGGTTGGGGCTCGACGCGATCGTGTGGATGACGGCGCGCGCCGCCGGCGGTCGCGCGAGCGACAGTCCGAAGGCGCACACCGCCACGAGCAGCGCGAACGCGAACAGCTTCGGGATTCTGACCATGTTGAGGCACCCCCTGGTGGCGTTGACCACCCGACGACCGCACCCCGCCTCAACGGTCATTCTCGATGCGCGGCTCCGTACCTGCACACGTCGCCGCCAAGCATGCGTAGTTCGCCAGAACTATAGCATCCGCGGTCGCCTCTGTCGCCCGCGCGTTGTCCGCCAGGCACACTGCCTGACGGCCGGCCGGGGAGAGAGCCGGGCACACCCGGACAGGCGGTTTGGCCATTCCCTTCGGCTCTTTCGGGGCCAGGCAACTCGGCGCTAGTCTGGAACCAGCCTTCCGACCGTGGGAGAGGAGCAGGGCCGACGACTGCCAATTCCAAGAGAACCCCGGAAGTTTGGTCCCCGCAGGAGATTTCTGCGCTGAGCGCGACCCAGTGCTTCGACCGCCTGGGTTCGTCTTCGCGCGGTCTTTCCCCCGCGGAGGCCGCGCTGCGGCTGCAAGAGCTCGGCCCGAACGAGGTCATTTCCCGGCGGCCGTCCAGTTTGGTTCTGAGCTTCCTGCGCAATTTCGCCCACGTGCTCGCCCTCTTGCTCTGGTTGGCCGCGTTGTTCGCCTTCGTCGGCGGGCTGGCAGAGCTGGGTTGGGCGATTATCGCCGTCGTCCTGGTCAACGGCGTTTTCACCTTCGCGCAGGAGTACAGGGCAAGCAAGCTCCTGGAAGCCCTCCACGGGCGCCTGCAGCCCGGCGCCAGGGTGCGTCGCCAGGGAGAGGTCGTAACGGTCAGCTCGCGGGACGTCGTCCCCGGCGACATCATTTGCCTCGAGGAGGGCGTCAGGATCCCCGCGGACGCAAGGCTAATCGCCGGCTCCGACCTGGAGGTCGACCAGAGCAGCTTGACCGGCGAGTCACTGCCCGTCTCCAAGACCGTGGAGGTCACCGGCGGTCCCGGCGACCTTACCCTGCTCTCCAACATCGTCTTCAGC
Organism: uncultured Dehalococcoidia bacterium; assembly: GCA_964422735.1. GTDB lineage: Bacteria > Chloroflexota > Dehalococcoidia > DSTF01 > WHTK01 > CAYRCD01. The sequence goes on along the minus strand of CAYRCD010000018.1, from coordinate 20,766 downwards.
GGCAGCCTGGTCACGCATGGCCATGGTGAAGCTCTGATATACGCCACCGGCGCCGCCAGCCAGTTTGGAACCGTTAGTCTCCTGACTTACGACCTGGAAGAGGCGAAGGGGCCGCTGGCGCGAGAGGTGGAAGCGCTCTCGATCACCACCGCCGTGGTAGCCGTCGCCACCGGGATCAGCATCTGGGGAATCTCCAGCCTCTTCCTGGACCGGACCGTGAGCGAAGGGCTCATCTTCGCCATCGGCATCATTGTCGCCCTTGTGCCCGAGGGCCTGCTGCCAACGCTCAGCCTTTCGCTGGCGATCGGCGCCCAGCGGATGGCACGCCGAAACGTTCTGGTCCGGCGGCTGTCCGCCATCGAAGCGCTGGGTGCGACCCAGGTAATCTGCACCGACAAAACGGGCACACTCACTCGCAACGAGATGACCGTAGCACGCCTCTGGACTTTGAATGCCGAATACGCCCTGACCGGCGCCGGTTACGCGCCGGAGGGCGAACTTAGCCTGCTCTCGGGGGAAGATTCGCCGGACGAGGTCGCCGAGCTCCTGGGCGCCCTGGTCAGAGCTAGCAACGCCAGTCTGGCGCGGAATGACTCCGGCACTTGGACGATAACCGGCGATCCCACAGAAGGCGCGCTGGTGGTGGCCGCTCGAAAGGCCGGCGTCTCCATCGACGGCGAACGCCTCCTCGAATTCCCCTTCGACGCCCTTCGCCGAATGATGTCGACAGCGAACCGGACGCTGCTGGGACTGCGTTTGCACGCCAAAGGAGCCCCGGACTCCTTGATTGAGCGCTGCGCACCCGTGAGCGACGACTGGGACCGCGTCAGGCAGAGCGCCTTGGAGGCCGCGGACCGGTATGCACACGAGGGCATGCGAGTCCTTGCTTCTGCCTGGCGGCCGCTAACTGACGCCGATCTCACGAGCGCCGGAAACCTCGAGCACGGCCTGCGGTTCCTCGGCCTCGTCGGAATCGTCGACCCCGTCCGGCCGGAGGTCATATCGGTTATCGACCGGTGCCACGACGCTGGCATCAGGGTCGTCATTGTCACCGGAGACCACCCCGGCACGGCCGCGGCCATCGCTCTTCAGGCTGGTGTTACCAGGCAGCAGCCGCACGTGGTCACGGGCGCTGACCTCGAGAGGATGAGCCCCGCGGCCCTCAAAGCTGCGCTTGGCCGCGAGGTGGTGTTCGCGAGGACAACGCCCCTTCAGAAGCTGACGATCGTGACCGCGCTCCAGGAGATGGGCAGCGTCGTGGCCGTGATCGGCGACGGCGTGAACGACGCGCCTTCTCTGCGCCGCGCCGACGTGGGCGTCGCCATGGGTATTACGGGCACAGACGTCGCTCGGGAGGCGGCGGACATCGTCCTGGCAGATGACAACTTCGCGACGATCGTCGACGGGATCGAAGAGGGACGGGCGATCTTTAGCAATATTCGCAAGTTCGTCACCTACGTATTCACGAGCAACGTCGCGGAGCTGGCTCCGTTCGCGGCCTACATGCTGACCGGCATCCCCTTGCCCTTGAAAGTCATTCAGGTCCTCGCCGTCGACCTGGGGACCGACCTCGTGCCTGCCCTCGGTCTCGGCGCCGAACCACCCGAACCCGGAACGCTCGAAGAGCCGCCCCGCCTTCGTGACGCGCGCCTGCTCGACCGCGCAATCTTCCTGCGGATTTTCGCCTTTCTTGGCCCCATAGAAGCGGCGCTGGGACTGGCGGCGTTCATGTTCGTCTACTGGACCCACGGCTGGCGCCCCGGAGACGCCCTGCCCGGCAGCGGCCATGTCTATGTCTTGGCGACCACGATGACCTACGCGGCGATCGTCGTCGGTCAGATCGGCGCCGGCATCGCCTGCCGGAGCGCAACGACGCCGGGGCTGCACCCGGCGCGCCTGCCCAATCGCGTGCTCCTCGCCGGAATCGCGCTCGAAGTCCTGGTCCTGGTGCTGATCGGGCGGGTCCCGCCCTTGCAAGGGACGTTTGGCTTCGCTGCTCTCGGCTGGAGGGAGATGGCGTTCTTGCTTGCCGTCTGTCCGCTGCTACCGTTGGCCGACGACCTGCGAAAACGGCTCAGCGCAAGACGTAAACGCCAACGAGAGTGACCGGCAGGGCCTGGACATTCCGGGCCGCGATGGCCCTTCCAGACTGTTCGGAGACCTATCCCGGGGAAGCCCTGCGCTACGAATAAGGGTCTTCATCGGGATCGGGCTGAGCGACACAATTGAGTCTCGTTTTCGAGGAAAGTGGTATAATTGAAGTGGAAGGAAAGGCAAGGAAAAGCGAATAAGGCGAAGGTAGGTGAGGTGACGAGTAACGCCAACGCGCTGTGGAAGCGCACTCGGAACCGGCTTCAGGCTCCTGACCCGCCTGTCATGCCCAACAGGGGTGGGAGTCCCAGGAGGACCGCCCGGGCAGCGATGGTGACGCTGAGGGGCGGGGACGTGAGCTGAGGTGGAGCCGGCAGAATCTAACAGAGGCGAGGCCCAAGCGGCCTCGCCTCTTTTTGCTGTTCAGACGCCTGTCGAGAACACCAGCCGCCTTCGAGAGGCGGCTTACGGTTCGGCTAATGCGAGCCGTCGAATAGGCGCCCGCTCCCGTCCTCTCCGGGTCGCAGGACGAGCACGGGGCTCGGACCGCGCAGAAGATCGCCGGCCACGCTACCCAGTGCCCAGCGCGCAGCTCCATGACGGCCGTGCGATGTCATCACTACCAGGTCGGCCGGCTTGTCGCGCAGGTGTCCGAGCAGCGCGCCGCCAACACCCCCGGTGAGCATCGTGCGCAGGACGGTCCGCTCGACGCACACACCATCGAGGTCCAGTCCCTGCAGGTAGTGGTTCGCACCCTCCTCCAGCCAGTCGAGCACGTCGCCGATGTTGAAATCGAAGGTTGGGTCCGCCGTCCATGGCGTAGGCAGGTGCACGACTTCCACCAGCTCGACTGTCGCGTCCGTACGCCTGGCCCACGAGCCGGCGGCGGCGACTGCCGCCCGGGCAAGCTCCGAGCCGTCGAGCGGCACCATGATTCGTCTTACGGCATAGCCCTTGAGGTTCACGCTGACGTTCGGCCCGATTACCAGGGCCGGACAGGGCGCATAACAGATCACTTTGTCGGCGACGCTCCCGAGCCGCCAGCGTTCGACCCCGGTGCGGCCGTGAGTGGCGATCAGGATCAAGTCGGCTCGTTTCTCCTCCGCGACGCGAAGGATCTCCTCGGCGGCAATTCCGACGCGGACGACCGGCTCGACCTTGATGTCCAAGCTTTCGAGGCCCTCGACCTTCTCCTGAAGATAGGCGCCGAGGTAAGCGCTCCCTCTTTCGCTCACTTCTCTCAAGCGGGCGTCTCGCCCGCCGGGGCCGGCCTCGGGATCTTCCCAGACGCCGACGAGGCTAACCGCGGTCAGCCCGATCGACTTGAGATAGGGAACAAGCGAAAGGGCCTCTTGCGAAAGAGCGGTGCCGTCCAGGGTGACGAGCGCGGAAAAGTCGGTCATGTTCGGTTCTCCTGTGCGGTCGGAGCCGCGCCCTCAAGCCGGCGGGAGCACGAGCACAGGCGCAGGACCGTGCAACAGGCCGGCGAGGCCGGATGCGAGGATGAGAAAGATCACGTGTCGCCATCCACGGAGGGCCCAATGCCAGAATGAGTCGCGCCGGCGCCGCCCGACAGGGACGAACGGCCCCAATTTTCGAGACGAAGGGACCTGAGCGCGCACCTTGAGGATCTCCTGACTTTCCCTGTCGGCGCGGCAAAGGGGCCGAACGGACGCAAGATTCCCGCCATCGAGCACTGGCCGCGCGCCAAGCGAAGAGCGATGGTGGCGGTATCGATGGCATATGGAGGGTTCGCGAATGAAGAGGTTCTTTGCCCTGCTCGGCCTGGCCGCGATCGGCGCGCTCGCCGTCGGCATTGGGCGCTCAGTCCGGTCTTCAATCGTTACCGAGGTCACCAAACGCGTTCACATCGCCCACTTCGACGAGCACTCTCACGAGGCTGCTGTCCATGAGCACGAGCACCCCCACGTGACCCACAACCGCAGGCAAGGCGCGGACGAAGTCCTGGGTGAGTGGGAGCATCTGACCGCGGTCCACGCTCACGAGCACAACCACTCAGCGCTTTCCCACGCTCACCTGGCCCACGAAGACGCGCAGCACGAGCACCTTGGGGAGGCTCACGTTCACGACCACAGCCATCCTTCGGTCTCCTGAGGGCGGCTCGGCGGAGTTGCACTGTGCGCGGCGCGATCGTTCATCTCGACCCCCGGGGGAAGTTCGGCTTCATTGAGGCCGAGGACGGCCGCGAGTTTTTCTTTCACCTCACGGGGCTGAGTGGTATGGAATTCAGTCAGCTGGCGCAGGGCAGCGAGGTGGAGTTCTCCATCGCCACGCGACAGCCCGGTGATCTAAGCGGCGAAGACCTCCGGGCGGTACATGTGGAACTCGGGAAGACCGCCGTGCCCGCCATAGCCAACGAACCGATTCCCCCCGAGAAACTGTCCTGAGCCCGCGACTGCGGGACAAGAGATGCGCGTTCGCGCGACGTGACCGTCGCCCGGCGACGCCCGAGGTCCGGCAGAGGAGGAATGACCGTGGAAAAGGTTACCCACCCTAATCAGCGCGCGAAGTACGTCGCAATCGAGGATCCCCTGGCGGTCGAGGGCTGTGTGGACGAGCTCGTCCAGAGCATGGGGTACGAGGGCCTGCGCCTCTTCGCGGTTCTGCCCATGCGCCGCGGCGGTGACACTGTGGGCCTGTGGCTCTTCTTCAGCGAGGTTGCCGTCGCTGTCCAACAAGTGCCGTCCCACGCCCTGACACGTTAGACGTCTCAGCCCCTCGGCGGGGCCGCCCGAAAACAAGCGCGCGTCTGCTGGCGAAGCTAGAGCTAGCCACAGACTCCGACGGCGGCCCCGCCGTTGCTAGAGGTAGTATGCTCGCCGCGTATTTCCTGTCACCGTGATCTGACGTCCGCGGTGCGGCGGACTCGATTGACGGCATCTCGGCGGAGGGGGACAGCCGCCGTTTCGGGAGACCAGAGGCGCGATGTGAGAGTTCAGTCCGGTCAGATGGTGGCCCTCGGCTATGGTAAGTACGTCCTCAGCGATGAGGTCATAACGGTCGAGCCCATTCTCGAGGGCCGGGGCCCTGGCCGGCGCTCGCTGGTCTGGGTACGGGGCCTAAGAGAGCCGCTGGTGGCATCACGCTCCGAAGGAGCCATTGTCGACGACCTCGTTACGCCTGCCGATGAAGCCGCGAGGATGAGACAGCAGAGGTCGGTCCTCCAGCTGACGGTCAGGAGCCTCGACTCGGTTCCGGGCGTTCTTCGCCGGGTCCTCAAGGAAGAAAACGGCGTCGACCTCGATGCCCTCGCCAGCGAGGCTCGCCGAGTGCTTGGTTGACGCGGGTTCCATCAGGTCGGAGAGGGGCACCCGGTCCTGGGCGCCATGCGGCGCATCTGCGTTCAGGAAAGGGCCGAAAGACCACCAGATTCTCGACCATTGAGCACTGGGGCGGCATCGTCGCTGCGAGCCATGCTGCATTCGTACGGCGCTCAAGCTCGCCAGGAGGTGGTGCATGACCCGGACGACGGTGCTGGTCCCCCTCGACGGTTCACGACTCGCCGAAGCGCCGCTTCGTTATCTCTCGCTGTTGCGCCCGCTGGGCGGTGTGTGGGTCCGCCTGATAAGCGTCTGCGACATGTACCACCCGGAGTTAGCCGAACGCCTGCGGGGATTATCCGAAGGATACCTCCATTCGATAGCTGAGAGACTTCGCGAGAGCGACGGGCTACGCGTCGAGACTGTATGTCGAACGGGTGGTGCCGCGGACGAGATTCTCAAGGAGGCGATGCAACCGGATATCTCTCTGATCGCTCTTTCCTCTCATGCCCGCGCTGGCGCCGAGCGCTGGCGGCTGGGCAGCGTCGCCGACAAGATTATCCGGGGTGCGGACGTTCCGACCCTGGTAATCGGGCCTCGGCTCTGCCCGAGTCGGGGCCCTTTGCCATCAAGTCGGTCCTGGTCCCCCTTGACGGCTCCAAGCTCGCCGAGGAAGCTCTTCCTCTGGCCGAGCTTTTAGCGCGGGAGTTCGGGGCAACGATCCATCTCGCACGCGTGGTGCAGCCGCCGATCTTGCCCGGGGATGAGTCGATTGGCAGCCTGGCCGCCGATGTCATCGACTCGCTCCAGCTGACGGCCTCGCTTTATCTGAAAGAAGTCCGGCAGGAGCTCGACCTCAATACAGCCATTGAGACCCACGTCGAAACCGGTTTCGCTGCCGATACCCTTCTGCGTATCGCCCGGGACCAGGAGGTCGGCCTCGTGATTATGAGCACCCACGGCCGTGGCGGTGTCCTTCGCTGGACATTGGGGAGCGTGGCCGATGGACTGCTCCGGGGCGCCACTCCGGTCCTGCTGGTCAGGCCGGCGAAAGAGGAATCCGCCGAACCTTGAAGACCAGGTCCCTCGGCGAACGCGTCCTCCGCGCAGACACGCTCTGCGTACCCTTCACTCGCGGAGGATCCTCCGGCGAGTGGGGAGCCGGCGCTCGATCAGCCCAAATTGCCGCAGCGCGACGGCCTTGATGTAGTCCACGGCTTCCCGGGGCGAGTCCGTGACGAGAAAGTGGTCCAGATCCTTGCGGTCGATCGTTCCAACCTCGAGGAGGTAGCGCCTCATGTAGTCGAGCAGCGGCTCCCAGAAGTCGGCCCCGAGCAGGACAATCGGAAACTGCTTGATCTTTTGCGTCTGGACGAGCGTCGCTGCCTCGAACACTTCGTCAAGGGTGCCCAGGCCTCCAGGCAGGACGAGAAACGCGTAGGAGTACTTAACCAGCATGACCTTCCGCACGAACATATAGCGGAAGCTCAGGACGGTATCGAGGTAGTCGTTCGGCTTCTGATCTTGAAGAAGCTCTATGTTGCAGCCGACGCTGCGGCCGCCCGCCTCTTTCGCGCCCCGGTTCGCCGCCTCCATGATGCCGGGGCCGGCGCCCGTCATGACCGTGAAGCCCGCTTTGGCGAGCAGGGACCCGGCATCACGCGCGAGGGCATAGTAGCGGCTATCCTCGTTGAACCGCGCGGAACCGAAGACGGTGACGCACGGTCCGACGAAGTGGAGGGTGCGGAAACCGCGGATGAACTCCCGAAATATCCGGCCGGTGCGCAGCAGCTCGACTTCGCGCCGGTGCGGACCTTCGAGGAAGCCGGTCTCCTCGGGATGGGGTGGCCCTCCGGACGCGCCGGCGTCGGTCGTCACCGTTTCCTCCTCGGTCTGATCGCGGCCAGTGCCGCTTGGACCTCTGCCATCTGCTGCGCGATCGGCGAGGTCGTGTCCACAACGATCCTGTGGCCGGCATTGATTTCGTCCGGTTCCTCGACCATGGCCTTCTGGGCCAGATAGTGCTCCCAGGTGGCATCAGACGTCGTCCAGGCCTCAGCGGTTCTCGCTCGATGACGGGCGGCGATCACCCCTTCCGAGGCCCTGCACTCGATGACGAGGAGCCTCGCGCCAAGGGCGCGGGCAAGATCGAGAGCCGGCGCGCGTTGCTGGCGACGCAGGTAGGTGCCATCCAGGACGACCGTCGCGCCCGCCTCCATGAAGCGCCGGGCCCGCTCCGCTATCTCGCGATAGATGCGGTCCGTAGCCTCTGCTGAATAGATGCCGGCGCCGTAGTCTGATCGGACGTGCTCCGTCGGCTCCAGGCCGAACAGCTCCTTGCGGATGATGTCCGTGGCCAGAAGGGCGCCGTAGAGGCGGGATGCGACAGCGCCCGCGAGAACACTCTTGCCGCTGCCCGTTAGACCCATGACGAGGACCATCGCTCCTCCCGGACGGCCGCGCGCGTATGACTCTGCCAGACGGAAGAAAACCGCGGCCTGCCGGCGCGCCCTGAGGCGTTCGCCGGCGGGTACTTCGCTCTGTGAGCTAATGAGGCTGTTCACTTTTCCGCGAACGAGGGCGCGATAGCTCTTGAAAGCCCTCAGCACCAGAGGTAGGGAGCTATCTCCGGCAGCCGCGCAATAGAGCCCGACCAGGACATCGGCGAGGTCGGCGCGGCCCCGCGCTTCAAGGTCCATGGCGAGAAATCCCAGGTCGAGACCGGTATCCGAACAGCGGTAAGCGGCGCTGAACTCGATGCAGTCCGATATACAGACATCGCCCGCCGCGGGGAAGTCGAAGCACACCGACTCGCAGCGCAGGTCCCCGTGGCAGTCCCGAACGCGCCCTTCCGCTTCACGCTTGCGGAACATCTCCTGGTCGCGACCGAGGACCGTGTCCGCGTACGCGTGCAATCGCTGAAAGCGGCCGTAAGCTATCGTCCGTCCGACGTAGGGCCTGAGCTGATCGAAGTTATCCAGCCAGTGGGCGGCAAACGTGTCGAATCCGCCGATTCGGGCAATCTCCTCGCCTTGCGCCGCTTCGGCATGGAAGCGCGCGAGTCGCTCGGCCAGGCGGCCGAGGAGGGCGAACGTCAGCTGACCGCGCTCGACCAGGCCCTCCATCATGCCCGCCGCGGGAAGCCGGCGCATGTGCACCGCATAGTCGACGACCTCGCCCGCGCCACCGATGCGGTACCGTCCGGCCGCGCGCACGATCGGCTCGACCCCGTAATACAGCGCCGGGCAAAGCCGGCTGTTCAGACGCACTTCCTCCTCGCAAAAGTGGCGACGCGCCTCCAGGCGAGAGAAGTCCAAAAATCCGAGGTCAATCGCCTTCTTGAGCTTGAAAACGTGCTCGCCCGCAAGAAGGACGTAGGAGATGTGGGTCTGAACGAGTTCCACCCCGGGCGGTCTCTGACGGTAGATCGAAGGGTCGAGCAGGGCGCGAACGTAATCGGGAAGCATCGGCAGGGTGGCGGCTGGCGCGCTCTCAGCTCAAGCCGCACGCCTGGCTTCGGGGCAGACGCCCGCCCCGATGTCGCCAAACTGGCTAGGTCTGAATTCTCCTGAGCAGGCGGGCAACGGTGGCACGGACCACCTCGCGGTCAATGCCCACGGCGCGGGCGACGTCCTCGTCCAGTGCGCCGCGAGCAACGAGAGCGAGGATCTCTCGCTCCGTGGCTGAGGCGTCCGGGGCGATGTCCCGCAGCACCTGGGCGGTTCTCGAGACGGCTTCCGGCGGGATCAGGCTTTCTCCCCGGGCCACGCGCGAAATGACCTCGGCGACATTCCTGGGGCCGGCGACCTGCATCAAGATAACCGCGGAGGCCCCGGTCAGCAGGAAAGCCGTCATGTTCGGCTCGTTCAGGTAACTGGTCATCACCACGGTGCGCAGCCCGGGGACCAGGCCGCGCATGTCCCTGGCAGCCTGCAAATCCGTGACATTGGTGAGGCGCTGCCCGATCAACGCCACGTCGGGAGAGATTATGGGAGCCACGGCAAACGCCTCCGGGAGGGCCGAGACCGCGCCGCAGCACTCCAGTCCTTCGGCGCGGCGGAGGAGCTCGCACAACGCCTCCCTGAACAGATTGTTCCGGCTCACAACCAGGACGCTTACATTTCCCAAGGGAGGGACCTTTTCTCGCGAGAGACTCTATATTCACTCTCGGGCTCCAAACGAGATTAGGACACTGCCAGGTGGCCCCCTTTCGACGCGCCAAAAGGCCCGCGTTGTCCCGGACGGTGAGCGGCGCTTCCGAAGCGGTGTTCAGGTTGGGCGGCATAGTCGCGAGCGGATGGCCCGCTCCAGACGGCCCGAGGGAAGATTCCTCAGCCGTGCCCGGCATTGTGGCCGCCGAGTCCTCGGCCCGGGGCGGAGCTTGCTAACCCGCGAGGAACTCCAGGACGATCTTCGTGAACTCCTCAGGCTTCTCGAACATCGGCATGTGCGCCGTCTCGGGGATAATCACGACTTCCGAGCCCGGGATGCGCTTCTGGAACTCGTAGGCGTAGGGCGTGGGCACGATGCCGTCGCGCTCGCCCCAGACGATGAGCGTGGGCGCCTTGATACGGTGTATGCGCTTCTTCAGCCCCTTGTCCCAGATCGGCCAGAGGAACTTGCCGGCCGCCGCGAACGACTTCGTGCGCTCGAACATCATTCGCGCCATCGCGGCCGGGTTTTCGCGGTCGATGGGAGGCATGCTTCGAGCCGCGCTTGCCGGATCGTAGAACGCCGCGCGGCCCAGCTCCTCCTGGTTCAGGGTGAAGAAGTCGGGCGTGGGAATGTCATCGGACCAGAGGCCGGCGGCGTCGCAGAGCACGAGCTTGCGGACGCTGGGAGACAATGAGGCGATCTCGGCCGCGAGCATCCCGCCCAGTGAGTGGCCGATGAGATAAGGGCGGTCGATCTTGAGGGCATCGAAGAAGTCGAGGTAGAAGACGGCGAAGTCGACGATGTCGTCGATGCGGTCTAGGCCCTGGGACGCACCCCAGCCCGGGTGGTCGGGCTGGAAGACCATGTACTTCTCGGCCAGGATATCCAGAAACGGGAACCAGTCCTGGTGGCCGCCGGAATGATGCAGCCACACCAGCGGCTCGCCCCGGCCGGCGCAGCGCATCGACACCTTGAACATTCCGTCGCGCACGGAAACGGTCTCGGTATTGAATGTCATTTAGGCCCTCCACCATCAACGACAGACAGAAAGACGGTTGTCGGATGGGTACGCCATGGGCCCCAATCCGCTTATCCGTTCCTCATCCGCTGTCGATTGTCTTAGATAGCAGCCAAACACGCTCGAAGCCGCTCTGCGAGACCCCGGACGCCCAGCGAATGGTGCTCAAGCTCTCTCTCCCCGCTGGCTCTCCCGAAGGGCGAGACCGGGGAAGCCCCATCTTTTTGCTGGTCGCTAGTTTCTTGGTCCTATTTCGCTCCCACGGGGACGGCACGCTTCGCCGCGTCCACGGGCTTGATCCACCACTTGTCCTCGTAGTCGCTCCACAGGTCGCGGAGGTTAGGGAGGACCTTCTCCGCGAACAGGCGCGTGTTCTTCATGACCTTCGCGCGCGGCATGTTGCCGAACTGCAGCAGCATCATCATGTGGCCCACGCGCAGGCCTTTCGCGACCTCGCGCATCTGCTCCGTGACCGACTCCGGGCTACCGGCCACGATGTAACCCTGGTCGACGTAGTCTTTCCAGGTCAGGTCGCGCCGGATCGCCGCCGCCTGAGCGCCGACCTGGGCCATCATGCCCGCTTCGAGCGTGCGCATCGTGCGGTAACCGGGCGCGTCGGCGAAGCCGTTGTAGACGTGCAGGCAGCGCTCGTAGAAGTAGTTCGCGGCTTCCGAGTAGTCCTCCTCGGCCTGGGCGTCGTCTTCGGCGACCGCGGCGAGCTGGAGGAAGCCGCCACGATAGGGGTTGGGTTCGATCCCCATCTTCTCGACCTGGTCCCAGTAGCCCTTCATCACGGCCTGGCCACGCTTGTAGCCGAAGTAGCTCAGGTAGGCGTAGAGGTAGTCGCGCTCCGCCACCCACTCCCAGGTCTCGAGCGAGCCGCCGCCGGGGATCCAGATCGGCGGGTGTGGCTTTTGCAGCGGTCGCGGCCAGATGTTGACGTAGCGCAGCTGGGTGTACTTTCCGTTGAAGGCGAACGGGTCGGGGTCGGTCCAGGCCCTGATGATCAGGTCGTGGGCTTCCTGGTACTTGTCGCGCAGGGTGACCGGCGTCTGGCCGTAAGTGAAGTTGGTGTCCATCGACGTGCCGACGGGGAATCCGGCCACGAGGCGCCCGCCGGTGATGACGTCGAGCATCGCGAACTCTTCCGCGACGCGTACCGGCGGGTTGTAGAGGGCGATGCTGTTACCCAGGACGATGATCGCCGGGCTGGTGGCGCGCCGGGAAAGGGCCGCCGCCATGATGTTCGGCGACGGCATGAGCCCGTAGGCGTTCTGGTGGTGCTCGTTCACACAGATGCCGTCGAAACCCACGGAGCCCGCGTACTCGAGCTCGTCCAGGTACTCGTTGTAGACCTGGTGACCCCGAACCGGGTCGTAGAGACGGCTATCGACGTCAACCCAGACGCTGCGGTGCTTTTCCTTGAAGTCCTCCGGCAGGTCCGGGTAGGGCATGAGGTGGAACCAGTGAACCTTCATGGCGTCTCTCCTCGGGGGGAGGGGCTGGATGGGCCGAAGTATAGCAGGTGCTGAGGCTTAGCCAGCCGGGGCATCGGAGGGGCTCGCGACTGAGAGAAGAGAGAGAGAGAGACCGGCGCCAAGCCTTTAGGTACAGAGCTGCGGCGGCGGCGCCGCGAACACTGGGGTCTCTGAGCGCCTGGCGCACGGGCGGGCCTGGACGGCGAAGGCCGGGCAACTATTGCCCGGCCTTCTCTCAGGCGTTTCTGTAGCCGAGACGTTCCAGTCTCGGCGTTCGCGGTCCGCGGAGCCGCCGTTGTGACTCAGTAGCTAATGCCCGTCCCGCGGCCCTTGGCCACGACCTTGCCGTCGCTCAGGCGCTTGAAGGTGGTCTCGCTTGTTGTGATTATCATCGGGCCAATGCTGCCGGCACGCTCGACGATATCGACGGTCTTGCCGCGCGCTTCGAGCACGTCGCCCGCGCAGATCACGTCGAAGTACTCGTACTCGTTGCCGGCGTTCAGGCCACGCGTCATGCCGCCGGCGCGCTGGCGCGGGGCGGCGGCCTCCACCGAAGGGCGGAAGGGCGCCGTGCCCAGGTAACCGGGCGGGGCGATGATGTCGCGATAGCCGCGCTTCTTCGCCACCTCCGCGTCGTAGAACACGGAGTCGGTGTGCCCGACCGCGCGGGCGAACATGCGGATCGAGGTGCGGTCGAGCTCCATCAGGCGCGGCGGGCCCTCGACCCCGATGTTCGCGCGCATCTCGGGCGTGATGTGGGAAGACTGCTCGGTGGTCATTTGTCACTCCTCGGACGCGGTCGCACAGAAGGGTTGCGGGGTCGGCGCCAGAGTACGACGAAGGGGCGGGGGTTACAAGGGTCATCTGAAGACGAAAGCGGCGAGACCGGAAGCCTCGGCGTTGGGTCATCGAAGAAGCGGTCCAGCCCGCCGTATGCCCAATTACACCAGGCGCTCGACGAAGACCTCCATGATGCCGCCGCAGATCTTGTCCTCGCCCTCCGGCGATTCGGTGAGGTCGACGGTTACGAGCCGGGGTGTGCCGCTCTGGTGAACGTTCATGGCCTCTTGCCAGACCTCGGCCTCACCGCAGCCGCCGCCGATCGTGCCGCAGAAGCTGCCGTCCTCGCGCACCGCCATCTTCGCGCCGGGCTTGCGCGGCGTCGAGCCGCGGGTCGCGGCGACCGTGGCGATCACCAGCGGCTTGCCCTCTTTCAGGGCCTGTTCTATCTCGTTGAAAACGTCGTCTTGCATGGCAAAGGAACAAGGAACCAGGAACCGGGGCCAAGGAACAAGAGTGTTGGCACATTCAGCATGGACAGGCCGGAGCCGGTTGTCAACGATTCCAGCCTCGATGCCCAGCCTGGTCCGGTTGCCGGTTGCTACGTCCCCCACTCCCGCCACTCGGTCTTGTCCGCCCATGTCCGTTGACGCGTCCGGGGGATGTCGCGGCCGGGGTCGCGATAGCCGACGTAGACGATGGCGGCGATCTCGTCTGTGGCTTCGAGGCCGAACCAGGCCTTCACCTGGGGATCGAAGGCGCCGTCGCCTGTGCGCCACTGGGCGGCCAGGCCGAGGCCGTGCGCGGCGAGGACGAGGTTCTGGGTCGCGGCCGCGCAGGCCTCGAGGTCCTCCACCGGCACCACTCTCTCCCCGCCCTTCTCGGTAAGGTCGTGCTTCACGCCGACGACAACCAGGACGGGCGCCCGAAGCGGCTTGGCGCGCTCCGCGATCACCAGGCCCTCGACCTTCCGCGCGTCCTCATCCGCCATGCGACGGCGCAGGGCTTCGGCCAGCACGTTGCCGAGCTCCTCGCGCGCCTTCCCAGCCAGGACGAAGAACCGCCAGGGCTCCGTCTCGTGGTGGTTCGGCGCTTCTATCGCGGCCGCGAGGAGGCGTTCGATATCGGCCTTCGGCGGGCGTTCCTGGGTGACTTTGCTGATCGACCGCCGGGTCTTTATCGCTTCGAAGACGTCCATGCTCAGAAGTCTACCCTCATCCTTACGCCGTCTCACTCACCCGCGCCAGGGGCACGATAACCAGAGGGACGCCGTCGGGGCCACGCATGGTCCGCGCCTCGACGCCAAAGGCCTCGCGCAGGGTCTCGACGGTGAGGACCTCCGCGGGCGTGCCCTGACAGCGGACATTACCGTCGCAGAGTACGACGACGCGGCCGGCATAGCGCGCCGCCTGGTTGAGGTCGTGCAGCACCATGACCACCGTGAGTCCGTGCTCGCGGTTCAGGTACCGGATCAAGTCGAGCACTTCGAGCTGATGTTTCAGGTCTAGGAACGTCGTCGGCTCGTCGAGCAGAAGGACGTTGGGCTCCTGGGCCAGGGCCATGGCGATCCAGACGCGCTGACGCTCGCCGCCGGACAGGCTGGAGACGGGGCGCTGCCTCAGGTCGCCGACCCGTGTTTCGGCGATCGCCCAGCTCACCGCCTCGCGGTCGGCGGGCGTGGGAAGGCCGAGGAGTCCCTGGTGGGGACTGCGCCCCATCCACACAAGCTCCTCGACCGAGAGGTCGTTGGCAAGCGTCGGTCCCTGAGGCAGGAGCGACAGCTCGCGGGCGATCCTGCGGCTGGAGAGGGCCGAGATCGCCACCCCATCGAGGAAGACGGCGCCGCCTCGCGGCCGCAGCACGCGGGCGAGCGTACGCAGCACGGTGGACTTCCCCGAGCCGTTGGGCCCCACGAGAGCGACGATCTCGCCCGCGGCGATCTCGAGCCCGAAGGCGCACAGGACCAGGCGGCTGTCGTATCCCGCGTCGATCGACCGGGCCTCGAGCTTCATGCCCGCCTCCGGATGAGGTAGATGAAGACCGGACCGCCCATAACGGCCGTCAGGACCCCGACCGGCAGCTCGCTGGGGTCGAAGACGGTGCGGGCGGCCGTATCCGCGAAGATCAGGAGACAGGCCCCAAACAGGCCCGAGGTGGGAATCACCAGGCGGTAGTCGTTGCCCACGAGCAACCGGACCACATGGGGGATGATCAATCCCACGAAGCCGATGAGGCCGGCGATGCTCACGGCGCTGCTGGCCAGCAGGGCCGCTACGGCGGTCGCGGCGAAGCGCACCTGCTCGACGCGCTGGCCGAGGCTGGTCGCAACTTCGTCGCCGAGGGCGATGACGTTGATCTGGCGCGAAAGCACGAGGGCGCCCAGCGTGCCGGCCAGAAAGTAGGGCCAGAGCAGGTCGAAGTCGTGCCAGTTGCGCCCGGACAAGAGGCCGCCGGTTATCCACCTCAAGCCGATCTGGGCGGCGAAGGCTTTGCGCACGAGCAAGGCCAGCATGATCGACGTGAGCATCGACGTCACGGCCACGCCGGCGAGCGCAAGCCGGACCGGTGAGACGCCGCCGCGCCAGGCCATGGCGTAGGCCAGGAGGCCCGCCGCCAGACCGCCTGCGAAGGCGACGATCTGCACCTCCCAGAAGACGACGTGCGGGAAGTAGATGATGCCGGCGACCGCGGCGACTCCGGCGCCCGCGGATATGCCGAATACGTGAGGATCGGCGAGCGGATTTCGCGTCACACCCTGGAGGATGGCGCCGGACATCGCCAGGCTGGCGCCGACCATCGCGCCCACCAGCACGCGCGGCAGCCGGATGTCCTCGACAATAATCTGCGACGTGCCCTGCGCCGATCCAAAGAGCGCCTTGATCACGGTTCCCGGCCCCACATAAACGGGCCCGATCGCGACCCCCATGACGATCGCGAAGACCAGGGCTCCGGCGGCCAGGCCCGGGACGAGGACCCGGCGGTCAGCTGCCCTTGAAAACGTCGGGGTAAAGGATCCGCGGAAGCTCATCAAGGATAATGCCAACCCGCGGGCCGGCCGACTGCACGTAGATGAAGGCGTCGACCTCGTAGACGCGTCCGCTCTTGACCGCCGTCAGAGTGGCGAGCGCGGAGTCGGCTTTGAGGACGTCCGAGGTCTTGGGCGTGCCGGGCGGTCCGCCGAGGCTCACCGTGATGATCACATCCGGGTTCTTCTCGACGATCCGCTCTCTGCTGTAGTCGGTAAAGCCCGGGAAGCGGAAGTTGTCGGGCTCGCTGGTCACGAGGTTGGTGCCACCGAGCTTCTTGATCAGGTCGGCCAGGTACGAGCTGTCCTTTTCGGCGATGAACTGGCCGGGACCGGCGCTCACCAGGACGAGGACGGTCGGGCCCTTGGCGGGCAGTTTTGCCTTGATCTGGGCCAGCTTGCTCTGCAGGTTGGCGGCCTCCCGCTCGCCCGCGCTCGCATTCCCCGTGAGCGCCCCCACGACCCGAAGGCCCCGCGTGACCTCGTCGAACGAGCTGACGCGAACGGCGAAAACCGGCCCGATCCGGGCAAGCTCGTTGATCACGCCCTCGTCGATGATGGCGTCGGCAATAATCAGGTCCGGCTTCATCGCCACGATCTCTTCATAGTTGATGGGCGGGTAAGCGAGGCCGAAGCTGGGGACCGACTTCGCGGCTTCCGGGAAGTCCGCCGACGTCGGGCGGCCGGCGGGCGTCGCGCCGACGGCAAACATTAGCTCCACAACCGAGGGGCTCATCGCCACAACCCGCTTCGGCGCCGCGGGGACGGTCACGCTGCGCCCCAGGTCATCCTTGGAGAGGTCCGGCCTTGCCGCCGCGGCGGCGGTTGGCGAAGGCTGCGAGCTGGCGTTGCCCCCCCCGGACCCGCAGGCCAGAGCGACCATGGCCAGGGCGACGAGGCCGGCGATGGAGGGGAATGGCGTTCGGAAAGGTCTGCGCACGGCTGCTGCTCCCTTAGTCCAGGCGGCTCTCCGCCACCTAAATATGTCTAAATCTATACATACATATCCATAATTTGCATAGATTTAGATTCACAAAAAGTCTGGCACGGCCGGCACTAAGGCGCAAGCACGGGACCATCCCGATCCAGGCGCTTCCAGTATCCTTCCCGAACAGTCAGGGTTAACCCCTAAATAGCGGCGATGACCGGCCGAACCTTGATATGAGAAGGGCGGGGAATGTGCCCGCCGCAAGGTAGTGCCATGCTCGATGCCCTTGCCCACCTGGCGCGGGTAGCCTCGGTTAACAAGGCTGATCTCGGCGACGTCGTGGCGGCCTGCCGGCTCGTGGCCGAAGCGCTACCCGCCCAGGAGGCATACGTCGTTCGCCCCGGGGACCCTTACTACACGCGCGTCGGCGACGACACGAACCCCGACTCCTACGAAATCAAACAGAAGGGCTACTGGCTGGTCTGGCGGGAGCTGGCCGATGGCGAGAACGACGGCGTGCTCTTCGACGTGACCGGCCGGTTCGCCGAAATCGTGGGGCCAGTGCGGCCCGGAGTGCCCTGCACCCACATTGCCTGCTCCATACCTTCTGACGAGGACAATTCGGAGATCCTGGTCGTGCGCGGACCATGGCCGGCCGGCCTCAATCTACCCCAGGTCAATTTCCTGGTAGCTGCCATCCCAATCATCGCGGGCCTCGCCGCCTCCGTTATGGACCAGGAGCGGCGCCAGCGCCAGGCAAAGCAACTGGGCGCCCTGTCCGACGTTGCCAAGGCCTTCAGCGGAGCCACAGAAATGGAAAACGTCCTGCAGTCTGTCGCGACCGCCCTGGCGAAGGCCTCGGACTACGACTGGGTCACGATCACGCTTGTCAATGAAGATTGCTCTGAAATAACCGAGCGCGAAGGGAACCTCGCCCGCTTCTCTGATACGCAGATAGCCACGACCAGCAGCCGCAACAGGTTGCGCTCGTTGGAGTTGCGTAACCTCGAGCTGGCGAAGATCGTGGGCGAGACGGGAAAGCCGGTACTGGTGCCGGACCTGCTCGCGCCCGAGCGCCAGATGCCGGAAGACCTGCGCGCCTATTACCAGAGAGCGCACCTGGTCTCCTCGGTAACATTCCCGATCCTCTTCCAGGAGAAGGTCCTGGGAACCGTGAACTTCTCCTCCTCGAGAAGGCGAGACCTCGAGGCTGAGATATCCTTCCTCGGCGACCTCGTACTCCAGGCCGCGACGGCGATCAAGGGCGTGAGCCTGTTCCGTGAGCTCGAGGACGCGCGCCGCATCGAGCATTTCCTCGCGCGGACCGACGCCCTCACGGGCCTTCCCAACAGGCGCTACATCGAAGAGGTGATCAGGGCCGAGTTCGCCCGTGTGCATCGCTACGCCAAGCCGCTGAGCTTGATCATGGCCGACCTCGACCGGTTTAAGCTGATCAATGACACGCACGGTCACCTGACGGGCGATGAGGTCCTCAAGCATGTCGCCCGCCTCGCCCGGGAGGCATCGCGTGAAGCCGACTTCGTCGGTCGCTGGGGCGGCGACGAGTTCCTGTTCATCCTCCCTGAGACCGACATCGGTGGCGCCGCCAACTTCGCCGAGCGTTTTCGCGCCACCGTCGCCGCGGCGGAGATACCGGTGGGCCTGAGCCGCGGGCTCGTCCGCGTCTATCTCAGTGCCGGCATCGCCCATGCGGACCCGGAAAACGCGCGGACGCCGGACGAGGTCGTCGGCCTGGCCGACGCCGCCCTCTACGAGGCGAAGGAGTCCGGGCGCAACCGCTCAGTCCGTGCGGACGGGCGGCGCGCCGCCGCCTGATCGCTACGGTAGCCGGTTGAACCAGGCCAGCGAGAAGGCGCCGGCGATGACGGAGAACAGCAGGGCCGTTCCCGTCAAGTAGTAAGTAAGCTCTGTCTGCTGGGGCTCGGACTGGCGCTCGCGGGCGACCTGGTCGTAGACCTTCTCCAGTTGCGAGGCATCCCGGGCGTTGTAGTACTGGCCTCCCGTCGCCTCCGCGATTTGTCTGAGGACGTCTTCGTTCAGGCGCGTGAACGCGCTGCGGCCCTGGATGCGCACGACGGTTCCCTCGGGTGTCCCGATACCGACCGTGAAGACCTTGACGCCGGCGGCCTGGGCCTCATCCGCTACGCGAAGCGGCGGCGGTCCCGTGTTGCTATCCCCGTCGGACACGATCACGATGCTGGCGGGCGGCTCCTTGCTCGAACCCCTTGGCGCCGGCACCGGTGTCGGCGTGGGCGCAAGCCCCGGCCGCGCAGCCGGGCTCGGGCTCGCCCCCGGCCCAGCCGTATCCAGAGCGGAGTAGATTGCGTCGAGGGCGACCTGCAATCCACCGCCCATGTTCGTGCCGCGCTGCGGCTGAAGCCGGTCGATGGCGTCTATCGCCGCCTTCTTGTCCCGCGTCGGCGGCTGGAGGAGGGCCGCGAAGTCGGTGAACGAAACAACCCCGATCTGGATTCCCTTGGGCTGCTTGCTGACGAATTCGCGCGCGGCCTTTTTCGTGGCTTCCATCCGGTTGGGAGCGACGTCCTCGGCCCACATCGACCCGGACACGTCGAGCGTCAGCACGACGATACCCCGTTCTTCCGACGTGGAGACGATCCCTTCCGGCCGCGCCAGGGCGAAAACCATCGTGGCCAGGGCCACCAGGTAGAGGAGCGCGGGAACGTGCCGTCGAAATCCCGGCCCCTTCCCGACAGCCTCTCGAACCAGCGATACGCTGGCGTAGCGCACCGCGTAGCGCCGCCGCAGAAACTGCATCCACACGTACAGGCCCGCAAGGACGGGCAGGAAGAGCAGGAAGACGAGCGCTTCCGGCGACTTGAAGTCGAAGGAGTCGACTGACCAGGGCCAGATCAATAACATCCTGCAATCCCTCGAGGGGCTTGACGATCTCTCACGCGCCCGCGGCGGCCCGCCCAAAGGCGGCGCCATGGCGCCTGAGCGCCTGGCGGCGCAGGACCGTGAAGCGCGTAAGCTCTCGCAGCAGGTCGCCCTCGGTCGACAGACTGAGAGCGGCGATCCCGTTGCGCCCGAAGGTGCGCTCGATGTGCCGCCGGCGCTGGTCGACAAGCGCCTGAAAACGCGCCCGGAAGCCGTGGTTCTGCGTCTCCACGTACAGCTGCTCGCCGGTCTCAGCGTCTTGCAGGACCACGGGCCCGATGTCCGGCAGCTCCTCCTCGCGCGGATCGCGCAGCCACACGGCAGCGAGCTCGTGACGACGGGCGAGCCGCCCAAGAGCTTCCTCCCAGCCGGGCGCCGATATGAAGTCGGAGACAACGAAAACAAGGGAGCGGCGGCGGAAAGTCTGCGCTGCCCGATCGAGGACCGCACCGAGGTTCGTGGCTCCGGGCGTGAACTTCCGCTGAGGGCGGACCAGCTGGTGGATCAGCCGGAGGGCCTGGCGATGGCCGCCCCTTGGCGGCATGACCTCGTCCACCGCTCCGGAAAAGAGGACGGCCCCCACCTGGTTGCCATGGCGCGTGAGCAGGCGGGCGATCACCGTGGCGAACTCGAGGACGAGGTCGCTTTTGCGCACGCGAGCGGTCCCAAAATCGACGGAGGGCGAGGTGTCCAGCACCAGCCAGGCGGTTATCTCGCGGTCCTCCATGTACTGGCGCACGTAGGGGGTGTCCATGCGGGCAGTAACGTTCCAGTCCATGTAGCGCACGTCGTCTTCGGACTGATACTCGCGGACTTCAGCGAGATCGAGGCCGTGGCCGTTGAAGAGCGACCTAAAGTCACCCTGCAGCAGGCCATCGAGCTTACGCACGATCTGCCAGTCGAGTCGTTTCAGGATTGCCTCGGCGTCGGCGCCGGCTCGAAATGCCGGGGCCGCGGCTCCTGCCTTTGCTATCAAGCCGTGCGCCACCTCTCGTCAGGCTGTCGCGCGGCAGCGGCGTCCGGCGTTGCCGGCGCCGCGACGGGCGTCTCCAGGCGCGGATCGGTCAATGGCCGCGCCGGCCGGGCGACAA
>CAYRCD010000017.1:0-37132 GCA_964422735.1 uncultured Dehalococcoidia bacterium | reverse complement strand
GTTCGAAAGGCTTCGGGCACAGGCGCTGGGATCGATCGCGAAATTTAGTTGCGACGGGTCGAACAAGAGCGTCTACGGCAACAGCAGCAACGCCGCCACTCCCACCGCCACGTCCACGCCTCCTCCGACGGGCACACCGACTCCGGGGCCGAAACCAGGTCCCGCTCCTGTAACCGGGCCTCGTTCATCTGACCTTCAGAATGCAGCTGCAGGAGCCACGCTCATTGCCGCCGGGCTCGGGTTGGAAGCGGTGGCATTTGGTCTAGGGTTGCCGGCTACAGGTGCCGCATTGGCGGCGTGTGCAGTAACCCTCATTGCGTGCGTTGACGTTCCAATTGTAGCTTTGGGTACACTAGTAGGACCGGCGGTTGCTGGCACCGGGGCTATCTGGTGCGGTTTCACCATCTTACTTAATGGTAAGGAGCACGCGTGTCGGCCGTGAAACGGAGCACACTACTAAGCTTTGCTTTAGTGGCTCTCGTTGTCGGGCCAGTCGGATTTGGAGTTGCGATTGCTTTACTTGGTCCGCCGTTAAGTCTAGTGATAGTAGTCATTCTGTCCTATCTGGTTGCGGCTTGGATTATAAGTTATAAGACTCTGCAACTTTATGGCCGTCGTATTGACCCTAAACCTTACAGGACATTTAGAATCATCGTTACTGTCGGTCTTATATCGATTTTGATGGGTGCAGCACTGATTCTCGGAGTCTTGTCCGGTGATATCCTGATAGGATTATTTACTGCGCTCTTCCTCGCGATCGGTGGGGGTTTAGGCATTTGGCTTCAGGGAAAGGTTATGAAAGCCTGGCCATCGTAATCCTTCGCAGGGACCTACGATGTCTTCGGGGGCGTCAAGAACTCCGTACCAATCGGTTCGACCTTCTATGCGTGGTGCGCGGCGCCGATGAGTCTTACCCCGATCGGTGTCGCCAAATGAGGACTCCGATGCAACGAGTCGCCTTTCTAATTCCGATTGTGAGTTCGGTAGTCACCACGGTGGGCGCCCTGCTTACGGGCATGAATCCACTTGTCTGGTTTGGCCTGGGTCTGTTTCCTGGGCTAGGCGGGGGCATCGCCGCCTGGTTCGCGTTTGACCAGCTGGCCGAGGCGAGAGAACCGGCCATTCGGCCTATCAGTTTCCGCGTGCTCCCGGATGTGGTACTGGCCAGTGTGTACTCAGGTCTGGCGACGGCCGCTGGACCTACCAGTTGCGAGGGTGAGGGACGGCCTCTGCCGGAGCTTCGGTCGTCTCCGGCGGTGCCGGCGGGAGGAGCAGAAGTGGCGCGCCCTCCCGCTTGACCTTGAGGCGAGAGCCCTCAACGGCGGTTACGATGATCTGGGCGTCGTACTCGATCGGCGGGTCTTCGGCGGTTGCCTCCCAGCGCTCGCCGAGCACGGCGACGTAGCCGCCGGGGTTGAGCAGCGTGCGCGCGACCCCGGTCCGGCCGACCAGGCGTACGATGCCGGCGCCGGACGGCATGCGCCGAATGCGGACGAGGGCCGCGAGGACGAACATGAAGAAGGCGCCGATGGGCACGGAAACGCCGATGATTAGCCAGCGGTTGACCTCGAGGCCGGGCGTCTCACGACTGCCGGTCAGGATCAGGCCACCAAGGATCAGGGAAATGATGCCGCCAATGCCAAGAGCGCCGAAGCCAGATGCGAAGATCTCGGCGCCGAACAGGATGAAGGCGAAGAGAATCAGCGCCACGCCGGCCCAGTTGGTGGGAAGCGCGCCGAGTGAGAAGTAGGCAAGACAGAGGGAGATAATCCCGAAGATGCCCGCGACCAGAGACGGGTGGAAAATTTCGGTCAGGAGCGCGAGGCCTCCAAGACTGAGGAGCAGGAAGGCGATGTCGGGCGTGGCGATCAGGTCGAGGATGGTTTCGAAGATGTTGCGGTTGTTTTCGTAGGTCGACAGGCCGGCGGTCTTGATGGTGATGGTCTTGAGCGCACCGTCGTCGCCGGTAACCTGCGACGCCCTGCCGTCAGACCTGGCCAACAGGTCCTGCATATCGGTCGCGACGAAGTCGACGACTTTGAGCGACACCGCCTCGTTCTGATTCACGGAGGCGGCATCGCGTACGGCCTTCTCGGCCCAGTCGGCGTTGCGGCCGCGGAGCTCGGCGATGCCGCGGATATAAGAGACCGCGTCGTTAGTGACCTTACGCCCCAGGGCGCCGGGAATGTCCTCGCCGCTGGAGTTGATCGGCGTTGCAGCTCCTATCGAGGTGTTAGGCGCCATGGCCGCGACGTGGCCGGCCATGGTGATGAACGTCCCGGCCGAGGCCGCGCGCCCCCCGGCGGGCGAGACGTACACGATGACCGCGACCTTCGCGGCCTCGATGCGCTGGATGATCTCGCGCATGGAGCTGTCGAGCCCGCCGGGTGTGTCGAGGCGCATGACGACCGCGGCCGCGTGAGAGCGCTCCGCGGTGCCGATGCCGCGGTCGAGGTAGCGAGCCATGATCGGGTTAACGTCGCCCTTCCAGGTGAGCACATGGACCTGGCCTTTTGCTTTTGCGGGCGCACAGGCGGAGATGACGCCCCAGGTGACAAGCAGGAGCCCCAGGAGCAACACAGGCCTTGGCTTAGGGAACCGCATAGATGGATTATAGGTCGCTGCGGTGTCGTTCGGGGCCCGAACCCGCTGGCAGGGGCGTGCGGTCGTGATGTAAGATCGGCCAAGGCCCCTCGCGGGCGCCGTGCCCTTCCCGGGAAGGGCATGTTTGTTTAGGCGAGACCGTGATAGATGGAAAAGCACAAGCTTCGTCTGGCCATACCCAACGGAAGTATGCAGCAAGCGGCAGTAGCCCTGTTTTCCAAGGCCGGGTACAACCTTTCGATTTCCTCACGTTCCTACCATCCCATGCTCGACGCCGACGATATCGAATGCATGCTGGTACGACCGCAGGAGCAGCCGCGCTACGTGCAGGACGGCTTGATCGACGCCGGCTTCACGGGACTGGACCTGATACGAGAGGCGGCCGCGGACGTCGTCGAAGTGCTGGACGTCGGTGAGTCGAAGGTGTCGGCCTTTCACACGCGTTGGGTGCTCTGCGTCCCCGATGACTCGCCGGTGAGAGACCTTCGCGACCTCGAAGGTAAGCGCATTGCCACCGAGCTTGTGCGGGTGGTTTCCGACTATCTCGAGCGCAACGGTGTTCGAGCTTTGGTCGAGTACTCCTACGGCGCCACGGAAGTGAAGCCGCCCTTGCTCGCGGATGCAATTGTGGACGTCACGGCGACGGGGAGCTCGCTGAGAGCCAACAACCTTCGCGTAGTCGATACTGTAATGGAAAGCACGCCGCGTCTGATTGCGAGCAACGACGCATGGGCGGACGACTGGAAGCGAAACAAAATCGAAGATCTGGCGCTTATGCTCCGGGGAGCGATCGCCGCCGAAGGTAAGGTTGGGCTGATGATGAACGTCCACCGTCCCGACCTCCAGGCTGTGCTGTCGATCCTTCCGGCGCTCGATAAGCCGACGGTTTCGTCCCTCTCCGATCCGGATTGGTGTGACGTCAATACGATTGTGGATGAAGCTACGGTGCGCGAGATTGCCCCGAAACTGAAGAAGGCGGGCGCGCGCGGCATCGTGGAATACCCGCTGAACAAGATCATCGAATAGTGGACGGCCATGCCACCGCCGGTATTGCACATGTCGCTCGCAAAGGTGCTCGCCGACGGGCTGGCCCTTGCGGACCTCGACGCCGATCGCGGCGCCTACTATCTCGGGGCGACCGCGCCTGACATTCGCGCGATCACGCGTTGGGAACGCCAGAGCACGCATTTCTTCGAGCTGGACAACTTCGGCCACCAGGACAGCGTCCGGGCCTTGTTCGAAGCCCATCCCGAGCTTGGCGACCGCGCGGAGGTGAGCAGAGGCACCGCCGCCTTCCTGTCCGGCTATATCTCCCACCTCGTCCTGGACGAAGGCTGGATTAACGACGTCTACCGTCCTCTGTTCGGCGAACGGTCGTCGTTGGCCGGCAGCCGGCGCGCCAACGTGATGGACCGCGTAATCCAGTTCGAGCTCGAGCGCCGCGAGCGTGAAGACCGCGAGGCACTGCATGGCATGGGAGCCGCGATCACGGCGACGGCTCTGGAGGTCTCGATCGGCTTTATCGACGTGGCCACCCTCCAGCGCTGGCGGGAGGTGAACCTGGACTTCCTGCAGGCGCCGCCGACCTGGGAGCGCTTCCGCAACGTCGCCAGCCGGCACCTGCGCGACTACGGCGTCACCGACCCGGACGAAGTCGAGTCGTTCATGGCCGGGGTGCCCTCGTTGCTCCAGGAGACCGTCGATCACGTCGGCTGGGAAAGGGTACAGGCCTTCATCGACAGCGCGACCCGTCGGGCGACCGAGGCAATCAGGGACTACCTGACATGAGGATCGTCAGCGGCGCCGAGGAAGCGCGGCGGACGATCCTGCGCCGGCGCCCCCTGACCGCTCAGACTTCCTTCAGCGAATCCGTCCTCAAGATCATTGAAGACGTGCGACGCGAAGGCGATGCCGCCGTGCGCCGCTACTGCGAGCGCTTCGATGGAGTGGATTATGGCCGTCTCGAGGTGCCGCGCGACGAGATCGACCGCGCCTTGACGGAGATACCGGCGGACCTCCGTAACGCGCTGGAGTTCGCCGCCGGCCGCATCCGCCGTTATCACGAGGGTCAGCGCCGGCGGCTCATGGATTCCTACATGGAAGACGGCCTCGGTATGCGCGTGCGCCCCCTCGACACCGTCGGCTTCTACATACCGGGCGCCGGTCCCCTCTATCCGTCGTCGGTGCTTCACACCGTGGTGCCGGCCAGGGTGGCCGGCGTAGCGCGCCTGCTCATGATCAGTCCGGCCGGGCCCGAAGGCGGCGTGCCCGCGGTAAAGCTGGCGGCGGCGGCAATCGCCGGCGTCGACCGCGTCTTCATGGCGAGCGGAGCACAGGCGATCGCGGCCTTCGCCTACGGGACGGAGTCCATCCCCCGCGTGGACAAGGTCTGCGGTCCCGGGAACATCTTCGTCACGCTGGCCAAGCGCGCCGTATTCGGCGACGTCGGCGTCGACTCGATCTATGGCCCCACCGAGACGGTGGTTGTCGCCGACTTTAGTGCCGACCCGGTCCTGTGCGCGGTAGACCTTATAGCGCAGGCGGAGCACGACGTCCTCGCGACCCCGATTCTGATCACGGAGTCGTCCGAGCTGGCCTCCGAGGTCGCCCGAGAGGTGGAATCGCGGCTAGCGGACTTGCCCCGGGGTGAGGTGGCACGGGCCGCCATCGAAGGCCAGGGGGGCGCGGTCGTGGCCTCGACGATTGAAGAGGCGGTGGAGTTGGCGAGCGAGTTCGCACCCGAGCACCTCTGCATCCTGGCGAAGGACGCCCGCCGGCTGGCGGCGCTGGTAAGGAACGCCGGCGGCATTTTCATCGGCGAGAGCTCGCCCGAGGCGATCGCGGACTACACCGGCGGGCCCAGCCACGTCATGCCCACGGGCGGCGCCGCCCGTTTCGCTTCCCCCTTGAGCGTGCTGGACTTCCTCAAGTTCAGCACGGTCATGGAGATAAGCTATGAGGAAGTGATGAAGCTCGGTCCGCCCGGCGCGCGCATCGCCTACGCCGAGGGCCTGGCCGGCCACGCCCGCGCGATCGAGGAGAGGTTGCCGAAGTGACGCCGGACGGATCGATTCTGAAGCAGGTCCAGCCCCACGTACGCGACATGGCGCCATACACGCCGGTCGAACCGCCGGAGTTCCTCGCGCAGCGCCTCGGTCTGCCGGTGGAGCGCATCATCAAACTCGACGCCAACGAGAATCCTTACGCGCCATCAGCGCGTGTGCTCGAAACCCTGCGAAGCTTTCGCGGTTACAACGTCTATCCCGACCCTCTCCAGCGCCGGATCAGGCGGGCCCTGTCGCAGTACCTGGGAATCGCCGAGGAATGGATCGTCGCCGGTGCCGGCTCGGACGAGCTGATCGACCTGGTGACGCGCATGTTCGTCGCGCCGAGGGAGGCAATCCTCAACTTCCCCCCCACCTTCGGGATGTACTCTTTCTCGGCCGAGGCCGTGGGAGGCCGCGTCATCGACCTTCCCCGGCAGCCGGACTATTCCCTAAAGCTGGAGGGCCTGGCGCCGGCAGCGCGCGAGGCGAGGTTGATATTCGCCGTCTCTCCCAACAACCCGACCGGGACACCGCTCTTGCGCGACGAGCTGGATGCGCTGCTCGAAACGGGCCGCCCGGTGGTGATCGATGAGGCTTACGCCGAGTTTGCCGGCGAGAGCTACGCCGCGCTCGTCCGGGAGCGGCCGAACCTGCTCATACTGCGCACGCTGAGCAAGTGGGCCGGCCTGGCCGGTTTGCGCGTAGGCTACATGATCGCGGCGCCGGAGATCATCGAGGTCGCGATGAAGGTCAAGCAGCCCTACAGCGTCAGCGTCGTCGCGGAGGCGGCCGCTGTCGCCGCGATCGAAGACCGCGAGACGTTATTCGCCTCCGTGGCCGCGATCGTCGCCGAGCGCGATCGCCTGGCGGCCAAATTGAGGGCCCTGGAGGTGCTCGAGGTGACACCTTCGAGGGCAAACTTCCTCCTCTGCCGCTTCGATGGGCTGGTCGCGAGAGACGTTCACCGGGAGCTGCTCGAGCGCGGTATCATCGTGCGATATTTCGGCACGCCGCTCCTGCAGAACTGTCTGCGAGTCAGCGTCGGCAGACCCGAGCACACGGACGCGCTGATCGAGGCCCTGCGAGAGATCATCGCCGGCTCGAGGCCGGCCGCGAAAGCGGCGTCCTGATGGCGGAATCGGCGCGCAGGGGTTCATTCAAGCGGGAAACGCGAGAGACAACGGTCGAGGTCACCTGGGACCTCGACGGCGCCGGGCGTTCGGATGTCAGCACCGGCACCGGCATGCTGGACCACCTCATCGACCAGCTCGCGCGACACGGTATATTTGACATAACCGTGAAGGTTACCGGAGACCTGGGTGTCGACCCTCATCACAGCGTC
The DNA here is from genome assembly GCA_964422735.1 of uncultured Dehalococcoidia bacterium. Lineage (GTDB taxonomy): Bacteria > Chloroflexota > Dehalococcoidia > DSTF01 > WHTK01 > CAYRCD01. Next base: position 30,139 of record CAYRCD010000017.1, on the reverse strand, counting down.
GAGGACACGGCGATCGCGCTCGGACGGGCGCTGGCCGCGGGCCTGGGGGACGGAAAGGGCTTGGTCCGCATGGGCGACGCCCTCGTGCCCCTGGACGAGACTCTGGCGCAGGTCGCCGTGGACCTGTCCGGGCGCGGCTACGCGGTCGTCGCGGTCTCCTGGTCGGGCGATCGCATCGGCGAGCTGCCCTGCGACCTGGTCGAGCACTTCTTGCACTCGCTCGCCCTCGAGGGCCGCTTCAACCTCAACGCCCGCGTCCTGGCCGGCGTCAACGACCATCACAAGGCCGAAGCGATGTTTAAGGCCCTCGCCCGAGCGCTGTGCGCGGCAACTCGCCTCGACGCGCGTCGCGCCGGCCAGACGCCGAGCACGAAAGAAGTGCTCGGGTAGCTTCGGGAGCGCGTCGGCCAGATCGCCCGTTGACGTTTCCCAGCTCTGCCTGCAGCTGGGATAACGGCAAGCGTGAGGCTCACGATGGTCCTAAGCGCCAGAGAGACGCTTCGAGACCTCGCCCGAAGCAAAGGCATTCATTCAGTATTCTCCGGCTTCAATGCTGCGTTTCGGGACTACTTCCCTGGCCTCGACCCGGTGGACGTTACAAACTAGCTCGCCGAGGATGGTCGAATAGAGATTCGACCGGTCAAACGTGGCGTCATGCTCTACAGAGCTGGCGAAGCTCCGCGAGGTCGGGACACTGAAGATGTCCTGCGCAGAATGGGACTCGACGAGTAGTTGAGCGCTTATGACAGACTCACTTAATCCTGTCGCGCGAAGGTACGGGTGCGCAAACCGACCGGCTTACTGTCCATTGAAGTGGCAGTGAAGTCATGGGGAGTCAGATCCAAAACCGTTATCCCGCCAGGTCGGCCGCGTTCGGCCGCCTTCGTAGGGGCGGGTCGGGGGTTCGAATCCCTCCAGGGACGCCACTTCGTTCTCATTGCGTCGACATCTAGCTCCAAACCGAGTAACGCAGTATGTTACTAATCCGAAGAATGCCTTAGAGTTCGACACTCGCACGGGGAACGCCACGCGGTGCCAGGAAACCACCCAATTGGGACCTGGTCGGTTAGGTTGAGGAGGGCGCCATGCTAGACATGTCCGCTTGGCCACAGAAACGATTCGACGTTACTAAACAGCTCCGTCTCGACCCTCAGAACGTTCGCCTCGGACTAAGCCACGACGCCCCGCAGGGGGACATCATCCAAGACCTGTTCCAGAATGAAGGTGCCTTTCAGATCGCTGAAGCGGTTACCACAATCGGCTTCTTTACTCACGACTTGCCAATAGTAGTGAAAGAGGGCCGGTATTGGACGGTTGTGGAGGGAAACCGTCGAACAGCCGCAATAAAGGCTTTGTTGAATCCATACGTCGTTCCGGGCTTTCAGACTCGCTTAGCCAAGCTTGTGCAGGGCATACCAACCATCTCCTCACTGCAGACAATAAATGCCGTTGTTGCTCCAGATCGAAACTCTGCCAACCAGGTCATTGCGGCTTTGCATACGTCGAACCCCCGCAAGCCATGGGCTCCGCTTCGCCAAGCGGACTTCTTCTATGCCCAAATAATAGCGGGCAAGACCGTCCAAAAACTCCAAGAGGAATATCCGGGGACCAATGTCGCCGAATTCATCAAAATGGCCGAGATGCATAAGTTGTTGCGAACCGTCGACTACACAGATCCGAATCTATCTTCTTATGCGAGTAGGAGGAACTTCCCTATATCAACCTTCGACCGGTTATACGCCAACGATCAGTTCCTCTCGCTTGCGAAGCTCGAAGTTGATCCGCCGACCGGCCATGTCACCCTCGCCGGCGACAAGGAGGACTTTGCGCGCCTTGCCCAAAAGCTCGTTGCCGATATCAAAGCGAAGCGGATCGACACACGAGTGCTCAACAAGCCAGAATCAGAGTCTTACAAGACGTACTTCGAAGAGCTGAGGCCATTTGAGGTCAAATCTGCAACAGAACGAGATCGCGTTCCTGTCATCGAGGCATCAGTTGTCGAGCCGCCCACACCCAAGCGAGGCTCCCGCCTTGTAATTACTGGACTGCAGGGCATACCAGGTTATCCATCGACCGAACGCATTCTCGACGAACTCGGGAGAATCAATTACCACGAATTCCCGAATGCAACATTCGATTTGATAAGAACCTTTCTCGAGAAGTCAATCAAGGCCCGGGCGGGCCGGGACGGCAAAGCAATTTCAGGTCGGAGGGCAGGAGCATTCGTTTCCTTGGACGATGCTCTTTCCTGGCTCCTCACGGAGGTCGACGCTGCAGGCCAACGGAGCCTGCGTCAGCCTATCAATCTGTTAACGTCCAGGCGCAATTTTACCAACTTTCCTGGAACGAAGGAATTCCTAGATGCCGCTAATCATAACCACCAGATATTCATCACTCCTGAGGAAGTGAAGGATCTCTGGGATTCGAATATTAACATCTTCAAGTTTATTTTGGGCGTTTAGCGTCAACCAAATGTCGGCCTTAGCACCGAAGAGGCCTGGTTTCTCGCCCCTCCGCTACCCCGGTGGGAAATCGGCGCTCTTCCCTTTGGTCAGTGAAATCGTTCGACTGAATGGCGCCTCAGGAGGGACATACGTAGAGCCCTATGCCGGTGGCGCAGGAATTGCCTTAGCACTCCTGTTAACGGAGCAGGTCGATCTCATCGTAATAAATGATCTGGACCCAACGATCCACGCGTTCTGGACCGCAGTGACGCAGAAGGGCCCTCAGTTCTGCGAGCGTATACTCTCGGTTGACCTTACGATTGGGGAATGGAGACGTCAGCGCGACATCTATAGGGCTGCTGATGTCTCTGATTCGCTGGCGCTAGGGTTTGCCACCTTCTACCTAAACCGGACCAATCGCTCCGGCGTCCTCCGCAATGGTGGGGTCATAGGCGGACAAAACCAGACCGGCACCTACAAAGTGGATGCTCGCTTTAATCGTCAGGCGCTTGCAGAGCGTTGTCGCCTCATTGCCCTATACGCATCGCGTGTCACAGTGCTGGCGTGTGACGGCGCTGACGTAATCGCGAAATACTCCCCTCAGCCAGGTACACTCATCTACGCGGACCCGCCCTACTTTGAGAAAGGCAGTCAACTGTACTTGAATGCCTTCCATAAGGCGGATCATGAAGGCCTGGCAAGGACGCTAAACGAGAACTCGTCTGCAAAGTGGCTCCTTACCTATGACGACTGCCCCGAGATATCTGACCTCTACGCAGCCAGACGCAGCCAGAGGATTGATGCGGCGTACTCTCTGCGGTCCGTACGGCGGGCGTCGGAGCTTTTCATTGTCTCCGACACGCTCGTGTTACCGGCCGCCTTCTAAGCGGTGGGTCGGGAGTTCCAATCCCTCCAGCGACGCCAGAACCTTTTAGCGGGGTTTCGGCACTCGGATTCGGAATCGGCACTCGGTCGCAGCCTCTGGATTCCCCCGCGACTTCGGCGAGCCGTCGGAGAGGGGGCAAGGGCTGAGGGTGTTGCCGCCCGTGTCTCACAGCTTCCCCAGCAGCCGTTCGGCATCTCTCCGCAGCTCGCCGCGGAAGTCGGGGTGGGCGATGGCGATCAGCTCGGCGGCACGTTGGCGGTGGTTCTTGCCCGCCAGGCGCGCCACCCCGTACTCGGTCACGATCGTGTCCGCGTAGAAACGGGGGATGGTGATGATCGCGCCCGCCTCATGCTGGGCGAGGATGCGGGAGACGCTGCCGCCGACGGCTGTGGACTGCATCAGGGTGATGGCGCGGCCGCCGGGCGCGTTGAAGGCGCCAATGTGCATCTCCGGCTGGCCGCCGGTGCCGTTGATCATGCGGCCGCCGAAAACGCTCTCGGCGTTGATCTGGCCGATGAGGTCGATGCTAATCGCGTTGTTGATCGCGACCATGTTGTGGTTCGCCGTCACGGTGCGCAGGTTGAGGATGTACTCGGGGTCGAAGAGCTGGAAGTGAGGGTTGTCGTCGATAACCTTCATGTCTTCATCGTTGCCGCCGGTCCAGGCTACGGCCGTGCAGACGCCGTTGTGGATCGTGCGCCTGCTGCAGGTGACGATGCCTCTTGCCCACAGGGTCGCGAGGCCGGGACAGGCGAGCTCGGTATGGATGCCCAGGTCGTGCTTGCCGTCGAACGCCCCCAACTGCACAAGCCAGCGAGCGGGATCGCCGACGCCGATCTGGACGGTCGCTCCGTCCGTGATCAGCTCGCCGGCGTGACCGGCGATGGTGCGGATCGCCTCCGATGGCTCCAGGTTCAACCCCAGGGCCTGGGCCAGCTCTAGGGCCGTGTAGTCGCCGAGGCGAGGAATGATCTCCGGCAGGAGAGCCTGCAGCCGCGATCGGTCCGCCTGGAGCAGGACCTGGCGGACGTCGGTCCGGCGCTCGGGCGGCACTCGCTCCAGCGCCTCGGCGAGCGGCCCTCCGGCGGCGGCAAGGTCGGCGGTCGTGCCTTCGACGAACGCGTCGATCTCGCTGACGTGCATCCAGCAGTCGCCGTGGGCAACCACCTGCTGTTCGACGACCTCGGCAATCACGTGGCGCGCCCGGCGGGCGTAGGCCCGCTTATTCCACATATGCACGCCGAAGTTTACATAACCAGCCCGGTTCGGCGGCGAGACGTTGACGAAGACCACATCGGGGCCACGCACCTCATCAGGCCGCTCGTCCGGGCCCTTGAACTGCACCGAGAACACGTTCGGCAGATAGGTCCCGCGCAGACTGTCGGTAACGTGGCGGTTGGCGTCGCCGATGAACAGCTCGAACTCGATCTCGAAGGCGCGCTTGGCGTCCTCGGCGTAAAACCCGAAATCCGCGGGAGGCGACGCAAGGCGGACCATGACGCCCTCGAGGTCGTGCTTGCGCGCGGCCAGCGCCCGGGCCAGCGTCGCGGGGCCGGCCAGGGGCACGATGACGAGGTCCCCCGATTTCACGACTTTGACGGCGTCGGCGTGCGACGTGAGCTTTCGCTTGAACTCCTCGCGCCAATCCACAGCGCTCACCTCCCCTCCGGTCGCGGCGCTGCCGGAATCATAAGGATGTTGGCAGCCTTACCCAGGGCCCGTCCGCGCCGATTCGTGGAAGCGGCTCTCGACGGCGGCTCGCGCCTCGAAGAAAGGCCGCTGCAGATAGGCAAGGTGGTCCTCTTCGCCGTGATGGTGTGTCACCTGACCATCCACGTGCCGGGCGGCGGTCTCGCGGATGTAACTGAGGCCCCCGTCAATAAGCGTGAGCATGTAGCGCGCCGTGTCCTCGTTGAACATCCCCCACTCGCCGCCGCAGGCGACGTATAAGGGCGAGGTATGGGCGAAGATCCCGCGACGCCAGACGTCGTGATGCTGGGTGGTCTCGTAGTAGGCCGGCCCGCCGCAGCGCGCCGCTAACCAGGTGTGGCCGTCGATCCTGATTTTCTCCTTCAAATCCAGCCGTCGCGCGCCTCGGCGATCCTCGGTCGAGGCGACCACGCGTCCTTCCCGGACGACCTCCAGGGTGTGGATCGGGAAGATGCCCTCCGCCCAGGCCTCCAACTCGACCGTCCCGGCCCCCGACATCTGCAGCGTGTCCCCGGCCTCGTGGCCGTCGACGCTGAAGTGGATGATGGGACCGCCGCTGAGGAACGTGCGCCCTCTGGCCGCGTTCCGCCGCCAGGCGTCGTAGCTGAACTCCTCTCCGTCGGGGATATGGACATAGGTGCGGTACATCCCCACGGGGACCTCGCTGGTCATCTTGTCGGTGCCGCCGACCAGGGGCAGGCGGTAACCGCAGTTCAGGTAGCGGTAGTACTCGAGGTGGTTTGATTTCGCGTGGGTGATCATCTCGACCCCGTCTACGCGGCCGGTGGCGATGAGCGTGGCGGGCTCGCCGTTTGGAGTGGGGAAGTGGGGGATGATGACCGTCCCGCCCTGAGCATGAGCCTCGTCGGCCCAGTGGCTCATCGTGGTCTCCATCGTGCCGCCGAGCTCGGCTTCACCGAGACCGTCAGTGCACCAGGGCATCACCGGCCGCTTGAGGCCCCAGAGGATCATGTGGCCGAGAAAGTGCTGGCGGTTCTCCTGAGACACGTAGACGATGCTATTGCCTTCCTGCGAAACGCTGGGGCGGCCCGCGAACTCCTCGATATTGGTGAAAAGGCTGCCCCACTGAGACTGGAGCAGGTTGACGACGTTCAGGTCTTCCCCCTGTGACTCGACGTGACAACCCTGGGTAGACAAGAAGTGAACATGAGAGTCGCCGCTGAACCAGCCACGCGCGTTCATGTTGGTCCAGCGCTTGATGCGCAGGACCAGCTCACGCTGGCCCGGCTCGATCCGAACCCTGTCCCGGAGAGGCTCGTATTCAAAACCCCGCGACACGTCCACGATGACCTCGCCGCGTGGGAGCCAGCCCTGGCAGGTGCCGTCGATGTAGGCGTAGGTGGTCTGGCCGAGGCGCACGTCGCCGCCGATGTCCATGTGCCAGGTCCCAAGGTTGGAGTTCACCTGGTTGTGGTGGCCGTGAGGCTGGTAGGGTACGCCCTCGGGCGAACGGAAATGGACGCGGCAGGGGACGGGCCTGCCCGTGTCGTCGTCCAGCACGGTCACGTTTATCCAGTTCTTGCCACTGTCCAGGAGCTCGATGCGGAGCCGTGGCGTAGAGACGACCCCCTTGGCTTCCACGTCGCCCCACCTGACGCTACCGAGCTCCTCCTCGCGCTGCTTGACCGTGAGCGTTGCCGAGGGAACGGCGGCGACCTCGACATACGCCGGGCTCGATTTCTGGTTTGGCGCCTGGCCCCAGCCCTTGATCGAGTCCTTCAGGAACTCCTCAGCCGGCGCTTCCGGCAGCGCATGGACGTACGTAGCCGCGCCCCTGTCCACCTCGGCGCGGAGCTCGAAGGGCCGGGCCGCGTCCTCCGGCTCGACGAGGACGATGCGCGCCGCTCGCCGGCCCTGGCGGACGAAGGGGTGCTCCTCGACGTGTCCGAGAGTAATGGCGGCGATCAGGAAGCGCGGCCCTTTCGGAATGATCGCCACGGACTCGACCACCCGCTCGGGCTCGGGGTTCTCCCAAGCCCATAGTGAGTAGCGCAGCAGCCCTGCGCGCGCCGCCTCTGTCTGGCGGTGGCCTGCGTCCTCCCAGCGGCCCTCGTAGCGCGGGAGCAACGAGTCACTTCGATCGCTGACCGCCAGAAACGGCGTGCCGCCGCCGAAAAACGCGATCTCGAACCGCTCGCGCACGGGCACCCGGACCTCGTTCCCTCCTGACAGCCGGAATACGTAATCCGCGACCGTCCTTCCCAATACGCCGCCCTCTTGTACGTCGGACTCCATCAGCCGGTGTGCGAACAGGACGTGCCTTGCGGCCGCGGCAATGGGAATTGAGATCGGTCCGGTCGCGGCGTCGAGGGCCATGAAGCACTGCGGGCTCTCTTCGCCTCCGACGACGAAAGGCAGCCCCCGGAGGGATTGGCGGCCCCTCGGCGCTTCGCTGCCCGGCCCCAGTGCTTCCACACCAGCGTTGCACCAGGTCGATAAATCGAGGGGTTCGTAATCGGGCATGGAAGCCTCCTCCGGACGCGGGCTTATTCCCTAGGTCCTGAGCTGGAGCTCGTAGCGGGACCACAACGCGATGGGAGCCGACCTCGGGCTCCTTGCTCTGGCCGTAATCTTACTGGCTGTAGCCCCTGGATTCTGCGACAATCCCCGTCCGGAGGAAATACGATGTCCGACCCTGATTTCGACATCCTGGCCGCTGAAGTCACCGACATCCTCCAGCGCTACATCCGCATCAACACATCGAATCCGCCGGGCAACGAAGAGTTGGCGGCAGACTTTCTGGCCGAGATCCTGAAGAGCGAAGGCCTGGACTCGACCAGGCTGGTTTCGGCGCCGGGCCGCGCCAACCTGGTCGCGGACTTGCCGGCGTCCTCTGGAGGGCAGAAGCCGCTGGTTCTTCTGAATCACACCGACGTCGTGCCGGTTGAGGCCGAGCACTGGGAGGTGGAGCCCTTCGCCGGTGTGATCAAGGACGGCTTCCTCTGGGGACGCGGCGCCCTGGACATGAAAGGGATGGGCGTTCTCGAGCTAGTGGTATTCCTGACGCTGAAGCGCCGAAATGTCCGTCTGAAGCGGCCGCTTACCTTCCTGGCCGTGGCCGATGAGGAGGCGGGCAGCGACTACGGGGTCGAGTGGCTGGACAAGCACCATCCCGAGCTGATGGACGCCGCGTTCGTCCTGAACGAGGGCGGCTACGGCGCCGAGACCTATCTTGGTGTGGAGAGGCCGCTCTTTGGTGTCGGTATGGCTGAGAAGAGCCCCCTGTGGCTGCGGATAAAGGCCACCGGCCGTCCCGGCCATGGCTCGGCGCCCCACGACGATAACTGCCTCGACCGCGTGATCCGCGCCATGCACCGCATCCAGCACTGGGACCATCCGGCGACGCTAACCGAGCCGGTGGCCGACGCCTTGCGCGCCGCCCACGCCGAGGGATACCTGAGCCTCGACCCGGACAAAACGGCGCCGGAAGAGCTGGTCGACCGCCACCGCCAGCTGCGCAACATCCTCACAAATACGATCAGCGCCACCGGCCTTACCTCCGGGATCAAGCACAACGTGATCCCGGCCTCGGCCGAGGCGACGATCGACTGCCGCCTGGTGCCCGGCTACGAGCACGAGCGCTTCATCAGCGAGGTGCGAACGGTGATCGACGACCCAAAGGTTCAGGTCGAGACCGTGTTCGGGTCGGAGAGCCCCGCCAGCCCGGGCGATACCGAGCTGCAGGACGCGATCCGCGACGTGTGCGGCGCGATGATGCCCGATGCGGCCGTTCTGCCGCGCGTGTCGCCGGGCTTCACCGACTCGCGGACATTCCGGCGCCGCGGCGTGCCCGCCTACGGCTTCGTGCCCATGCTCCTGGGGCCAAACGAGATGGGCGGCCAGCACGGCAACAACGAGCGCGTGTCTCTGAAGAACCTGCGGCTCGGCATTGAGGTGCTCTATCGCGTCGTGCACAAGATGTGTGCGGAGTGAGCGCGGGGAAACTCGGAACCAGGAAGCCGTCCTTCCCGGGGAAGGATGCGCGTTGCGGCCGGCCGGCTGCCGAGCCCCGGGGCCCCGGCTACCCGCTGATCCTGTGCTGATCGACCTCCACACGCACTCGACGGCTCACTCCGCCTGCAGCGCCGTTTCGCCGGATGAACTCGTGCTCGCGGCGAAGGCATCCGGGCTCGACGGCGTCTGCCTTACCGAGCACGACGCCTTCTGGCCGGAGCCCCTGGTGCGGGAGCTGGGCGAGAAACACGGCATCGTGGTCCTGAGAGGAGTCGAGGCAACGACTGAAGTAGGCCACGTGCTCGTCTTCGGCGTCTCGCACTGGCGCAAGGGGCTGGCGACCGTTGAAGCCCTGCACGAGTTCGTGCGGTCTGAGGGCGGACTGATGTTTCTCGCCCATCCGTCGCGGCGATACGGCCGGCCGGTCGACGGCGGTATGCTCGGCGGCATCTTCGACTCCCTCGAGGTCGAGAACGCCAGCGAGGGTCCGCTTCAGAACGGGAACGCCGTGGCGTTGGCGAAGAAGTGCCGCCTGCCCGGCATCGGCGGCAGCGACGGGCACATCGCGGCCGAGATCGGCGCCTCGGCCACACGCCTGGCCAACGGGGTGACTGACGAGGCCGAGCTTGTGAAAGAGCTACTAAGGGGCAAGCACAAGGCGGAGCGATTGCGTCCAGCTCTTTGAACGGCGCCAAGCCGATGACCAGCGTAGGCCGGGCATTCAGCCCGCCGTGGCGTCGCTGCCGGGGCCATTCCCCGGAGCCTGTCCATGAAATCGGTAGGCGAGGCTTTCTAGCCTCGCCGGCGCCGTGCGCAGATTCGACGCCGGGGCTGGAAAGCCCCGGCTACGGGATAATATGGACGGCCTCCTAGTGTCCCGAGTTGGACGTCCGCCAATGAATTCAGCCCCTGGATCAGATTCGATTCGGCCACGCTTCAAATTGGCGCTTTTTTGATTCAGGACACTAGAGCCGGGAGCTTCTGGTCCGTCGATCGACGCGGTTCAGCCCGCGCGCCAGACCGAGTGCTTCGGGTCGTGGTCTCCATGGCCGGTCGTTCGCGTGACCAGGCAGGACTCGATCAGGAACTCGAACAGCAGTTGCCCGCCAAAGCCCGGCGGCTGCGCGTCAAGGTTGCGCTCCGTTAGGAACATGCGGGTGAGCGATTCGCGTAGCTCCGGATCCGTGCGGTTCTCCGCCCTTCCGGTGAGATAGATCGCGTCCTCATTGTTGCCCGGCGGAAACCCGTGTAACGCGTAACGGCCGTCACGGAGAAGGTCTCGCCGCTTTGGCGAAGGAATAAGGAAAGCGTAGATGCCGTCGTCCGTAATCTGGGGGCAGATCGGATGGACGCGCGGGCCTCCGTCCGGGCGCACCGTGCCGAGAAACGCCAACCCTACGCCGAATTGATAGAACAGGGCTTTCCCGGCCTCCGTCAGGTCCGGTCGCCGCGCCCGGAACTCTCCCCACCTGAGCATGGCGGCCACTCTAGAAGGAAGGCGGGAGCCAGGTCAAGCGAATGAGCCAAGCGTGCTGTTGGTCTGAGATTCTGTCCGCACCCAACTGGTCAATGATCTTGTTGCGCGAGGTGAGGACCCAATAGCGGTCAGGCTTGAGTTGCCGCTTGGGGTGCAGGTACGGCCACCGGCAGCCAGTTTAGACCTAGCTCGTCTCGGAGCGCCCTTGCTTCGGCCTCGGCTTTGCTCGCTTCACCCTTGTCGCCGACCCGACCAAGGAAAGTCGCGAATTCGAACAGAAGCCGGCAGAGATATGTCCGTGCTCCCGTGGTGCGCTGAATTTGTAACGCTGTCCGAAACGCGTCTTCGGGCTCGGACCGCACCTCAGGCCGGGCATAGTGAAGCGACCAGGCAAGAATGCGCTGGGCCAGTGCCTCGCCGTAGGGCTGTCGCGTTTCCGCGGCCAGCAAAATGGCCGCACGTGCGCGCTCGATCGCTCCCTTCAAATCACCCTGGCGCAGGAAGACTTCAGCTCGGTAGGCATGGAAGTAGGGCACGAATATGAACGAGCCAATCTCGGCCGCCAGTCCTAGTGACCGGTCAAGTAGAGCGGCCGCCTCATCGAGTTCATCGTTCTGGACCAGGCAGTAGCCGAGAAAGCCAAGCCCGACGAAGAACGCCACAGGCTCACTTCGGTCCTCGAGCATACTCACAGCTAATGACAGGTGCTCGCGAGCTATCGAGAGCCGGCCTAGAGTCGCCGCGGATCCACCACCGAAGAGCCGCGCCACCCCGATCTGTCGAAGGTCGCGCGTCTGCGCGGCCAGCTCCAGGCACTGTCGCTGAAACTCGTCGGCCGCCCTGATGTCACCGAGCTGCTCCTGCGCCATACCTAGATAGCCGAGGGTAATGACCAGATGGTAGCGCGCGAGCGGATCGTACTCTTGCGCCTTGGCCAGGACGCGCGAGTTTTCGAGTACCTCAAGACATCCTTGAAAGTCGCCCAAGATGAATATCGCCCTGCCCAGCAGGCTAAAAGGAACGGAGAGAAGATTCGCAAGCCCTCGCGCCGTGGCTTGAGCGATCGTCGCACGCGCGGTCTCAACCGCCTCGGTTCCCAGGCCAGACATGAACTGCCAATTGGCCTGTGCGACCAGGAGCCTTACCTCGCTCTCCGAGTCTGCTAGCTCTTCGGCCAGCCCTCTGGCCTCCGTGATGGCGTCATGGATTTGAGGAGTCGTAATGTAGTACGCGGCCGGAATCAGCTTGAGCGTCGCGTCCAGGCGCCGACGGCGTGTATCGGTATCCGCGGGGAAGAGCCTCATCGCGGCGAGCATTTCCAGGTAGAATGCGCGGGCCTGATCGAACGCGAAGAGGCCGGCCGCCCGGTCGCCTGCCACTTCGGCGAATTCTGCGGTTTTCGCCCAGTCTTCGGCATTCAAGTAGTGATGGGTCAATACAGAAGCATACTCGCCGCTGCGATCGCCGACGCGGGCCTCTAGCCACTGGCCCGTCCGCCCGTGGGCGGCTTTGCGATTCTCCTGTAGAAGGCTGCTGTAAGCCACCTCCTGTACAAGGACATGCCTGAAGCGCCACTCCCAGTCATTGGCAAACGGGGCCGGGCCATCAAGATCGACGAGGCTTCGTTGGCTGAGCATATCCAGGCTGGGCCCGGCGTCGACTTCAGCGAGGCTACTGATGAGACCTTCCCAGAAGACCCTTCCAACCACGGACGCGCTCTGGATTACACGCTTTTCCCTCGAGGGAAGGCGGTCGATGCGCTGGGCGAGGACTCCCCAGACATCGTCTGGGACCACCAGCTCTTGTACACTGCTCGGCCGCAGGCCTTGAGCATCTTCAGTGAAGATCCCTCGGTCCGCCATGGCGGCGACGATCGCCTCAAGGAAGAATGGGTTTCCCTGCCCCTTTTCAACGACGCGGCCGACGAGTTCCGGGAAGCGTTTGATGGCAGGCAGGAGTGAGGTCACAAAATCGGAGCTGGCGGTGTCATCGAGCTCGCGCAGGCTGATCAGGTTTGCGTCGCTTACCACGAACCGTGGGTCCTGGACGCCGGCCTGGCCCTCGGACTCCAACGGCGGTCTTGTCAGCGCAAGGAGCAGCAGCTGTCCCTCGACACCGCGAAGGTGTTGCACTATCTCGACGGAAGGGTCGTCGGCCCAGTGCAGGTCTTCGACCACGAGGACCACCGGCCCGCGACTGACCAGCTTTTCGACGAGCACCTGCACGGCCTTGAATATGCGGTTCATGCGCTCTTCAGGAAGGAGACGCCGGAACTCGCTGTCCTCATTAATCACCGCTAGCATGGCCGCGAGGCCCTCGAACGACTCTGAGTCGGCCAGGCCCACCCGGCGTAATGCGCCCGCCAACCGCTCACTGACTGCCGCGGCTGAATCGACCTGACTCACACCAAGCCAGTTACGTAGCAGCTCGGCGACTACGTGATAGGGCGCGGACGTCATGTGCGGCAGGGCGGCCGCGAAGAGCAGGGTCAGATCCACCTTCTCCTGGTTGAGCCAGGCTGCGAACTCTCTCTGGAGCCTCGATTTCCCGATCCCGGCCGGTCCGACTACGACCATTGCCCGCGGTCGACCACTGTGGGCGACACTCTGGTACGAGTTCTGCAGCATCAGCATCTCGGCCGCGCGACCGAACATGGGCGTAAGTACATGAGGACCGCCGCGAAGCGGTACGGAGAAGCGAGAACGAATCAGCGACGAGGCTGTGACCGGCTGTTCACGCCCTTCGACCTGGATTTCGCCAATGTCCTCGAATTCGAAGTCGTGCCCACCAAGGCGCCGCGTGGCATCGCCCACGAATATTTCGCCCTGTTCGGCGCGCGCGACCAAGCGCGCGGCGACATTGACGGCGTCACCCATCACCGTGTAGTCGCGCCGCCCCTTCATGCCGATCTGGCCCGCCACTACGAGGCCGCTATTTATGCCGAAGTGCAGGCCCAGTGGACTTTCACGCAGCCCCGGACTCTCCCGGGTAAATGTCGCGAGGGCGTCCCTCATGGCAAGGGAGGCGTACAGGGCGCGTGAGGCATGGTCCTCCATGGCGAGTGGCGCTCCAAACAGGACCATCATCTCGTCCCCGATAAACTTGTCGATATAGCCGCCGTATCTGCTGACCACCTGGCCGAGGCGCTCAAAACAGGCGTTGACGGTGTTGCGGAGCTCCTCGGCGTTGGACCGCTCTCCCATGCCTGTAAACCCGGAAATATCGGCGAACAGGATCGTCAACTGCTTCCATTCGCCTTCCGCTGTTCCTGCGTCCCTACCCTCGAGCTGCTCGCGAAGCGCGGACGTGGCGGCCAAGTATGCAACTTCGCCGATGGCCTCTCGTTGATATTCGAGGACCGCCAGGGCGGACCGCAGCCTGTCAGTTTCAGACACGTTAGAACGCCTTGTCCGGGACTCTCTGAGGATTGGGCCAGGGAACACGATGGAGAGTCGCGGGAGCAACCATTATCACGGCTGAGGCAACGGAGTCAACTGAGCGACGCTTCCGTTGTAGATGGTCTGATCGTGGCCCTCATGACAGCAGCGAAAATCTGTGTTAAGCAGTGGCTATTCGATCGCGGAGGCCGAGCATGCGCGACATCATCATGCGAGCACTGGACACGGCGCGGATGCGCGGCGCCTCCTACGCCGACGTGCGCCTCGTCCACTTCCGCGCGGAGAGCGTGACCGTTCGCAACCGCAACGTCGAAGGGTTGGTGGTCGAGGAGAACCTCGGCTTCGGAGTCCGCGTGATCGTCAACGGGTTTTGGGGATTCGCCAGCTCGAACGAGCTCACGGGCGCCGAGGCCGACCGCGTCGCCGGCCAGGCGGTCAGGATCGCTCGCTCTTCAGCCCTCGCCGGCGGGCCGGCGGCCAACATCGGCGCGCCCGTCCGCCATGTCGGCAAGTACTCGACGCCGGTCAAGAGGGATCCGTTCGCCGTCTCGCTGGACGCGAAGATCGCCATGCTGTTGAAGACCAACGAGGCCATGATCGGCGTCCCCGGCATCGTGATGGCCGAGTCGAGCGTCTACAGCCAGCGCGAGCTCAAGACCTTCGCTTCGAGCGAAGGCGCCTACCTCGAGCAGGACCTCTACGAGACCGGCTGCGGCATCGAGGCGACGGCTGTCGATGAGGGCGAGGTGCAGAAGCGCTCCTATCCAAACTCGGTCGGGCGCCACCAGGGTACGGAAGGCTGGGAGTTCGTCGAGCGCTGGGACCTCCCCGGCAACGCCGGGCGGGTGGCCGAGGAGGCCGTCGCCCTGCTCTCGGCGAAGCCCTGTCCGGCCGGCGTTCGGACCATAATCCTGGACGGGAGCCAGGTCGGCCTTCAGATCCACGAGAGCTGCGGCCACGCGATCGAGCTGGACCGCGTGCTGGGCACGGAGGCGGCGTTCGCCGGCACGAGCTTCCTGACCACCGACAAGCTGGGCTGGTTCCGCTACGGGTCCGAGATCGTGAACCTGACCGCCGACGCGACGATCGCGGGCGGCCTGGGCACCTTCGGCTACGACGACGAAGGCGTGCCCGCCCAGCACACGCCGGTCGTACGCGAGGGCCTCTTTCTCGGCTACCTCACTTCGCGCGAGACCATTGCGTCCCTGCGGGCCGTCCACCCTGAGCTTGTCGAAGGGTCGAACGGCGCGATGCGGGCCTCGGGCTGGAATCGCATCCCCCTGATCCGGATGACGAACGTGAGCCTGGAACCGGGGGCCTGGACGCTGGCAGACATGATCGCCGACACCGAAGACGGCCTTTACATGGAGACGAACCGCTCCTGGAGCATCGATGACCGCCGCCTGAACTTCCAGTTCGGCACCGAGGTGGCGCGCGAGATCAAGAACGGCAAGCTCGGCGACCTGGTCAAGAACGCCACCTACACCGGCATCACGCCCCAGTTCTGGGGCAGCTGCGACGCCATCGTCAACCGCGACGGCTGGGTGGTCTGGGGCACGCCCAACTGCGGCAAGGGCCAGCCCGAGCAGGTCGCCCACACCGGCCACGGCGCCAGCGCCGCGCGGTTCAGGGATGTGAGGGTTGGGGTTATGCAATAAAGAACGGTCAGCCGGCGACCGGCAACGAATGTGCCTCGAGTGTCGTCAAGTCCAGGATCTTCGACGCGTGCTCGATGTCGATACCCACGGCCTGCCCGGCTTCGTCAAAGTCAACCACGATGCCCGGGGCAACCTCGAGCGAATCGACGCTCGTCTTGTCGTTAAGGTCGATGTACAGCGAGTCGGTTTCTGGATCGTAGTGCAGCTTCATGGTTCGGCGGCCTGAAAGCCCCTGTCCGGGAACGCGTTAAGGATGGTTCTTCCGTCCGCTAGTGTAACAACTCTGAAGACCCGGTCGCCGAACTCCGGTACTCGACCCCAGAACCTGATGCGACCGTCGCTCTGTACCTCACGGCGGATCGGACTCTCGATGACCGCAATGCACCATTCGAGCCTCAGGTAGGGCCTCTTCCGCATCACGTGCGCCCGGAAGTACCAGGTCGTCTCGTACACGTCGGCTATGATAGACGCTGGCGCCGGCTGCGACGCCATCGTCAACCGCGAGGGCTGGGTGGTGTGGGGCACGCCCAACTGCGGCAAAGGCCAGCCCGAGCAGGTCGCCCACACCGGCCACGGCGCCAGCGCCGCGCGGTTCCGCGATGTGCGGGTGGGGGTCATGCGGTAAAAGACAGGAGAGTGGCTGCCGTCTCAGAACGTTGGGGCCCGTTGCCGAACTCTCGTTGAGCCATCGGCGCTTGGTCTAAGCTCAGGGCGTGACAGAACCGAATCGGCTGTGGCTCATCGGTCTCCTTTGCCTGGTCCTCCTCGCGGGAGGGCTCGCCACCTATGCTCTCGTCCCCGGTGGTTCTGACGACGCAACGGTTCGTCAGCCTCAAATAGCGTTCGTTTCGCTTCGAGACGGCAACGCCGAGATTTACGTCATGAATGGCGACGGCTCGAAACAGGCCCGGCTCACCGAAAGCCCGAGGTCCGACCTCAACCCCGCTTGGTCTCCCGACAGCCGTCGCATCGCCTTCTTCAGCACACCGCTGAAGCCAGTCGGTGCCGAGTATGAGGTCCATGTAGTGAACGTGGATGGCAGCGGACCCCGGAAGCTCAGCGTCGAACGGCCCGGCTTCGACGCCAATAATCCGCTCTTCGATTTCGATGCCGCCTGGTCAGCCGATGGCCGCCGCATCGCTTTCGTGTCGGTCCGCGAGGACTCGCCGAACCCCGTCTACAACTGGGACATCTACACCATTAATGCGGACGGGTCCGGGCTCAAACGTATTACAGACCTCCCGTCGCCCGCCGGCGTCCGTTCGCCCGCCTGGTCGCCTGATGGCAGTCGTATCGCCTTCGTCTGGGCCGTCTATCCCGACCTCGGCTGGTCCATCTACGTAATGAACCAAGACGGTTCTCAGCAAGCCAATCTCACCGGGGGCAAGGTCACCGGTAATCCTTTGCGGCCGATCTGGTCGCCGGACGGCGAGCGCATCGCCTTCTCGTCCTGGTCCGAGATAAACCGACCACAGGGGGTCTATGTCATTAACGCCGACGGTTCAGGCCTAATTCGAGTTGCAACAAGTGCACTGACCACAGGGCGACTCGCGTGGGCACCGGATAGCAGCCGTATCGCCTTCGCGCCGGAGAGGCGCGACGGAGACATCTCTGTCGTTAGAGTGGACGGTACGGGACTCAACAAGATCGCGGAAGGCCGGTCACCAGCGTGGTCGCCGGACGGTCGGACAATCGCCTTCGTCTCGGCCAGGAGCGGCAACGACGAGGTCTACGTCGTCAACGCGGACGGTTCTGGCCTAAGGAACCTGACGAACCACCCCGCCGACGACCGTATGCCCGCCTGGTCTCCCGGGGCACAGAAACGCTGAGCTTGACCCAAGTATGGCCCACACCGGCCACGGAGCCGGCGCCGCGCTTTCGCACGGTGGGGTCGGGGTTAGTTAAGTAAGTGCCGGCTATTTAGTTTTTCTTGTCCTGACCCGGTGGCGTCGATTGACCCGGCGGTGTGCCGCTTTGGCCCGGAGGAGTGCCGCTCTGCCCCGGGGGACTCTGTGTCGGGTGCGGCGTCGCCGGTACGGTCGACGCGGTCGGCGAGGCCTGCGCGACGGTCGGTACCGGCGTAGCCACGGTCGATGCGGGTGTGGCCGTCGAGGCTTGCTTCGCCGGTGTCGATGTCGCCGCCGCCGGGGTGGCCGTGTTCGAGCGCGGGATCGGCGTTGCGGTCGCGCCCGCCGTTTGGGTTAGGGCGGCGATGCCCGCCGAGGGCGTGAGCCCAGCGGGCGTGGTAGTGTTTGTTGCCGGGCTCGTACCAGCCGTCCTTGTCCCCGGTGGCGGCGTCCGCGCCTGGTCCTCCCGGGCGTCCTCGATAATGTCCTCTCGCAGAGGAGCGAAGCGCGACAGACGTTGGTCCGCGCCGCGCGAGGCACCTCGCCCTGTCGCGGCCGGCGCCATGCTGCTTTATAATTCACAGCGCCCCCGCGACACGAGATCAAGAGAAGGAGAAGCACTCTCGTGACCACTCCAGCGCCCGCACCGGCGGAACCCACGCCCATAAAGCTGACCGACGAGATCAAGGAAGCCGTCAACAACGCCCTGGCCGAGCAGAAGCCGGTCATGATCGCCTACGTCGACCCGGACGGCCAGCCCAGCCTTTCCTTCCGCGGCAGCACTCATGTCGAGAGCGACACGCAGCTCGGCATCTGGGTGCGACGCGAGGACGGCGGCCTGCTCAAGGCCCTGCAGAAAAACCCGCGGATCACGCTCTTCTACCGCAACCCGGAGACGCGGGCCATGATTCAATTCCGCGGCCGCGGCCGGGTCGAGAACACCGAGCAGATGCGCAAGGAGATGTACGAGAAGATCCCCCAGCAGGAGCGCAGCGCGGACCCGCAGCAGAAGGGCATACCGCTGGTGATCGACCTGGACCGCGTGGACGGCTTCATGCCGGGCCAGCGCATCATGATGCGCCGAATGTGAGGCGAAACGCTCCGATCAGGCCGCGGTTCGCGCCCGCGCGGGCGCGGCTCGTTTGAAGAAGATGGCGCCGTCCTTGTCCCATACGTCCAGGGAGATGCCGGCGCGTCGTGAGGCCCGTCGCAGTCCGGCCTTGATCGCCTTGATGCTCTCGCCGGCCTCGACCTTTAGCTCGCAGGGCGTGTCATCCCTCGCGAGGCGCGCCAGCTCGCCGTAGGTTGGCCGGGGGAGCGCGTCCACCGTCCGCAGCTGGAGGGGAGGGGTTCCCCCGCCGCGGATCTCCGCTCGCGCGTGTTCGATCAGTGCCTCGCCCTCGAGGCCGTGCGCGGGATAGAGGGCCAAGCCAAGGGTTACGTGATGTTCGCTGAGCTCGCTGGTCAAGCGGGCAAGGGTTGTGCCTGCCCCGCCGGCTTCGGCGTGCGGCAGGCAGATTCCGTACTCAAACTCGTCCAGGCTGGCCGCGATATCGACCGACCGGACCATGTGGTTGACGGTCTGAGCGAGCTGAATCCGGCTGGCTTCGGTGTTGGCGCCGCGGCGCGCCGCGGCCCTGATTACGATGATGGCCATCGAGAGGCCGTAGCGCCGGCATCGCCCGATTTCCTCGCCGACCCTCAGCTCGAAGTACCAGCGATGGTAGAGCGCCGTCGCCGGGTCGTAGATGGCGACGCGCCTTCCGGCCTGAGTCTGGCGGAGCACGTAGCTGCCAATGTCCAAGCGCGAGCGCTCGCGTCTGCGTGAGGTCACCCGATGACGCAGGGCAACGGCGGCCGCACAGGCCATGGTGACCAAGACCGCCAGAGCACCGGCGAGCGCCGCCGGCAATAGGGGCGCAACCAGCGCGGCACCCGCGACGAGGCCCAGTGCCCCGACCACAAGCACGGCCCAGAAGGCGCGTTCGCCCGCTGCCCTCAACGCCTGAGATAGCCCAAGCTTCATCTTCTAACTTACTTATCGGACGTTCTGACGGCGCGCGTACGCCCTGACGCCGGCCCTTTTGGCGTGACGGGCAATGTGGGAGGCCGGATGAATTGCGGAATCCGCCCGGCGGAGTGTTTACTGTCTCGTAACTACGCTCAGCTCGCCGGTTACCGGCGGGCAACGGCGTGCATGCTGAGCTGCCCGGCGGGGATGGCATTATGAGAGCCGCGTCCATGCACGATTGGAGCCGGCGTTCCGGACGGCGACCGAGTCCATTCGAGCGCATCGTTGAGCTGGTCATACGCTGGCTCGTACTGGCGCTGGCTGTCTGGGCCGCCGCGGAGGTGGTCAAGGGCATTCATCTGGAGGGCTGGAAGAGCACGCTGGCCGTTGCCCTGATCCTGGGGTTCCTCAACCTCTATCTCCGCCCCCTGCTCGTGAAGCTGTCTTTGCCCATGACCGTGCTGACCCTGGGCCTTTTCCTGGTCGTCATCAACGCCGGGCTCCTCGACCTCGCGTCGTGGCTGGCAGGCAAGATCGGCAACATAAGGTTCCACGTGGATGACTTCGGAGCGGCGCTCCTCGGGGCGCTGGTAATCAGCGTCGTGAGCTTCCTGGCCGGCATGTTCATCAGCCCACGCAATATCGCCCGAGACCTCACGGGCTGAGCTTCCACTGCGCCGCTCGGACTCGGAAGCCGCCTTTTCAATTGAGATGAAGGCCGCCGAGACTGGAAAGTCTTGGCTCCGTGCATCCACATCACAAGGATCGGCTCCGTGCATCCATATCATGCGGACGTAGACCAGGTGCGGGTTCATCGCATCCTCCACGTTGAATGGCACGGCCCGCGGGTGAGATACTCGGCCGGCCAGGTTCAGGAGGCGTGACAATGACCTCACAGACACTGCCCGCGCGCGCCCACGTCATCACCGGCGGATTTCCGCCGGGTGCGGCGGCGGGCCACGACCACGATTACGCCCGGTTGCGCATCCTTCAATTCCTGCGGGACGCCGAGGTCTCGGCCAGCGCCGGCAACGACTTCCGCGACGTCGCGGACTGGCTCGACCGCAGCCGGCTCTTGATCACTTACGTGGCCGGGCCCTTCCCCAACGACGATCAGCACCGCGCCATCCGGGGCTGGATTGAGTCCGGCGGGCGCTGGCTGGGTCTGCACGGCACCAGCGGCGGCCGCGCCGTCCGCGTCGAGGAGGCGGACCGCCGTCGCCGCATGGTGAAGCAGAGCTTTCATGAGACCCTCGGCGGCTTCTTCCTCAATCACCCGCCCCTGCGGAAGTTTTGTGTCGACGTCGCCGGGCGCGACGGGCCGCTGACGCGCGACCTGCCGGGCTCGTTCGAGGTCATCGACGAGCCTTACATGATCGAGCTTCAGGACCCGGCCGCCAGCGACCTGGTGCTGACGGCAGAGCTGGGGCCGGACCGTTCACCGCCCGGCTTCGGCTTCGTCTACGAGAAGGACACCGCGCTCCAGGCCGATGGCAAGACGCGCGTGCTCGGGTTCAGTCGCAAGATCGGAGCCGGCGGCGTGACCTACATAGCGCTTGGGCACTGCCATACCCCGGCCACCAACACGCAGCCGCTGGCAGATCCCAGCGTCGACCCCTCCGGACGGGCGCCGCCCGTCCTCCGCGGCCCCTGGGAGACGGCGCCCTTCGAGCGCCTGCTGCGCAACGCGATCGAGTGGGGCATGGGGGCGTGACTCAGGGGCCGTCAGGGCCGCTTCGCGAAGCGGCACTACGGGAGGGTATTTACGCAGAAGCGCCCGTGCGTCCGCCGCCGCCGAAGGCCGGGACGCGGAGGGGCGTCCCTTACAATTGAAGATGCGCCCCGTCTGCGACGACAGGGGCCCTGGGGAGAGGGATGGCAGGGTCATACTGGGAGCGGGTGGCCCGCCGGCGCTGGAGCCGGCGTCGCGCTCTGACGGGCGCGGCGGTCCTGGGAGTGGGCGCCGTCACCCTCGGCTTTGTCGGTTGCGGCGGCAGCGACTCGGGCAAGCCGCCTTTAGGCGATGGCGGCGGTCTGCTCTCCACGCCCGTGGACACGACAGCCCTGGCGAAGCCCGGGGGCACACTCAAGGACTACGTCGCGGCCGACGTGGCCCAGGGCTTCGACCCCCTGGCGACCAACGCCGCCCCGACCCTGGCCGTAGCCGCACACGTCTATCCACGCCTACTCAAGTTCGTGGCCGCGACATATCCGCGCGACGCCGACGGGTCCTCCGAGGGAGACCTGGCGGACTCGTTCGAGATCAGCGGCGACCGGCTCCAGCTCACCTTCAGGCTGAAGCAGGGCCTCAGGTGGGACAGGCGTTCGCCCACGAGCGGGCGGGCGATCGACGCGCAGGACGTCGTGTTCAGCTGGAGCAAGTTCGTGCGGCTGAGCGCCGCCGCGCAGGACCTGGCTTATAACGCCGAGAAGGCGCCCGGCGCGCCGGTCGAATCGGCTTCGGCTCCGGACGCCCGGACGGTCGTGTTCAAGCTGAAGCAGCCCGACTCCTCGCTGGTGCAGCTATTCACGTCTGCGAGCCACTTCTTCGTTATGCCGCGCGAGTCGGATACGCGCTTCGACCCGAGGGCCGATGCCCGCGGCCATGGCCCCTGGACCATCGAGGAGTACCGGCCGTCCGCTCTCTTCACCCTGGCGCGCAATCCGGACTATTACCTGAAGGACCGCCCCTTCATCGACAGGATCGAGGCGCCGATCGTCGTCGACTATGCCCAGCGCCTGGCCCAGTTCAGGGCCGGCAACATCTGGACCGACGTCCACGGCCTTCTGCAGCAGGACGTGGTCCAGACGAAGAAGGACGTCCCGGAGTCGCTCTTGCGCCAGGACGACTCCTTCGCAACGGCCGTGTCATCGTTCCTCTCGTTTGGCTATGAAGGAAGCTCGCCGTTCAAGGACGTTCGCCTGCGCCAGGCGCTGTCGATGCTCATCGACCGCGAGGCCTTCATCGACGTCATCGCCAACCGCGAGGGCTTCCGCAGAGAAGGCCTCGAGCTTCCGGTCGCCTATCACACGGTCGTGGGCGCCGGCTGGACCGGCTTTTGGCTGGACCCGTACGACGTCGGGGAATTCGGCCCGAACCACGTGTTCTTGAAGCTGAACCCGGCCGAGGCGAAGAAGCTATTGGCCGCGGCGGGGCACGCGAACGGCCTCGACTTCGACTTCTTCTACAACAGGGACACGAACTACGGCCCCACCTACCACAAGATCGCCGAGCTGTATGTCGGCAACTTCCTCGACGGAGGCATGAAGGCGCGCCAGCAGCCGATCGAGTATCAGAGATTCTTCAGCGACTACTACCTCGGCTACCTGGCCCGGGAGTACGCGGCCGGGGTCAAGAAGGGTTTCAGCGGGGTGCTCTACGCCGCCGAGAAGAGCTATCCGACGGTCGCGTCCCAGCTCTACGCGACCATGCACAGGGACGGCGCCGTCTTTCACGGGATGACGCCTGACGGCAGGGAGGCCCACCTCGGCGACCCGAAGGTCAACGACCTGATCGAGAAGATCAAGCTCGAGACCGAGCGTGCCCGCCAGCAGGGCCTGGTGCACGACCTGGTCCGCTACGCGACCGGCCAGGCCTTTAACATCCCCCGGCCGGCGGCCACGAAGAACTTCAACGTCTGGTGGCCGGCGATCGGCAACCTCGGCGTCTATCGCACCTATCCGGGCGGGAATCCGGTGGTGGAGACGCAAGTGCAGCGCTGGATCGACACCAGCCAGCCGCCGGCGAACCGCGTGTGAACGGGGGAGAGAAGCGGGCCCGGCATCCGGACATTTGGCAAATTGCTTCGCAGTTTTTGGTTTAGCCGCGCGTCGGTGCGCGACTCAGCGTGGCCGACTCATTTGTGAAGGAAAGAACTATCTCTACTTGACGCATTATTGGTTGACGGGGCATGCGCCCGCGAGTAAAGTTTCGCCCGAGCGTTAGGCTGACCGGCCGGTCGGGACCTCCAGGAGGAGTCGGAACCCACGCGGGAGGGCGCCATGCGCCGGGCCCTGATCACCATCGCCGCAAGCCTGGTCCTGATCTCGCTCGACTTCTATCCGGCATATATTCCGCTGCCGTGGCCCTCGACCCGCAATGTCGAAGCGGAGCCTTCCGGGGCGACTTCGCCGGCTCCGGTCAACGCGTCCTTCGAGGCGCCCGTGGACGCGGCAACACTGGCCTCGCCGGCCGCCGCCCTGGGAAGGATCGAGCCGCCGGGCTGGCGAATAACCCAGGGCACCGCTCGACCGGAACGGGCCGACGGCCAACGGCCGGGACGGTCGGACGGCGCCAAAGCGTACGCGGTCCTCGACCAGGGCGAAGCGACGCTGGTCTCGTCGCCGTTTACCCTGACCTCGACCGCCCGAACTCTGGCCTTCGAGTACAAGTTCTTCCGCAAGGGTGCGAGGCCAAATGCCCTTCGGCTGTACGTGCTCGACGGTCCTGCGTTCCAGCGAGAGACCGAGGCCGCCACTAAGGTATGTGACTGTGAAACGGGCTGGGAGACGGCCCGCGTCGACGTCTCGGCCTGGGCGGGCCAGACCATAAAGCTGAAGTTTGTGCGCTCGGCCGATTCGGCCGGTCCGATTGGCATCGACGAGGTGGCCCAGAACCTGCTCGAGGCCAAGATCGGCCGCCAAAGGGCGAGCGCCTCCGTGGCCGATCCCGTGAACACGAGCACGGGCAACTTCTATATCAGCGAGACCGATCTCATGATTCCCGCAGAGGGCCCGGGCCTGTCGGTGGCGCGCAACTACAACTCGGAGTCCACGTTCGTTGGCGACTTTGGCCGGGGCTGGAGCTGGCTGTGGGACATGACCGTTACTTTGGGTTGGGTCTGGGACGAGATTACCCAGCAGGCATACTCCTACGCTCGAGACGTTCGCTATCCCGACGGCAAGCTCGTGACCTTCACGAGGGACGATTACACCATCCAGTACAGGAGCAGCGCGAACTTCGACATCCTCGATTGCGGCAATGGCTCCGGCAACTCGTGCACGCTTTTCACCCGGTCCCAGCTCCGATACGTCTTCTCTCCCGCCGGTTCAAACCAACTCGGTGAGCTCCAGTCGATAATCGACCGTCAAGGAAACTCCGTGAGTTACTCGCGCGAATGGATCGAGTGCACTGGACTTTCGGTCAACATCGAAGATGGGACCATGACCTGCATAAGCTCGGTCTTTCATCCCGCCGAAATCACCGACAGCGCCGGCAGGAAGCTGGCCGTCGACGACGACAATGGTCGCGTCGCCTCGATCCGTGACCCGCTCGGCTTCACGGCGTACTTCACATATGACGGCTCCAACGGCTCCAATGGGGGAAGCCTCCTGACCCAGTTCACGGACTTCGACGGGACCGTCACGAGCTACGGCTACACCAACAACCTGCTTACCTCGGTCACCACGGCCGGCGTGACGAAGGTCCAGAACGTCTACGACGCCGCCGGACGCGTGGTGGAGCAGACGGACGCGGTGGGGGGCGTCACCTGCCTGAAGTACGGGTCGGCGCCCAGCTATACCAGCGCCTCCTGCCCAGCGGTTGATGCGGCGCCGCAGGCCGGCCAGACCGTGGTGGTCGACCCGCGCGGCAACAAGACCACCTATGACTTCAACGTCGACTTCAACACGGTGCAGGTCAAGGACGCGAACAACGGCGTGAGCTCATTCACCTACGGCGCCAAGGGCACACTGGTTTGCGCTACCAATCCTCTGGGAAAGAAGGTCTCCCGGTCCTACGACGACAAGGGCAACGTCTCGCAGTTGATCGACCCCTTGAACACGAACTCCTCCTGCGGCCTGGCGAGCGGCGGCGTCAAGTGGACCTTCGCCTTCTCCTTCGACAGCTCCGGCAGTAAGAACGAGCCCGACCTGTTCACCGACCCCCTCGGACGCCAGGCCGATTACTCCTTCGGCGCCTCCGGCATCCCCACGACCGTGGTGGCCAAGGACGCGGGCGGCGTCACCAAAGGCAGGGCCTGCTTCGCCGGCATCACGCCGAACAAGCTGACCGAGGTCACGATCTCGACGACGCTGACCGACTGCACCGGCAACACGGCGAAGTTCGAGTACGACGCCTACGGAAATCTCACCGGCGCTATCGATCCCCGCTTCTCCGGGCAGAGTACGCCGCCGAAGGAGACGCTCACCTACAACGGAGACGGGCGGCCTCTGACGGTCACGAACGAGCTTGGGCACACGACGACGTTGACCTACGACTCCAAGGGCCGGGTCCTCACCGAGAAGAACGCCCTGAACCAGACGACGACTTACACGTATGATGCGCGCGGCAACCTCAAGACCGTCACCGACCCGCTGGGCAAGGTCACGACCTATAACTACGACGGCGCCGACCGGCTGACGAGCGTGGTCGACGCCGCCAACGGCACGACCTCGTACGCCTACGACGCCAACGGCAACACCACGTCAGTGACGAACCCGCGCGGCAAGGTGACGACCTACGCCTACGACGCGCTCAACCGCGTGACCTCGACCACGGACCCCAACAACCGCACGGCCTCGTTC
The DNA here is from genome assembly GCA_964422735.1 of uncultured Dehalococcoidia bacterium. GTDB lineage: Bacteria > Chloroflexota > Dehalococcoidia > DSTF01 > WHTK01 > CAYRCD01. Next base: position 4,208 of record CAYRCD010000017.1, on the reverse strand, counting down.
CAGTACGACGTCCACTCGCGGGTCACCCAGCGCAGCGACGCGCGCGGGCTGGTGACGAAGTACTTCTACGACGCGACCGACCGCCTGACCCGCGCCGAGCACTGGAACGGCGCCACGTTCGTGGACCAGGTGACCTACGCCTACGACGCCCTGGGCAATCGCACCCAGATGGTCGACCCGACCGGCACGACGGCCTACGCTTACGATGCCTTGAACCGCGCGACGAGCGTTACCTTCCCCGGGAACAAGGTGGTGTCCTACCAGTACGACAACGCCGGCCGGCGCACGCGGATCACCTACCCGGACGCCAAGACCGTGGACTACGGCTACGATGCCGCCAGCAACCTGACCTCGGTGACGGACTGGGCCTCTCGCCTGACGGCATATGCTTACGACAACGCCGGTAACCTCACGACCACGACCCTGCCCAGCGCCAGCGGCCTGTCGAGCACGCGGACCTACGACAACGCCGAGCGCTTGACGCAGGTGACAAACCTGGGGACGTGGCGCAGCATGATCGTCACCGCGCACGATTTCTCGTCCTCGGCGACCTGGACGCCGCCCACGGGCATGGCCGAGGCCTTGGACGTGGCGAGCAAAGCTGTACCCAACGCCGGGGGCATCTCGATCGAGGCGAACTACGCGGTGCAGGACGCCGCGGGCGCCACGGGCACCAAGACCGCGACGGCAAGCGGCGACACCGACTGGGGCAACACGCACATCCTCGCCCTGCGTCCGGCTTCCGTGACCGGGGCGACCTTCCGCTCGGCGTCTTCGGCGGGCGCCGACGATAGCGTCCTGAGCCTTACGATCAACAAGCCAGCCGGGACCACCCAGAACGACGTGATGATCGCCTCGGTCTCTGTCAGGCCCAGCAGCGCGACGGTCACCGCTCCATCGGGCTGGACGCTCATCCGCCGCACGGACAACGCGAACAGCCCCACGAACTCCCTCGCCGTCTACCGAAAAGTCGCGGGCGCGAGCGAACCTTCGAGCTACGCCTGGACCTTCTCGACCGCGACCGGCTCGGCGGGGGGCATCCAGAGCTTCTCCGGCGTGGACACGGCTAACCCGATAAGCGCCGAAAGCGGCCAGACGACGGCGTCCGGTTTGAGTCACGCTACACCCAGCATCGACGTCCCGGCCTTCGGGAGCACGATCTCCTCCTTCACCTACACCCTGAACGCGGCCGGCGCGCGCACGCAGGTGGTGGACGGCTCCGGCACCACGACCTACGCCTACGACAATCTCTACCGGCTGACGGGCGTGACTTACCCGGGCCCGACGACGGACACCTACACCTACGACGCCAACGGCAACCGCCTGACGAAGAATGCGACGGCGTACACCTACGATAACGCCGACCAGATGCTCACGGCCGCGGGCGTAAACTACGGTTACGATGCCAACGGCAATCAGACGAGCCGAGGCTCCGATACCTTCGCCTGGGACTTCGAGAACAGGATGACCGCGGCGACGGTCTCGGGCACGGCCACGACCTACACCTACAACGGCGATGGGCTGCGCCAGTCCAGAGCATCCGGCGGCGTCGCCAGCTCTTACACCTGGGATGTGAACCGCGGCCTGCCCGTGATCCTTCAGGACACGACCGCCAGCGCCACCACCACGTACGTCTACGGCCTGGGCATGCTCTACTGGGTCGACGGCAGCGGCAATCCGACGTATCGCCTCACCGACGGCCTGGGCTCCACGGCGAACCTCGCGAACGGCTCCGGCAACGTCACTGATTCTTGGACCTACGATGTATTCGGCGCCGTGCGCACGCACTCGGGCGCGAACGGGACCGAGTTCACGTTCACGGGCGAGCAGAACGACCCCAACGGGCTTGAATACCTGCGGGCGCGGTACTACGACCCCGCGAGCGGGAGGTTCTTGGGGCAGGACCCCCTCGGCGGCGGGTATGGGTACGCGGGAGGGAATCCTGTGAATTTCGTGGACCCGACGGGGTTGTACACGATCTGCGGCGACAACCCGGCTTACGGCTACATTTGCTTCGATTCGACACAGGTTGGACTTTCACTCTGTTCTGGTGACACGGTCGAGTCGTGTGGGCGTTACCAAGGTGATGGAAGCGCTCCCGGGAACGTGGAGTATCCGATCTACTGCAACGCCGGCCTCGACGCATGCGTGATGCCGAACGGCGATGTCTACGGGGCGCACCACATCGAATGTTTCGATCTGTATCAAGGCGAAGATACTTGCAACGCTTACCTCGGCAACCTCCTGCATCCTCGCACCAATGTGAAGGCCCCAACATCGTTGGGGCCTCCGTATTGTTTTATCTGGGACCTCAACTGCGACGGCATTCAGACTCCGGCTGAAAAGGCGTTCCTTGACGCAGCCTACGCGGCGTTCTGCTCGACCAATCCGGCGACTTCTAGCTGCGGCGGTTCGGCGCCTGATCCTCGGCCCACTCCGCCACCAATAGCCGGCAATCCTTTCTTGAACCCGATGAGAGGCGCCTGTGACATTCAGCCTGACTTCGCAAAGCCCGTTGGGTGCTAGCTCAGCCTTTGTGCGGTTACACGACGGCCTTAGCTGGCTACTAGGAGCTGTCGGAGCTTGCCGTATGAGTCCGCACGCGCATAGCAATCGACTGCGAACTTTGTGCATATTCACGATCCTCGCTGCCCTAATTGTGAGCGAGCAGTCTGGCTGCACCGGGCGTAAGGGTGCAGGCCAAATCGCTTTCGTATCTAGCAGGACTGGCAACCAGGACATCTTTCTCATCCGAGGTAGCAAGTCCAAGGCTTTCCAACTAAGTTACAGTGCGGAGCGCGACTACGATCCTGCAATCTCGCCTGATGGAAAGCGCTTAGCCTTCGTTTCATGGGAAGGCGGCTTCTCTCAGATATTTGTCGCTAACGTCGATGGAACGAACCAAGAAGTGATTTCAGATGGGAAGGCGATGGACGGTAGCCCGACCTGGTCCCCGGACGGAACCCGGATCGCTTTCGTTTCCTTTAGGTCTTCATCGGACCAACCAGAGATCTACACTATGCGAGCCGATGGCAGAGAGATCGCCCGGATATTGCGAGGAACGGCTTCGTCACCGGCATGGTCACCGGACGGGCGCACTATCCTCTTCGAGCGAGGAGCACGACTCTATCTAATGAATGCAGACGGGACAAATGTGAGGCCGCTCATGAGTCCACAAGCGTCTGCAGGCAGTACAAACGGCGGATCCTGGTCGCCTGACTCGAAATGGATTGCGTTCGCCTCACCAGGAGTTTTGTACATAGTCGATCAGAGCGGAGCGAACTTGACGAATTTGCCCGTTGGCAGCGTAAACGTGCGAGGCAACGGCGGTGTAGCCTGGTCCCCGGACGGGAAGAGCATTGTGTTCAGTGGCGAGGCCGGGCTGTTCGTGATTGGAACTGACGGGAAAGGGCTTAAGCGTCTTGAATCAAGCACCGCTGGCGACGGCGCACCGAGTTGGGGCAAGTAGTGGTTTCGGCCCATGCGAACACGAACGGAACGGAGTGGACCTTCACTGGACGGCGCCGGCTGGACCCGCCGTAGGCCGAGGCGATCGCGGTCTTTACACCCGTCGCCCCGGCAGTTGGTGGCCCTGAAGCCGGCTTCTGGGCAGAGCATCGCCTTCAGGTCGGCCGGCTCGGCGGGCGCCGACACGGGCAACCTGACGATCAACAAGCCGCCGGGGGCGGCTCAAGGTGACGTGATGGTCGCCTCTGTCTCCGTACGGCCGGGCACGGCGACGATCACGCCGCCGTTGGGGTGGACGGTGGTCTCGCAGGTCAACGGCAGCGCGAGCGTGCTGGCCAGCTACACGAAGGTAGCCGGGAGCAGCGAACCCGCCAGTTACACCTGGTCGTTCTCGACCTCGACCGGCGCCGCGGGCGGGATCCAGGCCTTCTCCGGCGTGGACACGGCGACCCCGATAAGCGCCGAAAGCGGCCAGACGACGGCGTCCGGTTTGAGTCACGCTACACCCAGCATCGACGTCCCGGCCTTCGGGAGCACGATCTCCTCCTTCACCTACACCCTGAACGCGGCCGGCGCGCGCACGCAGGTGGTGGACGGCTCCGGCACCACGACCTACGCCTACGACAATCTCTACCGGCTGACGGGCGTGACTTACCCGGGCCCGACGACGGACACCTACACCTATGACGCCAACGGCAACCGCCTGACGAAGAACGCGACCACGTACACCTACGACAACG
>CAYRCD010000016.1:0-37225 GCA_964422735.1 uncultured Dehalococcoidia bacterium | reverse complement strand
CAACGCCGAGGGCGGCAAGCAGGCGGCGATCCTCGAGGCCGAGGGCCATCGCCAGTCGGCCATCCTCAACGCCGAGGGCTTCTCGCTCGCCCTCGACCGCATCTTCCAGGCCGCGCGCGGCATCGACGACAAGACGATGACGCTGCAGTACCTGGACATGATGAAGGCCCTCGCCGCCGGCGCCTCGACGAAGTGGATCGTGCCCATGGAGTTGACTTCGCTGGTCCAGGGCTTCGCGCGGACGATGGCTCAGGCCGCGGCCACGCCACCGGCGCCGCGAGCCGTGGTGGCGGCGCCGGCACCGGCGCCGGAGCCGCGGGAGGCGGCGGCGCCTCCGGAATAACGTGGCGGCGCGTAGGCCTTGTTTTCCGAGTGCATCTGCGGTAGGCCGGGCATTCAGCCCGGCCAGGACCGTTCACGCAGGGACGGAAATGCGGTGCCCGGGGCCTCGCGTGGAACTCGGCCAGGTCAAGCCAGGCCTCGGAAGTGGACACAAGCGGCGCTTCCAGGCCGGGGAGCTTGAGCCTGGCCGCCGGCAACCAACGGCGAGACGAATCTGTCTCGCGTAATCCGGGGTATTCAGCCCTCTTGCGCTCAGTTTGCCAGGGCTACGGAAGCCTCAGCGCGCCGCCGGCGGCTGGGTTTCGGGGCGCAGGATTCGCAGCAGCGGCAGGCCCAGCACCTCGCGGATCAGCGGCAGTTCCGCCACTGTCTTCAAGGGGACTTCTCTGGTCATCTCCAGGTTGTCGCGGATATAGGCGAGCAGGGAGAACAGGAAGACGATCAGGGCGGTCTGCTTGCCGGGACCGTCCTCGAGGGCGCTCTCCCAGTGGTACTTCATCGTGTTGAAGGCGAGGTGATTGCCGGCGTAGGACTCCATGCCTACCTGAGTGAAAATCCACAAGAAGCCGGCGAGGGAGAACAGGCCGAACGTACCCCGGGGCAGCTTCAGGAAGAAGGGGATGAAGAAGGGCAGAAGAGCGAGCATGATGATGATGGCCGGGATCACCCAGACGAAGGCGACGCCTATGCCCAGCTTCTCCTTGAGACTGCCGCCGATGCTGTTGTCCCCTCCCAGCAGCTCGTGGATCGTGACCGTGTCGTCGATGGAAAAGTAGAAGAAGATCAAACCGATCACGACCCAGGGAACGAACATCCTGCCACCGGACTGACGCGAGCGAAACCCGAGCGCTATGAGGGTCAAGCCGCAGAGGGACTCCAGGAGGGCCGAGTACCAGGTCGGGATGGTCCCTTCGCGGTCAATGTCGAACCGGAGCCGGAATTTCTCGAAGGTCGGCGAAAGGTCGCCGGGGCCGGGCTTGAAACTCTCGGGAAACTCGACGTAAGCGTAGCCGTGCTGCAGGTCGTGGCGGCGGTTCCATTCCCTGTACTGCGTCACCATGTCAATCAAGAACAGGACCGCCATGATGAGGAGTAATGTCCCCACCACCCACTTCAGCGAGAGCCTAACCTGCAGCCTCATCCCTTCCCCTCCTCCTGACTTACGCGGCGGGGTGTGCTCCGGTTTGTCTAAGCGCTGGCCGCCGCCTTGTTCTCTTTGGTCTGCGGCTTGGCCATCCGCAGAATGCGGCGCTCCAGCTTCAGGCGTCCGTACAGCTTGAATGGGAACCGGCGCAGGATGCGGTCGAAAGCCACGACGAACAACATGCGGTTCGAGCGTAGGGGCTTCGAGAAGAGGTAGGAGCCGCCGCCGATTTTTGGCAGCAATCCCAGTACGGCCATAGTGAGCGTGGGAGTGTGCACGTCGCGTTGAGGTTGAATGTCTTGGCGAGTGAAGAGACCCCTGAGCTCCACCCTTATGCGGTTGACTATCGGCCACAGGAACCGGGAAATGCTCCCGAAGGGAAAGAATAGCACGAGGGCCAGCGCCATCTGAGTACCGAGGTGGGCCAGGGCAGCGCTCACTTCGGGCTGCTGCAGGGAACTGCGGAGGTCTTGGGCCTCCTCCTGGCTGATCCAGCCCACGTTAACCCAGTGGTTGATGCCGCGGCGGATGAAGATCTCGGCGCGCAGCTGGCTGCCCGCCCCAGCCCGCTTGAAGAAGCGGACGATGCGGCCGGCGCGGTCGAAGGGCCAGAAGACGAGCTTGATGATCCGCCCGAGGACGCGCGGCTCGCGGCCGTGCCAGCGCGAGGTGTACTCGGCGTAGGCGAGGGCGGAGTCCATGAGCTTGAGGTAGTCGTCGGAGCCGAGGGCGGCGCGGATCCGGGAGCCGTGGCGGGCGAGGTAGCCTTCGAGAGTCTTGGTGTCGATGTCGTCGAAGTTGGGGAACTGCTTCTGCTGGATGGCGCCCGAGACGGCGGACATCGGCGTCAACGCGGCCACGAGGTTCGACTCGAGGTCGATGATGCGGTAGGTGCCGTCGTCGACCTCCATGAGGTTTCCGACCGAGCGGGGGTTGTGGGGGCTGACCTGCCAGGTGGGCAGGCCGGCCTCGATGAAGTGGTGGGTCAGGAGCTTGAGGAAGCTGCGGGCGCGGAACTTGTTCTCGGGGGCCTGGCCCTCGACGAGCTGGGTGACGAAGGCGACCTCGCCGTTGTCCTCCTCGGCGATCTCGACCACGGGTGCGACTATGTCGAGGCCAAACCAAAACTTGGTCAGGAGGCCGACGATAACGCGGCGCTCGCGGCAGGCTTCGAGGGCATCGCGGTCGGTGGAGTAGGGGAAGGGGGCCTGGAAGGCGAGCCAATAGAGGAGCTTGACGGCCCTTCGGGGCCTGTAGGCCTTGTGGGCGGTGCCTTTCTTGAAGTCCAGCGTTACGAACGAGCCGACGCCCTTGATGTGGACGTCGGGCCGCGTCTCTTGCCCTTCGGGGATGGACTCGCTGACTTGCCCGTCCGGCGGGCCTGCCTCCGGGAGCTTCGTCTCAGCCATCCTGGCACCTCGCGTCCTTCTGCGGGGACTCCGGCGGGCGGACACGCGAAAGGGGCACACAGGCACAAGGCGCCGCCGCACCCGGATATCGGGATATTAGCAGCGGCGTCCGGCGATGTCCACAGAAGCGGCGGGCGGGGACCCTAGGGCCTGGAGCTGATGCCCGCCAGCCGCAGGCCGATGCGCTCCAGCTTCAGGCGACGGTAGACCTTGAAGGGGATCTTGCGCAGGGCCCGGTCCATGGCGATGACGCCGAGCTGGTGGTTGGAGCGCAACGGCCTGGACAGGAGGTAGGCGGAAGCACCCACGGAGAAGGGGAGGAGTCCGACGATGGCGATCAGAAGGGTGTGGAGCTGTCGCTCGGCGTGGGGCGCGCGGCGTGTTATCAGCCCGCCCACCTCTGCCCTGATGCGGTGAAACAACGTCCAGATGAAGCGTTCGATGCTGCTGAGCGGAAAGAACAGGGGCACGGAGAGGGCAAGCTGAGTGCCGAGATGGGCCATCGCGGTGCTCACCTCCGGCTGGCGCAGGGAGTCGCGCAGGTCGCGGGCTTCCTCCTGCGTTATCCAGCCCTGGTGTAGCCAGATGTTGATTCCGCGGCGGATGAAGATCTCGGCGCGGAGCTGGCTGCTCGCTCCGAGACGCTTGAAGAAGCGCATGAAGCGGCCGATGCGGTCGACTGGTGCGAAGAGGATGCGGAGGATGTGGCCGGCGATCCTGGGCTCGCGGGAGTGCCAGCGCGAGGTGTACTCGGCGTAGGCGAGGGCGGAGTCCATGAGCTTGAGGTAGTCGTCGGAGCCGAGGGCGGCGCGGATCCGGGAGCCGTGGCGGGCGAGGTAGCCTTCGAGAGTCTTGGTGTCGATGTCGTCGAAGTTGGGGAACTGCTTCTGCTGGATGGCGCCCGAGACGGCGGACATCGGCGTCAACGCGGCCACGAGGTTCGACTCGAGGTCGATGATGCGGTAGGTGCCGTCGTCGACCTCCATGAGGTTTCCGACCGAGCGGGGGTTGTGGGGGCTGACCTGCCAGGTGGGCAGGCCGGCCTCGATGAAGTGGTGGGTCAGGAGCTTGAGGAAGCTGCGGGCGCGGAACTTGTTCTCGGGGGCCTGGCCCTCGACGAGCTGGGTGACGAAGGCGACCTCGCCGTTGTCCTCCTCGGCGATCTCGACCACGGGTGCGACTATGTCGAGGCCAAACCAAAACTTGGTCAGGAGGCCGACGATAACGCGGCGCTCGCGGCAGGCTTCGAGGGCATCGCGGTCGGTGGAGTAGGGGAAGGGGGCCTGGAAGGCGAGCCAATAGAGGAGCTTGACGGCCCTTCGGGGCCTGTAGGCCTTGTGGGCGGTGCCTTTCTTGAAGTCCAGCGTTACGAACGAGCCGACGCCCTTGATGTGGACGTCGGGCCGCGTCTCTTGCCCTTCGGGGATGGACTCGCCCGCCTCCGGGAGCTTCGTCTCAGCTATGTCGCGCCTCCAGCCTCAGCCGCGCCGTCATCGCCTGAGCTTATCGCACAAACACGAACCGATCCTAACAGGCAGGGAGAGCGGCCGCGAGCTTTCGGGCGGGCAAGGCCGCCTCAACGACGGCCGCGTGCCAGGCTGGTTTGGTCCTTGCCGAAAGCGGCACCACTGTGAACCCCCTTCCTGTCTGCGCTTCCCGCATCTCGCCTCCAGCCTCTCGCCTCTCGCGTCCCGCGTCTGTACGCTGTTGGCATGCTGCGCGGCCGCGCCGCCCGAGTGTTCTACGGCTGGTGGATCGTCGCCTCGGGCTTCGGGCTCCAGTTGCTGATCGGCGGCCTCCTCAATCAGGCTTACGGCGCCTACGTCGTCTTCCTGCGCCAAGAGTTTGGCTGGAGCAAGACGATGCTGTCGGCCGCCTACTCCCTGACGCGGGTCGAGAGCGGCCTCCTCGGTCCTGCCCAGGGTTGGATGATCGACCGCTTCGGGCCGCGCGCGGTCATGCGTCTCGGCATCCTCATGTTCGGCGCCGGATTCATGGCCTTCAGCCAGATCAGCTCGCCTTTCACCTTCTATGTGTTCTTCCTGATCATGGCGGTCGGGTCGAGCCTCGGCGGCTTCTTCCCCTTGACCGTCGCGGTTGTCAACTGGTTCGAGCGCCGCCGAGCGACGGCGCTGGCGATGATGTCGATGGGCTTCGCCGTGGGCGGACTCTTTGTGCCCCTGGTCGTCGTCTGTCTCGAGACCTTTGGCTGGCGGGGAACGGCGTTCGGGTCGGGAGTGCTCATCCTGATGGCCGGCCTGCCGCTGGTCCAGATCGTGCGTCACCGGCCTGAGGACATGGGCCTGACTGTAGACGGCGTGCCCGCCAGACCGCGTGCGGTGGGCGGCCAGACGGCGCGCGACTCCGGAGAAGATGCTCCCGAATTCGAGGCGAGGGAGGCACTGCGGACGCCGGCATTCTGGCTGATCTCTCTTGGCCACAGCTCGGCTCTTCTGATCGTTTCCGCTGTTTCGGTGCACCTGGTCGCCCACCTGCACGAGAACCTTGGTTACTCCCTCGGCACCGCCGCCCTGGTTGTGACGCTGATGACTTCGATGCAGGTTGTCGGCCAGGTTCTCGGCGGGCTCCTGGGCGACCGTTACAACAAGCGCGCGATCGCGGTGGTCTGCATGGCCATGCACGCCGGCGGGCTTCTGGTTGTCGCCTACGCGACGGCCCTATGGATGGTGATCGCCTTCGCCGTAATCCACGGCACGGCCTGGGGCCTGCGCGGTCCGCTGATGCAAGCACTGCGCGCGGACTACTTCGGCCGGAAGTCGTTCGGGACGATCATGGGATTCTCTTCGTTGGTCTTGATGTTCGGCCAGGTCGCCGGACCTCTCGTCGCCGGCATCCTCGCCGACCGTACGGGCAGCTACGAGGCCGGGTTCACGGTCCTCGCCGGCCTGGCGGCTTTCGGTTCGGTGTTCTTCATGCTCGCCGCCAAACCGAAGCGGCCGCTGCGGGCGCCGGGTGAGTTCAGCGGCGCCGCCCCGGCCGAGCGCACGGCCGCGGAGGCGGCGGGCGGGTCCTGAAGCCGTTTGCCCGTCGGATGGCCGCGTCCTAAGCTGCGCGGGATGCTCGGCGCCACCGACCTCACGTTTAGGGAGTCGGACGCCTCGAGGACGGTTCCGGCCCTGCTGGCTGACGAGCCGCGGACCAGATTCGGCCGTTGAACCGTGGTTTTGGTGACATGATGGACAACCACAGAGTCCTCCTCCTGGGCGCCAGCAACCTGACTTACACCGAGAGCGGTCCCTCGGCCGCGATGCCGGCGCTAGTCGAAAGAGAGCTATGCGCGCGCCTACCCGGGCCTGGATGGAGCTGCGAAATCGGCCCTTTATTCCTCGGGCGCAGGATGGGGGAGATGGCCGGCCGGTACATCGATCATTCCAGACCCGCCGCCGTCGTCTTAACGCTGGTTAGCGATTCGTTTGCGCGCGACGTGCCGATCGCGGTGGTCCGGCGCCGCTGGCCGCGCCTCTACCCCGTGGCCCGCTCCCTCGCGGACCGCCTCAAGAAGGGGGCCGGGGGCGGCTTCGTCCAGCGGCCTCGCGGCTGGATCTACCGCCTGCCGCGCTGGGTCGTCATCCAACTTATCGGCGCCGAGCCGGAAATCCCTCTCGACGCGGCCGTGGACTCGGCAAAGGACGCTCTTGATGAGCTGGTGCGCCGCGAGGACGTCCTGGTCATCTGCGGCTTCTCTTTCCATGCTCCGATGCCCGGAGGCCGGGGTGCGAAGTCCCGCCAGAGGGGTGTCGATGCCTTTACGGCCGCCATCGATGATCACTGTCGGGCCAGGCACGTCCGAGTCTACGACCGGCGTTTCGAGACCAGGCGCGCCGGCCTGCCTAACGGGCGCTCGATCGACATGGACTACGCCGACCTGCCCACGCGCACATACGAAGCCAGCCTGATCGCGGACCTGGTCGTGGCCGGCCTGAGCGCCGAGCAGTGATGCGGGGACGGGCCGAGGAGGCGCAGACCGTTCTCCTTTTCGGCGCCAGCAACCTCACTTACACGGACAGCGACGCGTCTGAAGCCATCCCTGCCCTCGCTGAGCGCGAGCTGGAGCAACGCATGCCGGCTACTGCCTGGCGCTGCGAAGTGCGCCCGCTCTTCTACGGAGCGCGCATGGCAGACGTCACGAAGAGCCACTGCGAGAGAGCCGGACCCGCCGCAGTGTTTCTGAGTCTCCTCAACGATCCTTTCGCTCGCAGCGTTCCCATCGCCGCCGTGCGCAGACGCTGGCCGGGAGTGTATCCTCTTGCGCGCTCGATAGCGGAACGTCTCAAAGGCGCCGCCGGGGGCCGCGCCGTTCGGGGACCGCGAGGATTGCTTTTCCGCGTCCCACGCTGGCTCCTCACGCTAGTGGTGGGCGCCGAGCCCGAGGTCGACATCGAGGACGCGGTCAGGTCGACGGTCGAAACGATCGACGCTCTCTCCCGCCTGGAGAACACGGCCATCGTCGTCGGGTTCACGTTTCACGACGACCCGCCCGGCCGCCCGCGCGCGGCGCAGGACTACAGGAGGCGCGTAGCCGTCTTCAAATCCGCTGTCGTGGAACACTGTGGGGCGCGCCTGGTGCCCGTCTATGACCGTCAGGCAGAGCTGATCAGCGCCGGTCAGATTACCGGCCGCGGTCGAGACGCGAGTTACTCTGACCTGGCGACGCGTCGTTTCGACGCCCGCCGCATCGCCGAACTTGTGACTGCGGGGTTGGCAGGCGACAGACGCCTGGGGGCGCGGCGTCGGGCCGTCCGGCGCCGCCCATGGGCAGCCTGGCAAACGGCGGCCCTACTCGATCAGGCTGTAGCCGGCGCGACCCTCTTTGCACATCTCATATGTGATCGGGTCGTGCGACTCGAATATGCCGTAAGTGGTCTCGCCGTCGCAGGTCACCTCGCAGTGGTGGTCGGCGGCGCCCTGGATCAGGCGGCGGACGTCCGGCTGCGTCGTGTCGTAGGTCTCGCCCGACACGGCGTCGTCGCCCACGTACATGCCGTGCCAGACGTCGCCGTTCGGGGTCCCGCCCTCGCGGCCGCCGTACATGCCGCAGCGCAAGTAGGCGGTCTGGTAACCCAGACGCCGGAAGTGCAGATTCTTGACTTCACCGGACTGAAGGGTGTTGGTCACGACGCCGCCGAGGAAGACGCGGGTGTCGTCGAACCTGAGGCTGCGCTCCTGGCGCAGGATCTGTCCCGCCGCGGGCCGCCTGTCACCCAGGTTAAAGAGCACGCGGTTGCCCCACACCGACCAGTCGCCGAACTCGACCCAGACGCCGCCGGTGGCGACGCTGGTGCCCGCCGGATTGAGCATGTGTCCGCGCCCCCCGACGCCGTCGCGGACGCCCCAGTGATGGTCTCGCGATCCGTTAAAGGCTTCGGGCGTGATCTGGAAACGCTCGCCTTTCACGGAAACGACCCCTTCCGGGCGCCCGAAGGACTCGTAGCCGCCGAGGAAGCGGGTCGGCTGCTGGACCGCTCTCTTGGTGTCCAGCCAGCGCAGGTCGTAGGCGATGCCGTACTCGTTTTGGTCGAGGGTCAGGCGCCACTCGCGGAAAGCCCGGACCGGCTCGAAGTTGATCGGCCCGACGCGCATGTTCATGCGGCTGGCTTTGAGGCGGCGGTGGGCGCGTACGGTCGTGTGCAGGCCGCGCAGGTTGACGATCGCGTAGGCCTCGACGGTGCCGAGGTTTGGATAGAGTCCGAAGCCGGTGACGACGAACAGATCGCCCTTCTTGTCCTGAGCCGTGAACCAGTAGCGCTCGTACGCGCGTGGATCGGTCGTGCTCTGGAAGCGCATGTCGCGCTCCGACCACTCGTGCACCGGCAGCTCGTCCAGGGCGTTCATGCCCCCGTGCTCCTCGCTCACGTCCTGCAGCAGGTTATAGTTGGTCTCCGCCATTGACTGCCTCGCTCGTCGCTTACCTGGAAACCGGGAGCTCGGAGCTTCTGACGGTGCAGAGCCCTGGCCCCAGTTCCCAGTCCGGGTCCGTCCATCCGGGCGGCGTCATGCTATCATTCCGCCGCCCTCGGGCGCCTGCCCGCGGACCGGGGGGAGCACGCAGTGGACACCGAGGCGATCAGCCGCTATCTCCACCATGTCATGCCGGACGCGCGCGACCTGACGGCGCGCGACCTGCGCCGGATCTTCGGCGGCGCCTCCCGCCACACCTGGTCGGTCGACGCCTGCTGGCGCGGTCCGGATGGACCCGTCGACCAGGGCCTGATCGTCCGCATCGACCCCGCAGCCTCCCTGCTGGAGACCGACCGCGGGGTCGAGTTCAACGTCTACCGTGGCCTCCAGGGCTCGCGCATACCGGTTCCCGTGCCGCTCTGGCATGAGGCGTCGCCGGAATGGCTGGGCGGCGCCTTCTTCGTTATGACCCGGGTCGACGGCTGTGACGACGCCCGCCGCCTGATCTTTACCGAGCCCTTTAAGGATGCCCTCGCCGGTCTCGCCCGCCACCACTTCGAGATCGGCGGCGAGATCTCGTCCTTCAATTGGGAGGCCGCCGGTTGGGACTTTCTCGAACCTCCCACACCTGAAAAATGCTGGGAGCGCGAGCTTGGCCACTGGGAGCGGATCATCGAGGAGAACCGCAGCGACACCCAACCGGTCGTGCGGCTGGCGATCGCATGGCTGCGGGCGCATCCGCCGCCTCCGGCTCAGCGAATTAGCGTCGTTCACGCCGACTATCGCCTGGGCAACGTGCTCCACGATGAGACAGGAGTGATCAAGGCGGTGCTGGACTGGGAGATGTGCCACCTCGGCGACCCGCTCGAGGACCTGGCCTGGACCTGCATGCCCAACTGGCGTCGCGGCCACCCCACCGATCCAGGGGGCGTCATGTCCAGGGAGGCCGCTCATGCCATCTGGTCCGAGCGCAGCGGCCTGCGCGTCGACCCGACGGCCTACCGGTGGTGGGAAATCTTCTCCCAGGTCAAAGCGCAGGCGATCTGGGTCACGGGCGGCCGCAGCTTCGCCGACGGCCGCACAGACGACACGCAGCTGGCCTGGATCGCCCTCAATTTCATGCCTCAGGAGGACGAGCGCCTGCTGCGCATGCTCGGCTGGTATCGAGAGCCCGACTGATGTCGCTTACCGGCAACCCTACGCCCCAGCAGGTCCTCGAAGGCATCCGCAGCTCGCTCAGGAATGAAGTCTTGCCGGCGCTCCAGGGCGAGCAGGCCGCGGTCGCCCGCAACCGGCTGACGATGGCTCTGACCATGCTCGCCTGGGTCGCGGCGCACTGGGATGGCAGCGCCGCGCTTCTCGTAGAGGAGATTCAGGCGCTCGAGGCCTTGCTGGGCGAGAGCGACGCGCCGCTGGAGGATGCCGGATTCGGCGAGGCGGCCGCGCGCATGCGTGAGATCGTCGGGGACAAGCGCGGCAGCCTGCTCTTGTCCGACCTCATTAAGCGCTCGGATGCCCTTCAGGAAGGTCTATTGGACCTCGCGCGCATCGTAACTTCTGACGGCTGCCCGCAGCCACTTTCCTCGTTACGCGAGCGCGTATGCGCGGAGCTGACGGCTTTCAACAGGCGGCGGCTGGCCTGAGACCTACAGCCCCTTGACCCGCGGCAAGACCTCGCGACCCAAGCGCTCATACGAAGCCAGCACCAGTTCCTGCTCGGGGACGAGGTGGCGCACGAGCACGTGCTCGAAACCCTGCTTCGCCAGGGCCGCGAACTCCTCGGCGATCCGCTCGGGCCCGCCGATAAGGAGCGCCTCGCGCCGGAAGCCGCGATAGCCGCGCGCCAGTATCGAGGCCGTGGCCGCCTCGGCCTCGGCGTCGCTGGCGCCGACGTAGACGTCGCGCCGGATCGCCAGCCGCGGGCGCTTGGCGGCCTCCTCGGCCGCCCGCCGGTAGACGTTGACCTGGGTCTGGAGCTCCTCGCCGCAGGCGCCGGGCGCGGCCAGCCACACGTCACCCATGAGCGCGGCGCGGCGCAGGGCCGGCGCCGCCGAGGCTCCGATCCACACCTCCGGCCTGCGCGGCGGGACCGGCGAGATCGAGACGTCCTTGAGGTCGTGGTATTTGCCCTTGAGGGTCAGGCGCTCGCCGCTGAGCAGGCGCAAGGCGATGGCGAGGTGCTCCTCCATGCGGCTGGGACGCCGGTTCAGGGGCACCGCGAAGGGCGCGAACTGGGTCTCGTCGTCGCCCGCGGCGACGATCATGACGAAGGGTCCCTCGGCCAGAGCCGCCAGGGTGCCGACCTGCTCGGCGAGGAGCACCGGGTGCCATAACGGTATGAGGAAGAGGGCGCCGGCGGTCATCGGACCGGCCTCGGCCAGGAGCCGGCCGATGGTCGGTACGTTCTGGAAGTAATGCCCGGGAGTCGCGTGGTGGTCGCCGACGAAGAGCGAGTCGAGCCCGGCCGCGCGCACCGCCCGCGCCCGCTCGATCAGCTTCCGCGCGACCGCGCGCGGGTCGTCGGAGCGCGGGAAGGCGGTCGTGAGTGAGACGCCGATTTTCATGCTTAGTCTCCTGGAACTGGCAGCAAAACGTACAGACGGAGCTTTGGCTCCGTCCGTCTACTGCCTAGTACGTGACCGCGGTAAAGGAGCCCACCAAATCCATCGCGGTCGTGTACTAGCGCCTTATCACGCCCGCTTCCTTCGCGAACAGGGCTGCGGGGGACGGACCTGAAGGCGCGTCTCTACGTCCGAGCTAAAGGTTCTTCCTAAACAGGCGTTAGCGCGCCCCCGCTGTCGCTGCGCCCGCAGGAACGATCCCCAACACGTGGCGTTTCAGGAAGAGGTCGATCAGGGACGCGCATTGGCGGCCGTAGTCGGGAGCGGCGTCGAAGGCGTGGGGCTGGCCGTTGAAGATGTGCATCTCGGCGGGCGCGCCGGCCTTCGCGAGCTCCTCGTACATGCGCAGGCTCGCCTCGACAGGCACGGTCTCGTCTTTGTTGCCGTGGATGAACACCGTCGGCGGGAAGCCGGCGCGCGCATACGTGATCGGGCTGGCGGCATGGTAAGCGGCGTCGTCCGCACCGGGTCCGATCAAGGCGCCGACGGCACCGCCAACGTTCGCTCCGCCGACCGCGCCGTCGCCGTTTGCGGTTTGGCGCCTGAGAAGGATCGTGGGCGGATAGACCGCTACGCAGGCCGCGACCGCGGTCGAAACGCCGGCATTGCCGCCCTCGCCCTCGAACTCGGCCAGGTTCGGCGTCGCCGCGGCCATCAGTCCGAGGTGGCCGCCGGCCGAGTTGCCGCAGACGGCGATCTTCTCCGGATCGATGCCGAGACGCCCGCTGTTGGCGCGCAGCCAGCGCAGCGAGGCCTTGACGTCGTGGATGCAGGCCGGCCAGGGAGCCTCGCCGGAGAGGCGGTACTCGGTCGCCACGCACAGGTAGCCGACGCGGCCGAGGAGGATGCCGTAGCCGCGCAGCTGCGAGCGGTCGCCGCCGCTCCAGCCGCCGCCGTGGATCAGAAGCACAGCCGCGCCGTTTGCCGTTCCCGCGGGCGGCGTGTATATGTCGAGCGTGAGGTCGCGGCCGCCGCCCCTGCCGAAGACAACGCCGCTCTCTACCGTGACCCTGCCCGCTTCGTTTGTCATTCCCTCACCTCGATCCATGTCTCGACGGCCTATCTGTCGCGGGCCGGGTATTGAGCCCGGCCCCGCGGCCGCTGCGCTCCCGTTTTGCGCAGGCTAGGCCATGGGCGGGCGGGATTCAAGCGCCAGGGCCGGCATTCCTGCCGGCCGTATGGCGAAGGCGGCGTTGAGGCCATATGATTGCGCCGATCACGGGATCGTGCCGTCGGCGCGGCCGAAGGGCGCGCCGCACTGAGGGAGTCTTGTCATGCTCCGTCCCGGCCGTCTGCTCGCCGCCGCGCTCCTCGGCCTTGCGTTCTTCCTGGCGACAACCGGAATCGCTCTGGCCGACAATTGCAGCGGCCCGGCAGACACCCGCCGCTGTAACGCCGCCGTCAACACCGCCGCGGGCGGTGCGGCGATCGCGGCCGGCGCCGGGGCCGCGGCGACCGCCGTCCGTAACGGTAAGAACGGCAACGGCGGCGGCAAGCGCCCGCCCTGCGCCGATCAAGAAGACCGCATGACCGCCGCCTCGGCCGAGGCTAAGGTGATTCAGGCATCCCTCCAGAACCTGCGGGGCATGCTCACCTCGCTGGACGAGATGTACGAGAACTCGCGCTCATCGTCCTTTTGGAGCGGAGCGATCGACGTCGCCATGCTCGGGGGCTCGGTCTGGGCCAAGCCGGCGCAGGCGGCGCTGGGCATCACGGTCAAGCAGACCCTCCAGCAGAAGGTGATCGAGTCCATGCTCAAGGGGTTTGGCAAGGAGATCGCCAAGGACGTCGTCCGCATCAGCGACGACCAGGACATAAAGCTCGAGGACCTGCTCAAGAAGCCGGGTGAGAGCGGTGCGAAGAAGGCCCTCCTCGACGCCCTCAAGGAGTCGATCACGTCGCGCAAGATGCAGGAGCTGCTCAACAACGGCCTGCGAGCGGGCGACTTTCGCGGCGCCACCTTCGACATAATGCGCGGCCCCACGTACGAGAAGATCCGCAAATCGATAACCGACCGCCTGGCCGCGCCGATAACCGACGCCATCGGCAACATGCTCGACCTGTACAAGCTCTCGGACGGCGTCATCTCCGGCCGCAAGAAGCTGGAGGCCATCCGCGAGCTGATGTCGAAGGTCCGCGGCGAGACGTCCGACCTCGAAAGCCAGATGGAAGACGCCATGTCCGAGATGGACCTGGCCCGAGCCGCCCTCAACCACTGTCGGGAGATCAACGCGCCGGGAGTCGTGGCCGGTGGCTGACCTGCGCCGCTTCAGCGCGGCCGAGGTCGAGGCGATCGCGCGGTCGCGCCACAGCGAGATCGAATCTCGAGAGCTGACCGGAGAGCTCCTCGCCCCTCACCTCGAGGCCTTCAAGTTTCGGGACGGCAACGCGGCCTACTGGAGCTGCTGCCCCCTCGACACGGCCTGGTACCGCTTCGATGGCAGCGGCTGGTCGGCCGCCGCGCCGGCGCCGGCGGTCCTCGAAGGCCCGGCCTATTTTTCGACCGTGCAATCGCCGGTCCGCGAGCCATCGAATGGCGGCCCGACGGGTGATACCGATCCCGTCGGCGGCCTCGCCGCACTGATCGCGCG
Source organism: uncultured Dehalococcoidia bacterium (assembly GCA_964422735.1). Lineage (GTDB taxonomy): Bacteria > Chloroflexota > Dehalococcoidia > DSTF01 > WHTK01 > CAYRCD01. Next base: position 23,199 of record CAYRCD010000016.1, on the reverse strand, counting down.
AGCCCGCTCGGAGTACGAACGCGGGCTGATCACATCCGACCAGGCCGATGCGCTCGCGACCGACGTCTACGCGGTTGACCGCGGCGCCCGCTTCTGGACCATCGGGTTCTGGTCGGGGTCGTGGTACTTCTCCGAACACGGCCGGTGGGCGGTGGGCGGAGCGCCGCCTGATCCGTCCACGCTGATCGGCGACGAGCTCGCGGTGCGCGACTGCGCTGCTTGCGCCGAGCCGGCTTCCTTCGGCGACTTCTGCATGAACTGCGGCGGCCGTCTGCCCCAGGCCACGGCCGTCCCGCCGGAGCTCGACGCGGCCGTCCTGGAGTTTCTCACCGCCGAGACCGCCCTGCCCGAGCCGGTGGCGGCGGAGTGGGCGGCACCGGCCGGCCACCCGGAACCCTCGCCGGCCGCTTCGACCGGCGCCGCGGCGCCGGCGCCATTTCCGGCTGCCGCCACGGCACTGGAGCCGGTCCCGGGGCAGGTCGCGCCGACGCCTGGCGCCAGCGGCACCGGGATGACCTGCGCCAGCTGTGGCGCGCGGCTCGCCGAGGGGACGAAGTTCTGTATGAACTGCGGTACCGTCGTCCCGCCGCCGCCGCCGCAGGCACCGGCACCGGCGTCCTGTGCGAGCTGCGGCGCCGCGATCGGCAGCGCCCGCTTCTGTATGCAGTGCGGCGCACCCTTTGCCGCGACGCCGACGGAGGCCGAGCCGCTCGCGGCCGCCGCGCTCCCCCAGGCGGTCGAGTCAGGGCCCGCGTCGGTCGATCAGGCGGTCCTCACTCCCGAGATCGCGGTCGAAGAAGCCCAGGTGGCTCCTTCCCGGGAAGGACTGGCCGAATCGGTCGCGGAGCCCGTCGCCGAGTTGGCAGCGGAGGCGCCGGCTCCAACCGAGGAGGTCGTTTCAGCATCCGGGGTGGATCCTTCCCGGGAAGGAGCGGAGGCGGACGCACCCCCACCCTCGGCCGCTTCCGAGCCGGAACCGGCCGGGCCGGCGGCGCTCGTTTTAGAGCCCGGCGACACTCCGAGGGCGGCCTGTCACAATTGCGGTGCGGCGCTCACGCGAGAAGCGCGCTTCTGCCTCAGCTGCGGCACAGCGGTAACCGCTGAGCCACCGGCTAGTCCCCCGGCACCAGCTCCCGCGGCCGCCTGCCGCAATTGCGCCGCGGCGCTCGGCGAGGGCGCCCGGTTCTGCCTGACCTGCGGCACCCCGGTGATCAGCGAGACGCCCGCGGCGCCCGCGCCAGCGTCAATCTGCGGCCGCTGCGGCGCCAGTCTGACCCCGGGGGCGCGGTTCTGCCTGAGCTGCGGGTCGCCCGTCGCGCACTCGGGCATCGACCCGTAGCGCGATGCCCGATCTGGAGCCGCAAACCGTCCTTCTCCTCGGCGCCAGCAACCTTACCTACACCGAGGACCAGCGTTCCCTCACGCTGGTCGCGCTCATTGAGGACGAGATCGGCAAGCGCCTCCCTGCGAGCAACTGGCGCTGCGAGGCACGCCCCCTCTTCTACGGTCCTCGAATGGTGGATGCGGCGGAGGCCCAGACCAAGCGGCTCAAGCCGGCGGCCGTCGTCGTCAGCCTCCTCGGGGGGTCGTTGGCCACCGCGACGCCCATGGGGAGGATTCGGGCGCGCTGGCCGGCGCTTTACCCCTACGCGCGGGCCATCGCCGACCGCCTGAAGAAAGCTGCCGGCGGAACGGACGTCAAGACGCCTCGCGGTTGGATATTCAAGGCTCCCCGCTGGCTTGTCCTGCGGCTTGTCGGCTCGGAGCCCGAAGTCGGCGTCAACGACGCTGTGCGCTATTCGATCGAGACTCTCGACGCCCTCGTGCGCCTCGAAGGACCGCTCGTCATCTGCGGAATCTCGCTTTTCGTGCCCAAGCCGAAGGGCAGGGAAGCGGAAGCCGTGCGCCGCCGCCTCGAGCTCCCGCCACGAAGCAAGCTTGATTGCCGGCATCCTGGCCTCCTCCTTCGCGAGCGATGGCGGTAAACCCCGCACCCATTAGTGCGCGCCCTGACCGGCGCGGTGCACAGGAGGCACCCATGCCACGAGTACCGGAAATCACCAGCAAGGACGCTCTTCCCGCCGACAAGCACGCCGTCTTCGACGCTATCGCCGAGAGCAGGGGACGCGTGGGCTTCCCTTTCTCGCTCTTGCTCAACAGTCCCGAGGCCGCCGGGCGCGTCGCGCACCTCGGCACCTTCCTTCGCTTCGAGTCGACGCTGCCCGCGGTCGAGCGCGAGCTTGCCATCCTCACGGCCGCGCGTGAAGCTGACTGCGAGTTCGAGTGGGCGGGCCACGCGCGGCTGGGCCTGCGCGAGGGCGTGCGCCAGGAAGCGATTGACATAATCGCTAACCGCCGCGGCCTGGAGGGACTCACGGAGCAGGAGGCGCTCGTCATCCGCTACGGCCGTGACCTCCTTCGTGACAACCGCGTCTCCGACGGCCTGTTCAAGGCCGCTCAGGCCCGCTTCGGCGACCAGGGCATCGTCGAGCTCACAATCCTCTACGGCTACTACCGCATGATCGCCTGTGCCCTCAACGCCTTCGAGGTCAAGCCCCCGGAAGGGTCGCCAGCTTTGCCATAAGTCCGGCCGGCCCCGGCCGGTGGGGCCGTCAACGCAGGGTAGCTCCGGCAAGCCCATGCTATACTTGGTACCCGCGCCCCGACTTTCGGGGCGCGTATTCCTGCCACCCCGGCCCGGCCGGGGAAGCCTGTCTCGCCGGCAGGCAGGCGCAGACTAAGGAGACAGCTCTGACTCCTGTAACCATGAAAGCCCTGCTCGAAGCGGGCGCCCACTTCGGCCATCAGACCCGGCGCTGGGACCCGCGCATGAAGCCCTTCATCTTCACTCAGCGTAACGGCATCCACATTATCGACCTTCAGCAGACCGTCCGCCGCCTCGAAGAGGCGGGGGAATGGGTTTCCGACATCGTCGCCCATGGCGGCACGGTGCTCTTCGTCGGCACCAAGAAGCAGGCCCAAGAGACGATTCAGTCCGAGGCGGGCCGCTGCGGCATGCCCTTCGTGAACAGCCGCTGGCTCGGCGGCACGCTCACCAACTTCACAACCATCCAGGGACGCATCGACCACCTCGTGCGCCTCGAGGACGCGATGGAGCGCGGCGAGTTCGGCCGCCACTCCAAGAAGGATGTTCTCAAGATCGACGAGGAGATCATCCGCCTCAACCGTCACTTCGGCGGCATCAAAGAGCTGACGAAGCTCCCGGCGGCCGTCTTCATCGTCGACCCTTCGATGGAGTACATCGCCGTCGCCGAGGCCAACCGCGTAGGCACGCCGATCGTGGCGATGACGGACACAAACTGTAACCCCGACCTCATCGACTTCCCCATCCCCTCCAACGACGATGCCATCCGCGCCGTGCGCCTGGTCACCGCCCGTATCGCCGACGCCGTGCTCGAGGGCATGCAGCGGCGGGAGTTCGGCGGCGAGGGCGAGGAGTTCGAGTTCAAGGAAGGCCAGACGACCTATTCCGCCTCGCCCGACGAGCCCGCTCCCGGCGAGGAAGAAGCGACGGCCGAGGAACCTCCTGCCCCGGAAGGACCGCCGCCGGCATCACCGCCGCCGGCGCAGCCCTGAGATCCCCGTGGAGATAACGCTCGACCTGATCAAAGAGCTGCGCGAGCGCACCGGCGCCGGCGTCATGGACTGCAAGCGCGCGCTCGAAAAGAGCGAGGGCGACCTCGACCAGGCCGCGGCTCTGCTGGCCGCCCAGGGCATCGCGGCGGCGCAGAAGAAAGCCGACCGCGTAACCGCCCAGGGTCTGGTCGAGAGCTACGTCCACGCCGGCCGCATCGGCGCCATCGTCGAGATCAACTGCGAGACCGACTTCGTCGCCCGCACCGAGGAGTTCAAGGAGCTGGCTCACGACCTGGCGATGCAGGTCGTCGCCGCGAACCCGAAGGTCGTGAGCGAGGACGACCTTCCCCAGGATTACCACCCGGTGCCCGACGAGGAGCCCGTCCTCCTGCTGCAGCACTGCATCAAAGACGCTAACAAGACCATCCGTCAGCTGATCAACGAGGTCATAGCCCGGACCGGCGAGAACGTCCAGGTCCGCCGCTTCATGCGCTTCGAGCTGGGTCAGGAGTAGCTGTCAGTTATCGGTAATCAGGTTTCAGATTCGGCTTCAGCCGATATTAATTGCTCACGAATAATGTAGCTGCAGATGCTCGCTGCCCGAGCCTCGAGCCCGGGTGTGACTGCGCCACCCTCAGCAAACTACTTGACTCTGCAGAGTCCTCCACGCCGGTCGCGGTCAGCTATACTCATACTCAGCTTATTGGCCAGAGCACCCGTGTCCCACACAAATCTAAACTGACGAGGGCGTCATGATCGCCGATGTCCTTGCCGATACCGAAGACCGCATGAAGAAGACGCTCGATGCCCTGCAGCGTGAGCTTGCCGCGATCCGCACCGGCCACGCCCACGTCGGCCTCGTCGACCACATCCGCGTCGACTATTACGGGACGCCGACTCCCGTGAACCAGATGGCGACGGTCGCCGCGCCCGAAGCCCGCCTGCTGACAATTCAGCCCTGGGACAGGACCGCGTTGCCCCTGATCGAGAAGGCAATACAAAAGTCCGACCTCGGCCTCACGCCCTCGAACGACGGCGCCATCATCCGGCTCGCCATCCCGCCCCTGACAGAACAACGGCGGAAAGAGCTGATCAAGGTCGTTCACTCGCGCGTCGAGGACGGGCGCATCGCCGTGCGCAACGTCCGGCGCGACTCACTGGACAAGCTGCGCCGTATGACCCACGACAAGGAAATATCCGAGGACGACCAGCACAAGGGCCAGGACCAGCTTCAGAAGCTCACCGACAAGCACATCGCGATCGTCGACCAGCGCGGCAAGGATAAAGAAGCCGAGCTGATGGAGGTCTAGGGACGAAGGAACCAGGGACCGGCAGCCAGGAACCAGGTGTGGCGGCCGTGCGCATCTCGCGGGCGCGTGTCAGCATGCCCGGCCCGACTGCCTGACCGGCCGATTGCGAGATGGCTTCGATCACGCAATCGCACCCCGTCACTTCCAGGGCGGCCCGAAACGCCGCCGCCGCGCTTCCATCGGTTCCCGGACACGTCGCCGTGATCATGGACGGCAACGGCCGCTGGGCACGGGAGCGCGGCCTGTCACGCCAGGCCGGCCACCGCGCCGGCACCGAGAATATCCGCCGCATAATCGAGCACTTCGCCCAGCGCGAGGTGAAATACCTGACGCTGTTCGCCTTCTCGACTGAGAACTGGGTCCGGCCCAGGGCGGAGGTCAACGCGCTCATTCGTCTCCTCGGGCGGGTGCTCGAGCGCGAGCTGAGGGCGCTACACGAAAACGGCGTGCGGCTCGTACACGCCGGCAGCCTGGCGCCGCTTTCGCCTGACCTCCAGCGCAAGGTCCGCGACGCCATCGAGCTGACCAAGAACAATACCCGCCTGACGGTTTGTCTCGCCTTCAATTACGGCGGCCGCGCCGATATCGTCGAGGCCGCGCGCCGGATTATCCGCGCCGGGATACCTGCCGACGCCCTCACCGAGGACCTGTTCGCCTCCTACCTCAGCACCGCCGGCATACCCGATCCCGACCTCATCATCCGCACAGCGGGCGAGATGCGGCTTTCGAACTTCCTCATCTGGCAGGCGGCCTACGCCGAGTATTACTCGACGCCGGCCTACTGGCCCGATTTCGATGAGGACCAGGTCGACCGCGCCCTCGAGGCCTACGCCGCCCGAGTCCGGCGCTTTGGTGGCGTCGCGCCGGGGAAGGGCGGCAAGCGTAACGGCCATCACGAGCGGGACTGAGGAGAGCATCCGGCCGTGAACGAGGGCGCGGTGCTGAGCAGTGGCGGGCCGGCGCTTGCGCTTGACCTCGAAGCGTCGGACACCGCTCCGGGCGTCACGGGGCTGGTCTTCAGCGCCCTTTCCGGAATCGCCCTGGCCGGCCTGCTGGCTCTCCTGTTCGTCGCGCCCTGGCGTTCGCAGCGGCTCGCACCCGCCCGCCCGCCGCCGCTCCTGAGGTCTGCGGTGGCGGCTCCGGTCCCGCGCACGGCGCCTGGCAGCAGGGAGACGATGTTCGTCTACCTGGTGGACTCGTCGCCCGAGGCGTCATTGCTCGAGCGGCGCCTGGAGGAGTGGCAAAAGGCGATCGAGGACTCCGGGCTCGCGGCGGCCAACATCCGCCGTGTGGTGCTCGTGGGCGACTTCGGGGGCGTGCCGGCCGCCTACGCGCAGAACGCGAGCCCGGCGGATATCCGCGTAATCGACCTGCGCCGGCCGCTGACTTCGCCCTGACCGCGCGGCCTCCGCGGCGCGATTAGCGTGCCTTCGCCAGCAGGGCTTCCGCCATCTCCAGGTGCTTCGGCATGCCGATCTCACGGTACATGGCGATGGCCTCGTTGAGGAGCCGGCGGGCGCGCTCGCGGTTACGTTCTTGCCGCCGATAGGCTCGCCATATTCGACGTCATCGAGGTCAACCTCGAAGCTAGGCGCCCTGTGACCTGATCGACGCAGCAGCGTCGGGATTTGTTTGGTTCGCCAAGCAGGCCAGGCTTAGTCAAATTCTGGTTATGTAGAGAGAACGAGCATCGCCTCCGCAAAGGGCCGCGTTTTCCGCGAGACTGGATAGCGAGACTCAGGGGAGAGGCGGCCCTCGGCCATCAGCGCGCCATCGGGACGAAAGGCAGCCCAAGGAAGTATTTCCCGATCCCCTCGTAGTTCATGTGCGAGACGCCTCCGTGCTGGGTCAATGTGTGGATGTCGCGCCAGCAGCGACCGAGCCGGCTCTTCGCGTGGACGGCGCTTGCTCCCGCTGCCAGATAGACGAGATCGACGGCCTCCGCGCATGCAGATGTGGTGTGCACGCCTGTCAACCAGGAAAGCGCGCGATGCTCGTCGGTCAGCCTGCCCTCACTCGTCCAGGCGGTCTCTACCTCGCGGACGGTCTCGAGAGCGAAGGCGCGCGCCGAGCGGAGGAGCGCCTCTGCCTTCGCAACCAGTTCCTGGACCGTGGCCTTGTCGCGAAGGAGCGTCTGCCCCATGACGGGCGTCTTGCCGGCCGCAAGCGCGACAAAGGAGTCAATGGCGGTGCGAGCAATGCCGGACCCCCAAGCGTGGGTGGCACCCCAAATTGTCGCCAGCCAGACATCGAAGACGGTGGCATGGTCGGGATAACCTGGGCACTGGGGATGGCCGTCTATAAATGGAAAGGCGCGGGATTCGGGGACAAAGACATCTTCGACGGTGATGTGGTGGCTGGCGGTGGCGCGCAGTCCGGGACCATCCCAAGTGTCCATTATCTGGCAGTCGGAGGCAGGGAGGAACAGCACAAGCATCTCCGGCATGCCGTCGGGCCTCATGCTCACGGCCTCACCGTCCGGAATCAGGGCGGAGCCGAGCCACCACTGAGCATGAACACAGCCGCTATTGAAGGGCCAGCGCCCGGAAAGCTCATAGCCGCCGCGTACGGGCGTGGCGCGACCTCCGGGCGTGAGGGATCCGGCGATGACGACCCTGGGGTCTGCCAGGACCTCCCTTGCACCTGGCTCCGGGAGAAAGGGCACAATGGCTTGCCAGCTGAGTCCGTTCCCGTAAGTAAACGCCGTGGACCCGTCGGCGCCCGCTATCTCCGCCACGACGTGGAACAGGGTCTCGCTGCTCACCTGCTCGCCGCCGTAGCAGCGCGGCACGGTCAGGCGGTAGAGCCCGGCATCGAGGAGCGCGTCGATGATTCGCTGCGGCACGCGACGCGTCTGTTGGCCCTCCTCGGCTGTCGCCTCGATCTCCGGCCGCAAGGACCGCGCTGCCTCCACCCAGTTAGTAGCTACTTGCATCTCTCCTCCTTAGTCCCTAATTTGCCGCCTCAGGCTACGACGCCCTCAATGACCCGGCTCAGCTACTCGGCTTTATGTTCTGGTTCAGGCGGAACAGGTTCATCTGGTCGTACTTCGCTTTGATGACGGCCTCGGCGCCGCGATACGCCGCTGCCGCGCCAGCCGTGTCCGCGAAGAGGCGCCACCGCGTCACCCTCCCGTCGCCGAGAGTGTCGAGGTGCCACCGTTCGCCTCCGTGAGGCGCTGTCCCTTTTCCCAGGTGATAAGTATGTAACGCTGAGTCCAGGGTTGGCCCAGGATAAAGCCGTCCCGAACCCGGACGAAGAAATCGTCGAAGCGTGCTTCGATCAGCGGCCGGGCATGCTCCGGGTCGCGCAACCTGCCGAAATAGGAGAAGCCGAGCACCCGCTCCACCGCCTCTTCTCGCGACCGTGGCGGCATTAATCCGGGGAGGGGCTGCGCCGGAAAGCCCCATACGTCTGCCGGCGGCTGGAACGGTAAGACCGACACGTCAGGGAGCATTCCCATCTCCCACAGAACTGGTAACAACCCAAGAGAGCTATAGTCCGGCCCGGTCTCGTCATGCAGGCCGGCAAGGAGGCGCCACATCCCTAGGAAGGGGATAGTGGCTAGTCCCACGATGATGACTCGCCGGCGGGCGGCGGCCTCGAGTTTCTCAATGAAGGGAACGACGTCGCGGACCAGGTCGAGGACGTTCGCTGCGAGGCATACGTCTCCCTCGACACCTTCCGCTTGCATCCACTCGGCCTGGACGCTGGCCACGTTGCTGATCCCCGCTCGCGCAGCCGATGCCTCGACGAAGAATTGCGGATCCGACGGGTCGACATGGATGACTTCGCGGCAGCGAAGGGCCATCGGGAGGCCCACCCGGCCGCTTCCTCCTCCCACATCGACGAGGACATCCTCGGGCCGCAAGTAGGAGGCGACGGCGGTCAACTCGGAGTCCAGCTCCCGACGTGGGTCCAATCGGAGGAGCGGGTGATCCGAGAAAAAGGCCCCCATCTCCTCCGGGGCGATTTCCTCTAACGGGACGTAGACCTGGTCAATCAGCGCGTATAACGCGTCTATCCGGGCGGCCCATGCTTCAGCGGCGGTCATGGTCATGGCGAATCCTCCTACTCCTGTCGGTATAACGCCAAATCCGAACGGACAGCCACTGGCCCTCCTCGGCTGTCGCCTCGATCTCCGGCCGCAAGGGTCGGGCTGCCTCAAGCCAGTTAGTGGCCACCTGCATGTTTTCTCCTCGACTTCGTCGATTTCGCCGGCGCCCGCCGGGTGCGAAAGCTTCTGCTCCACGTCCGGCGGACCACCGGACGGTGCCAAGCGTAGGTCCGGCCGCCGACAGAGGCATGAGTGTCGACACCCATCTTTGGCGCGGGTCCTACACGTAGAAAGCCTGGATTACACTTAGTGCCGAGCGGGTCCGGCCGAAAAGACGTGAGCCGCGGCCGCTGCCCGCGCCGATCTGCCGGTCAGGCCGAGCTTTTGATAAATGTTCGATATGTGGCGCTCAACCGTCCGCGTGCTGACCACCAGCTCAAGCGCGATTTCCTGGTTGCTGAGACCAATGGCGAGCAAATGAAGAACCTCGATCTCCCGCTGCGTCAGCCCGGTCTCTCCAACCCCAGGCTCCGAGATTCCCGAGGCTGACCGGATGCCGGCAAGGAGCCGTCGCGCTCGCTCGGCCTCTTTCTGCGCGCCGAGCCTCTTGAACGCGGCCAGAGCGCGGTAGATCTGACGGGCGGCGTCTTCGCACCGCCCCAACAGAACCAGTGCCTTCGCCAGCTCCAGCCTAGCTTGGCTAGCCTCGAACGGCGCCTCGCTGGCCGCGAACAGGTCCACTGCGTCTTCCAGCCGACGCCGCGACTCATCGAGGTCGCCTCCCGTGCAGGCTATGAGGCCCCTCGCCAGGCTCGCCGAGGCGAGGACGGGCTTGGTCTGGACAAGAGCAGCTATCTCTTCCAGCTCGGCCAGGGCCTCCTTCGCTTCGTCGAGGTTCCGGGAATCGAGGCACAGGCGCACATGCAGTTCGAGCGCAGGAACGCGGTCCAGGCGGCCGCTTCGAGGCAGGCGCCGAAGGCAGCGTTCCACCTCGTCTCTGGCAAGATCAAGCCGCCCCCTATCAAGAGCGAGCGCGGCCAGGCCGAGCCGGCCAAGGGTTTCGTTCTTGACCGCTTCGAAGAGCGCGGCTGCCTCTTCCCAGCGTCCCTGGCGGCGGCGCAGCTCCGCGAGACGCGCGGTGCTCTCAGTAACTACCGAGGGCCAGATGCCCCCGAGGTCGTCGATAGCGTGCCTTAGCTCGGCCTCCGCTTCCTCCCAGAGGCCCCGACACATGAGCACGCCGGCATAGTGCGCCAGGCAGAAGATGAGCAGCTCGCGGTTGGCCCAGCGTTTCGCGAGCCTCTCGACGTGCCCGATCCACTGTCTCGCCCGCTCATAGTCGCGCGCTCTATTGCAAGCCATCATCATCATGCAGAGCACGCAGCTGAGCACCCAAAAGTCCTTGACTTCGCCGGCCAGGCAGGCCGCCGCCGCCTCATCGAGCTTGCTCATGCCTTCCGAGACAAGCCCGCCGCTGACTAGAGAAAGCCCCTCCAGCCCCAGACTGCACATCTCAAGCCCGGTGTCCCCCGTCGAACGGCCGATGGCGCCACTCTTGCGGGCGAGCGACCGAGAAGCATCGGCATCACTGTTCTGGAGGAGCGCCTCGGCCTCGAGGAGACACATCCAGCCGTGTTCTGGAGCCAGGGCGAGCCCGTCGAGGAGGCTGCGAGCCCGTCCGACCCAGCCGTTCGCCACGGCTGGCTCGCCTTTCACGATCAGAGAATCCGCTATCCAGAAGGCCGCCCTGACCGCACCGAGACGGTCGCCGCCTTGAAGGAAGAGCTCGTACGCTGTCTGCCACGCCCGGAATGCCGCCTCTTCATCTAGGAGCAGGGAGGCCGACATCGCGAGCCCCTCGAATGCCTCGGGGCCTTTGCCGCCGGCAGTGGCATTGAGGAAGAAACGCCGCGCCTCCTCCCAGTCACCAGCGTCGAGGGCTATGTATCCCTGGCCAAACTCGGCAATCCGGCCCAGCCCGCCACGGGAAAGGACTCGAATCTCGGGATTGCTAATCGACATATCGCGCGAATTGTAGCCGACAATTGAGCAAGGACAAGAGCGCGGGTGCGATATGCCAGGCGCGCTGTCGCCGCAAGACGCTCCTTGGCGAGGGCGGGCGCAACCTTGAGCATTGCGCTCACTCCCTCGGGGCCGAAGCGCTTGAGGCTGATACGTTGGGCGAGGTGCTGCCGCGTCGCCTGCTCCAGGGTGCGCGCAAGTGGGCGGGAGACGTCCAGCTCGACGTCACGGTAGGTGCCGACGATGAGGACGGGGAGCCGCGGGAGACGGCGGGCGAGGTGCTCGACCAGGACGAGCGTGGCGTCGTCGGCCCAGTGGAGGTCCTCGAGGACGAGGAGGAGGCGCTGCCTGTTCGCGGCGCGCTCCAGATACTCGGCGAAGTTGTCGAAGAGGAAGTGCCGCCCTTGCTGCGGCGGCAGCTCGATCGGCGGCGGCAGGTCGGGAAAGAGCTGACGGACTCGCGGCGTCAACTTCGCGACCTCAGGCGCCGCATCGCCGAGGGTCTCGCGCAAGAGGTCCGGAGGAACGACGCGGCAGACGTGTTCCAGCATCTCGCTGAAAGGGATGTAGGGCGGCGCCCCTTCCATCTCGTAGCAGTGGCCGGCGACCGTGAAGAAGTTGCGGGCGCGGGCCTCGGCTGTCAGCTCTTCGGTGAGGCGGGTCTTGCCCACGCCGGGCTCGCCGCCGAGCATGACCAGGGCGCCCCGGCCCTGCTGGACCTGGTCGAGGAGGCGGCACAGGGTCTTGCGCTCCTCGTCGCGGGCGACGAAGGGCGTGCGCTCGAGGAGGGCAGGCTCGAAGGCGGGCGCCTCCTCCCGCCAGGCAACCTCGAACAGGCGCCAGCGCTCGTCGAAGCCCTTGAGGCGGAAGCGGCCCCGGTCGACGAACTGGATGTCTTTCGTCGCGCCGATTACGGCCCGAACGGTCTCGGAGACCAGTATCTGGCCGCCGTTAGCCTTGGCCATGACCCTGGCGGCGGCGTCGACGGCGGCACTGAAGTAGTCGCCACCTTCCTGGATCGCTTCGCCGACGTTGAGGCCGATGCGAACGTGGATCGGTACGAAGCCTGCTACCAGCTCACCCTGAGCGTGTCGAAGGGCGAGGGCGCGCTGTACTGCGATTGCGCACTCGACGGCCTTGCGGGCCGAGCCGAAGGCGACCATGAAGCTGTCGCCGATGGTCTTGACCTCTTCGCCGCCCTGGCGCTCGATCTCGCGTCGGACGAGGTCGTTATGCATCTGGAGCAGCCGGTGGGCCGCGTCGTCGCCGCGTCCGGTGCGCATGGCGGTCGAGCCGACGACGTCGGTGAAGAGGATCGTTACGGTCGCGGTATTTGTCACGGCCGCGGAGTCCAGGAGGCGAACATGGCGGGATGATTGGTCACGCGACTAGATGTCAACACGCCGCTGTACGGGGGCCAGGACATGCTATACACCAGGGCAGGGTCGTCCCTGGGGTATTACCACTGGAGGAGAGGTACGTCTGATGGTAAGGTAGTCTTACTATGAGCCGAGTTGGGGCGCCGCGCTACCCATTTACGTCAAGTGTGACTAAAAAGGGCCAGGTGACCATACCCGTGCAGATCCGCAGGCTTCTGGGGCTCTCCACCAGGGACAAGGTTGCATTCGTCGTCGCGGAGGGCAAAGTCCAGATTGCTCCGGCTGAGAGCGTGGTTGCGCTGACCGCCGGCATGCTCAAGAGCCACATTCCCGGCCTGAGTCCGAAGGAGGAGAAGGCCGCGGCTGAGGAGGAGATGGCCCTTGAGACCGACGAGCAGGAACGCTAAGTGGCGCTCGCCTTTCTGGACACTAACGTACTCCTTCGCCATCTACGGCAGGACGACCCGGTTCTGTCTCCCAAGGCGACGGCCCTGCTTGGGCGCCTCGAACGAGGCGAGATCTCCGCTCGGACCTCCGACATAGTCATCTTCGAATCCGTCGTTACACTGCAGAGGTCATACAGAGAGTCCCGCGACCGAATCGCGGCGGCCCTGGTCCCGATCATTGAGTTGCCGGGCATTGAACTGCCGGGGAAACGACACTATCGCAATGTTTTCGAACTCTATCTGAGTCGCCGGCTCGGCTTTGCCGACTGCTATCACGTGGTCCTGATGCAGCGCTTGAAGCTCACGGACATCCTAACGTTCGACACCGACTTCGACGGTATCCCGGCACTCAACCGGCGGGAGTCCTGAACATCGAGAGCTTCAGGGCAGAAGCTCGCCGGCGGCGTTATCGAGGATCGCGGCCACGTTGCGCTCCGCCATGGTGCTGATCAGCCGCAGCCCCGAGTCCATCGCCTGCTGGACCATGGCCTGCTGGACATCGGTCAGGCCGCCGCCGCTGCCGGCGGCCTCGTTTAGCGCACGGACGCCGTTCACGGGGACGAGCATGGCCAGCAGCAGGCCGCGGCGATAGTCGTCGAAGCAGCTGGCGAAAGAGTAGCCGCGCACGCCACCTTCCTGGATGCCTTCGTAATAAAGATGCAGCAACCGTTCCTCGTTAGCACGCCGGACCTCCACGGTCAGGTTCTGGCCGAGGAAGTAGGCCAGGTCTCGGAGGCCGGAACCGTGGCCGACGATCTGCCAGTCGAGCACGACCAGCTCATCGTCGGACCCCGGCTCGCCAAAGAGGAAGTTCTCCAGGCGATAGTCGCCGTGGACGAGCGTCTTCGCCGATCCCGCCGCCGCCAGGGAAATATCGATCATGGCAGGGCCAATCTTCCGGCCCAGTGCCTCAAAGCCCGGCGCGAGCGGCGGCCCGAGCCGCTCCCAGAACGGTTGCCACCCGAGCAGATAGAGCTCTCGCCCGATCAGGCCCTGCTCTTCGGCAGTAGGAAGCCAGTCGATCGCATCCAAGCGCGGACTCTCCCACCAGCGGGCGTGCATCCGGGCCAGATTTCTGACGATCAGGCCGGCCTCCTCGATGGAGCAGGAGCCAACCTGGTCGGCCGTCCTCAGGTGGCCCAGGTCTTCGAGGACGAGGCAGAACCGATGCGACTCGGGGTCCGAGCCGCCCCAAAAGCTGTGCGGAGCGCGCACCGGTGTTTCGGCCCTCAGGTCGCGGTACCAGCTGATCTCGGTCGCGTAGAGCAGGTCCACCAACTGCGCGACTTCCGGGCCGTAATTCACGAACGTCGGCAGCTTGGCGACGATCGATGGCGGCGCGCGTCCGGGCGGGCCCTCGAATTCCAGGCCGATGCGCAACGTCTGGCCGACGTAGCCACGGCCGACGCCGATCGCCTCTATCGCAACCGAAGCCACGCGCCCATCCTGGAGGCAGCCATCCGCGCGCAGGACCTGCGTCGCCCATTCCGGGGTGATCTCGTCTGGCCGCCTGGGGATGGCGATTTCGGTCAAAGCTATCTCTGGCCACGCGTCGACGGGGACGCGTGGTCGTTGTGCTCGCCCCCCTGACCCCCAATCCTGGGGGGACTTTGCATCGCCCCCTGACCCCCAATCCTGGGGGGGATTTGCATCGCCCCCTGACCCCCAATCCTGGGGGCCACGATCCTGTCGCTCCGCGCAGGCCGCCGCAGTGCGACCGCGCGTATTCGAGCTAACACAGAACCGAGATCCGTCAAGACCTCTTCATTCGAGAACCTTAGAACAGTGTAACCATACGCGAAGAGGTGTTCGTCCCGAGCCTCATCCGTGTCGGGGCGATGGTCCGGGCCGTCCACTTCAATCGCCAACCTGATCGATGGGCAACAGAAATCGAGGATGAACCGGCCCAAGGGATGCTGGGAGCGGAATCGCAAACCATCGACCTGTCGTTTGCGCAAAGCCTCCCATAAAAATCGTTCGGGTGCTGTCATGCTTGCGCGCATGCGTTGGGCCATCTCCACCAGCTGTGCCGAGGCTCCTCGAACTCGATCGGTCGTCGTTTGCCGCTGCGTTATCGCCCCCTAACCCCCAATCCTGGGGGGATTTTGCATCGCCCCCTGACCCCCAATCCTGGGGGGACTTTGCATCGCCCCCTAACCCCAATCCTGGGGGGATTTTGCCTCTCAGCTCCAGTTCGGGGCTATGATTTGCTTCCTCTCTCAACTGTGCCGAGGCTCCTCGAACTCGATAGGTCGTCCTTTGCCGCTGCGTTGTCGCCCCCTAACCCCCAATCCTGGGGGGATTTTGCATCGCCCCCTAACCCCAATCCTGGGGGGATTTTGCCTCTCAGCTCCAGTTCGGGGCTATGATTTGCTTCCTCTCTCAACTGTGCCGAGGCTCCTCGAACTCGATAGGTCGTCCTTTGCCGCAGCGTCACCGCCCCCTAACCCCCAAATCCTGGGGGGATTTTGCCTCTCAGCTCCAGTTCGGGGCTACATCTGGGTCCTCACCGCTGAGGGTCGATGAAGAATGCCTTTCCGCGCCAGCAAACCAGATTATCGCCCCCTAACCCCCAATCCTGGGGGAAATTTTATCGCCGGATCCCACTTACCCACCGTAGCCGCGCGGCACCGGGTTCCGACGCCCGAGGATGTTCTCGAACCGCGTCCGGATGTAGTTGTCGAAGTCCGAGGTCGTCGTGATGTAGAACTGGTCGTTGCGGACGGCCTCGAAAACGATGTCGGCGACCTGAGTCGGCGGCATACCGTTGGCGATCAGGTCTGGGCCCAAGCGCGGACCGAGCGGGTCCGGCGGCTCGACCTCATTGCGGAGCTCTGCCGGCCGGTTGCGGCCGGCCTCCAGGATGCGCGTGTTGACATATCCGGGACAGAGGACGGAGACGCCGACCTTCGCCTCCCGGAGCTTCAGCTGGTTGAAGACCGACTCAGAAAGGCTCACGACGGCGTGCTTGGTCACGCCGTAAATGCCGCCGCCCGGGATCAGACCGGCGACCGAGGCCGTGTTGACGATGTGCCCTTCCTCTTCCTGCGCCAGCATGATCGGCAGGAACGTTCGGATGCCGTGGACGACACCCCAGAAGTTGACGCCGACTATCCACGCCCAGTCCTTCTCCGTCGCCTCCCAGATCGCGGCGGCGCCGCCGCCGGCCACGCCGGCGTTGTTGAAGACCATGTGGACCTTGCCATAGGCGTCCAGCGCTTTCCGCGCCAGCTCCTGCACCGACTCCAGCTTCGAAGTGTCGGTGAGGACGCCCATGACCTGGAGCTCCTGGCGCCGCAGCTCCTGCACGGCGACGTCGAGGGCGTCCTTCTCGACGTCGGCCATCACGACCTTCATGCCCTCGCGGGCGAAGCGCTCCGCGAAGGCGCGGCCCATGCCGCTCGCCGCGCCCGTGACCACCGCCACCTTGCCATCGAAGTCTCGCATCTCTCGTCGCTCCTTACAGCACGCCGTGTCGCCGCCCTGCCTGTACTCAGTGTCCCTCCCCTTCGGGCTTACCCAGGAAGTATGCGCAGATCGTGCCCACCACGCTGCCGGCCACGAGGAGGTACAGCCCAGAACCGACGCCGAAGCCTTCCCGGCCCTGATAGATACGGCGATAGAATGGGTCGTTGAAGTATTCCTTGACGAATCGGAACTCAATGACGCCGATGACCGCCACGACCGCCCCCAGAGCCGCCGGTAGGAAAGGGTGGAGCGGCATCCTCTCAGTTCGAATCTTAACGACGATCGCGAGCACGGCGGCCCCGAGCAGGAGAGCGATGAGAACGGCGTCGATCATCTGCTCGAGGTACGGGCCCAGCTCACCCCACTCAAAATGGCCGGCCTTATCCGCGGTGCCTATCCATTTGGCGATCTGGTATGACGCGCCGACGTCCCAGCCGTGATATGAGAACCCTCTATGCGACTCCCAGGGGAGGACGGTGGCGACAGCCGCAAGGGCGAACCCGCCCAGGGCGGCCAGCGCGAGCATCCTCGTGGTGCTCGCCTGGCTTGCCCTCGGGGCGCTGCCGGCGGACGCGGACCCCGTGGGCGCCGCGACGACGCCGGGCGTCGCCGGTATTGCGGCGCCGCAAGTCCCGCAGAAGGTGTTACCGGCACGAACGGGCGCGGAACAGCGGGGACAGCGCGGCGCCTGCGGCGGCAGCGGCGGCGAGGGGGGAGCCGCGGGCGCGGCCGGCATCGGGGCGCCGCAGCTGCCGCAGAACCGCTGGCCCTCGGGAACTTGAGCTCCGCAGCGGGGACAGGACACCGGCGTCTCCTTACGCCTGTGCCGCGCGCGCCACTGCCGCAAAGGCGCGCTGGAGCGAGGCCTGACGGTCGCCACCGGATATCAGCGGCATGGCCATCACGTGGCCGATGCCCGACGCCGCGAGCCCGACCAGCTTACGCGCGACCGTTTCTTCGCTGCCATACACCACGAGCCCGTCCACCAGCTCCGGGCTGAACCCCTCCCCCGCCGCGGGAAAGCCGGCCTTTGCGAACATGTCCTGGTAGAACTGGAAACGCGCGTACATGCCGATCTGGCGTTGCGCCGCCTCGCGCACCGCGGCCGCGTCCTCCTCGACGCAGATCGGCGTGTGCACCACGAGGGGCGGCGGCTCGCGCCCGGCGGCCTGAGCGCCCCGGCGCAGGGCCGGCAGGGCGCGCTCGCGCAGGTAGGCCGGCGGGCAGACCCAGGAGATGGCGCCGTCGGCAAGCTCGCCGCAAAGCTCGAACGAACCCTCCTGCAGCGCCGACGCCATCACCGGCGTGCTCAACGGCTGAGCGATGCGCGCCCGAGCGCGCACGATCTTCCCCGTGAAGTCGACGCTTCCCTCATGGAGCAAGGTACGCAGGACGATCAAGTACTCACGTAGCTGCCTGAGCGGGGTGCGGAAGCGGACGCCGAAAGGGCGCATCGCCGCCTCGGTGCTCGGTCCGATGCCCAGTCGAAGGCGTCCCGGGGCCAGCGATTCGATAGCCAGCGCCTGCTGGGCGATGAAAACGGGGTTGCGCGGCCAGGTTGGGATGATGGCGCTGCCCAGGACGATGCGCTCAGTCCGGGCCGCCGCGGCGGCGAACACGGTCAAAGCGTCGGCCTGGACGCCGCCGGTCGTCATCCAGGCCGCGGGAATGCCCAGACGCTCCGCCTCGACGATGAGGTCGACCGCTGCCGCGGCCGCGGGCGCCTGCACTACGATGCCGATCTCTCCGCTCACGCCTTCTTCCCTTCTATGTGAAGCCCCGCAACGCGTGCGCATTGAGGGCGGCGCCATTTTACTCCGAGCACCCCAAGTGCGCTCCGCCGGGTGTATAGGATGTCCTGGTCCCCGCACAGAGCCCGATTGACAGCCTCGCGGACGCATCGCAACAATGGGCAAAGCGCGTTAGCTTGGGAGGAGTTGAGGGATGGCCGAAGGCAAAGTGACCCTGGAGATCAAATACTGCGTATCTTGAGGCTACTTCTGGAAGGCTGCCAGTGTGGCAACCGAAATCTGTGACGGCAAGATCAGGGAGACCAGCATCACGCTGACGCCCGTCGGCGAAGGCCGGTTCGAGATTTACGTCGACGGACGCAAGGTCTACGACCGCAAGGAAGCGGGCACGGGGGACTTCCTCGGCTCGCTGCGCGAGATCCGCAAGGCCAAGGAGGCGCTGAACCAGGCGCTGGCGGCCGTGCCGGCGTAGAACGAGCGTCGCAAACCCTCAGGGAATTTCGTCTCGCTCTGACGCGGTGTCCGCGCGGGCAATAGAACTCGCGCCGCCGTGTTCTCCTCGAGCGGTCAGGGCATGATCTCAAGGAGCCCGACCCTAACCGGGCCGTAATCCGTCTCTAGCTGGCGCTGCGGGGAGGAAATGCGCTGCGTGGGCGCGCATACTCGCGCCCAAAGTCTGGTAACTTGGTCAGACGGCGATGGGTGTCTTTACAGTCCCGATCACTATACGTAACTGGCAGAACCGCTTCTTCCCTCAGGACCAGCAAGTCGAGGACGTGAGGTGTGATGCTCTTGTCGATTCGGGTGCGGTTGAGCTCTGTCTTCCGGCTGAACTGGTCGAAAAGCTCCGGCTCGTGCAGGTCGGGACGATGAAGGGCGAGACCGCCGATGGCAACATAATCGATTTGCGGCTGTTTGGCATCGCCGAGGTCGAGGTCCTGGGGCGGACGGCACGGGTGCAAGTTGTCGAATTGCCTTCGCGGGCTCGGCCCCTGCTAGGTGCTGTCCCATTGGAGGAAATGGACTGGCACATCGATCCGGCACGGCACCGCCTTGTGCCGAACCCACGCTCGCCCGACGGCGGCCCACTTTTGCCCCTCCTGTGACTCGCCAGGGTCGACCTTCCCCAATGGAGGAGGCGTGATGTTCGCGGCCTTAGTCGCCGGCCCGCACCTCATACAGCCGCACGGGCTCGGACACGCCCTTGAGATCGTGCTCGCCGCGGTCGAGGAAGGTGACGTTAGTTGACGCTCGTGCGAGCCCACGGACGATGTCGGAAACAAGTATCTGGCCCGGCGCGGTTGCCGCCTGAATGCGGGCCGCGACATTGACCGCGAGACCGTAGACGTTGTCACGTTCGCGGATGACGTCTCCCGCATGAAGGCCGGCATGGAGCAGAAGGCCGGTAGGCTCGGCCGCTGCCATGCATTGTAAAGCGCACTCTACGGCCTGTCGTGCCGCAGTGAAGATCGCCATAACGCCGTCCCCGAGCACCTTGCCGTCCAAGGGCGTGCCGTTCGCCCCTCGGATGACCCCTCGAAGGATGGTGTCCAACTCGCGCGACTTGTCACGATAGGCGGTGTCGCCGAGGTGCGCGGTCAAAGGCGTAGAGTCGACCACGTCAAGAAAAAGGATCGTCGCGGTGATTTGAGGTAGCGGCCTCGCTTCGGCGCGACTTTCGCTTATCGGCGCGGATGGCCCAACCTCGGCCTTAGGGTTCGCTGCCGCTTGAGCGCCGTGACCTGTGCGCCAATCGACCTCATAAACGGACATCGGTTCGCGCATCCCTCCCAGCGCCCGTTGCCCCAAGGCGCGGAAGGCGAAGCCGCCTCGCGAGCCAACGACTTCTCGCAGCAAGTAACTGACAAGTATCTGGCCGGATTCAGCGGCGTCACTCAGCCTCGATGCGATTATGACGGGCCTGCCGAAGTAGTCACTTTCGTCGCGAATCGCTTCGCCGACGTTCATCCCGACGCGAAGCTCGAGCCGCCGATCACTCTCAAGATCGCGGTTCGCTTCTTCAATCGCCCGTTGCATCGCCACCGCACAGGCGACACCATCGGCCGCATTGTCAAAGGCGACCATTAAACCGTCGCCCAAACTCTTCACTTCGCGGCCCCGCGACGCCTCGATGTTCGCGCGAAGGCGCCCCAAGTACTCTTTAAGAAAAAGGTAAGCTTCGTCGTCTGGCATGGCCTCAAAAACCCTGGTTGAGCCGGCGAAGTCTGCGACGAGGAGGGTGATCGTGGAAGAACTGGTCACTTTTGCCCGCCTTGGTCCGACATGACCTCAATATCCATGGCGGCGCCATTTTACTCCCGCGCCGAGTTGGCCCCTGAGGATCCCCCGGGGGAGTGACCGTGCCTATCCCGCTAGGCTAAGACAGGCTGGCTACAACGGTCCGAGGTCTCGGATAACAAATTGGAACTGGCCCGAAACCGCGGAGAAGTGGCCGCAGGTGATCGAGACGCCGGTGCCCTGGCCCTGGAAGGTCACGCAGCCGTTGCCGCCGATGGGCGGCGCGCCGCCAATGTGGCCTCCACCGATGAACACACTGGGCCCGATGCCGTGGTTAGGCGCGTCGGCCGGTTCGGTGTTCAGCTTGCCTTGCATGGACCCGGTGATACAGAGCTGATAGAGGCGCTGGGTGGATAGGACAAGACTGCTGCCCATGCTTGGTGTCGTTATACCCATGGCTCCGCTGGCGACCTGGACCGGGACGAAAGCCGTCGCCGGGGGCGTGTTGGTCGGTGGCGCCTGGCCCGGCGGTGGGCCGGCGGGCGGCCGGGGCTGCCCCGCCTCCGCGGTCCGCGTCGCGCGCTCGTTGACCGCGAACGCCGTCGCCGTGACGTTGGTTTCAGCGCTGCGGGTGGCCGCCAGTTCGGCGCTCACCGCTCGCTCGGTGGCGACTGAGGCCTGAGTCGCGCGCGCCTGGGCGGTGCCCGTGGCGCCAGCCGCCCTGGCCTCGACCGTCAAGGTGACGCCCATCTCGAGGTACTGAGTCTCTACCAGGTCGGCCCGTGCCGTCGCCGCCGCGGACGTGCCGACGAGAACGGCGACCTCCGCGGAGCCCAAAGGCCGTCCCCAGGTTCCGGCGCTGCAGTAGAGGTAGGCGTTTCCCGGATAGAGGATGAGGCTGTAGGTGACCGTTTGCTTCAGGCTACCGTTTTGCGTGGTCGCTTGAACGGCCTCTCCCGTATTGCAGGTAATTGGGAAGGAAGGGTTCCCCAGAGTGCTGGACCAGCTTACCGTGAAATCGATCGTGGCCCTGGCCTCGGCGAACGAGTTGGGGGAGCTCTGCTTCACTTCCCTGACCTTGATGTCGGTGATCGACAGCTGAACGACGGGCGGCGGGTCCGCGATCGGCACGCTACCCTGGGACTGCGGCTGGGCCCCGCCGCTGAGGCCGAAAAGCTCATTGATCGGGTTACTCTCGCCCGTGGCGCGCGACTTCATGAGGACGGCCGTGCCCCTGGCGTAGGAGGGCACGAGCATGCTTGCGAGCTCGCGGGGGCCGGCGATGGAGACGCCTTTGGCGACCGAGTAGTCAAGTGTCGCGCCGGCGAGGACGTCGCTCGGGGTGAGCGCCTTGCCGTTCAAACGCGCCAGCTGCAGGGCCGCGAAGCGGCGGGACAGCTCAGGGTCGCCCTGACCGCTGGCAGTCTTCACATAGGCGGCAATGTTCGCGTCAAGCAGTTGCGGGATTGGTCGCTGCGCGGGCGGTATCAGCAGCCGCTGGGGAACGCTGTCCTGCGACCGCGCCGTCCAAACTCCCGGCGGCGCCCCGCCGGTTGAGGCGCTCGTGACAACCCGCGTGGCGACTTCCGGCGACAATACGATCACAGTGGCCACGTTCACCCTGGCCGCCGGGGGAGGTTGGAACGCGACGGGCGGCAAGCCCTTTTCGTTCACCGCCGGGTTCCAGAGCCTGGCGCCAAACTCGCTCAGCATGGCCGCCGTGTCCTGGGCGCGCAGGCTGCCCTTCTGGAGGTCGTCGCGAGAGTTCTGGGCCTCGATGACCTGCGTGTTCGCCAGAGCGGCGATGTCAAAGAAAGGCGCGGCGCTTTGGCGCGCGGCATCGCTCCCTTCGTCCTGGTTCGCCGCCGTCGTTCCGATCGACTGCGCCAGGTCCGCGACCACCGCGGCCTGCGTGGCAACGTCGACGAGGTCCCTGTCCAGGGCAGACTGCTTATCCGGACTGGACCCCTCGTCCACTAGCTGGCGGGCCGTCCCCCAGGCGCGCAACTGGCGCCGGTTCAGCTCGGCCACGCCGTCGGCTAGCTTTTCGTTAGCGCCGGCGTACTCCGAGGATGTGAGCAGGCGGAGTCCAGTACTGGCGGTGGCCGCGGAAGAGCCTCCCGAGTCGCCACCGGCCAGCAGCAGGACCAGTCCGGCCGCCATCGCGGCGAGAAGGAACCCGCCGCCCGCGAATACCAACCGCTTATTGGATCCGTCCGCCGCCCGCGTCGCCGACACGGGTTCCGCCGGCCGCAGACCAGCCGCGTCCTGCTCCTGGGCGTCCGTCCGCGTACCGCAACCGGGGCAGAACGGCCCGGCCGCCTCGAGTTCGCTGTGGCAGTTGCGGCAACGCGCGAGCTGCTCGGCGCCACACGAAGTGCAGAATTTCCGCCCCGGCGCGAGCGGCCTGCCGCAGCTAACACATGACCTGGCCGCCACCAGCCCAGACTCCTCTTAGATACCCGCAGGGAGATATTTCGTACGAGCGATTATCGGCGGCGGTTGGCCGATGTTGAGCCAGGCTGGGTTTTCTGGCCCGCCGCGGGAGTGGGGCTAAGGCGATCTGGTCCGCCAGATCAGACCATCGCGCCCGACCTCCTCGAGCTGTCGCAATGCCCGCGAAATCGCGACCCGCATTGCGGCGGCCACTGTTGGCAGACCGCTGGTCGCGGTCGTCATCTGGGCCGGTTGTTGATTACTGGCTTTGTACTCGCTGCCCATGATCTCCGGCAGCATACGGGCGAAGATCTCCGACTCGAACTCGGCCGTCTCCCCCGCGGGATGGCGGGCATCTCGGGCCAGTGTGTTGGGGCCGTCTATCCCACGTCTTAGCTAAGACCTGTCCTGGTCGATGCGGACTACGCGCGCAGTGGCTTTGTCGCGGAGGGCGTTTGCCTGATCGAGATGGCTTGTCCTGGTCTTCTCGGACTC